>NZ_JBKGXT010000008.1:0-237402 GCF_046546495.1 Pseudonocardia nantongensis | reverse complement strand
CGAAGCTGCCCGGCGCCTCCCCCGGCGCCCGCATCCACGATGGGACACCGACGTCGAGTGGCACCAGACGGTGCGACGTGCGCCGGGTCGGGGTGGCATACATCGAGCGGCTGTAGGTCGCGGTCTGCTCGGCGAACTCCTTGAACCGCGCGGTCTGCTCGACGACGTCGTGCACGATCGCGGTGAGCCGCCCGTCCGCCTCGGCCCCCAGCGCGACGTGCTGAATCGTCGGCGTCCGGTAGCCGACGAGGTCGAACATCTGCTGCCGGGTCAGCGCGTACTTGACCGCCCGGCCGGGCACGGCCATCGCCGCGAGGGCGGTGAGCACGGTGTTGGCGTGCAGGTTGCCCTTGGAGCCGAAGCCGCCGCCCACGTGCGGGGCGATGACGTCGACCGACTCCGCCTCCAGCCCGAACACCCCGGCGACGGCGGTGCGGACCACCGAGACACCCTGGGTGGAGTCGAACAGTGTCAGCCGGCCGTCCTCGGCGTCCCACGTCGCGACCGTGGTGTGCGGCTCCATCGGGTTGTTGTGGGTCATCGCCGTCGTGTACGTCTGCCGAACCGTGACCGGCGCCGACTCCAGCGCCGCCTCCGGGTCGCCGACGGTCTCGTCGGTCTGATAGTTCGGGTTGACCACGTCGGGGGTGTAGAGATCGGGCGAGTCCTCGTCGAGCTCGAGGTGCTGGTCGTGCTGGTCGTAGGTGACCCCGACGAGCTCGGCCGCCTCCCGGGCGGTCTCCGAGCGCTCGGCGAGCACGGCGGCCACGTACTGGCCGCGGAAACCGACCGCATCGTCCTGCAGCACCGCGAACTCGGCGTCCGAGGTGTCGGCCATGCGGGTCGCGGTCTCGTGGGTGAGGACGGCGACCACGCCGTCGAGGGCTTCCGCGGCGCTCGTGTCGATCGCCGTGACCCGCCCGCGGGCGATCGTCGACTGCACGGGGTGCAGGTAGAGCGGGCCGACGACGGGGTACTCGAAGGCATACCGGGCGGTGCCCGCGACCTTCTGCGCGCCCTCGATGCGGGGCAGCGAGCGCCCCATGGCGTCCGGGGCGATGGTCATCCGGGCTTCCCTTCGGTGGGATCGGCGGACGGGTCGTGGGCGAGGGTGCGCAGGGCCGCGGCGAGCGTGCCCGCGACCAGAGGGATCTTGAAGGCGTTGCCGCCGACGGGGGACTCGACCGGGCGCGCCTCGGCGGTCTCGGCCGCGGCGGCGGCGCGGAACGCCGCGTCGGTGGCCGGGCCGCCGCGCAGGGCGTCCTCAGCGCGGGTGGCGCGCCACGGCTGGTGCGCGACCCCGCCGAGCGCGATCCGCACGTCCGCCACGACCGGCCCGTCCGGGCCGCCCACGACCTCCATCGCCGCGGCCACCGACACCAGCGCGAACGCATAGGAGGCCCGGTCACGGACCTTGCGATAGGTGGAGTTGGTGGCGATCGGCGCTGCGGGCAGGTCGACGGCGGTGATCAGCTCGCCGTGGCCCAGCACGGTGTCGCAGGCCGGGTCGTCGCCGGGCAGGCGGTAGAACTCCTCGAGCGGGATCGAGCGCTCGCCGTGCGGACCGAGGACCTGCACCTGCGCGCCGAGCACGGCCATCGCGACGGCCATGTCCGAGGGGTGGGTGGCCACGCATGCCTCGCCCGCCGGCTCATGGGTGGCCCCGAGGATCGCGTGGTAGCGCGCCCAGCCGCCGATCGCCGAACAGCCGCTGCCCGGCTCGCGCTTGTTGCACGGGGTCGTTCGATCCTGAAAGTAGGCGCAGCGGGTGCGCTGGAGCAGGTTGCCGCCGGTGGTGGCCATGTTGCGCAGCTGCCCCGACGCCCCCGCGAGCAACGCCTCGGCGAGCACCGGGTACTCGGCGCGCACCCGGCGGTGCGCGGCGAGGTCGGAGTTGCGCACCGCGGCGCCGATCCGCAGACCGCCCTCGGTGTCCCCGTCGGCAGGGGCGAGGTCGTCGATGCGGTCCGAGGTCAGGGCGGTGACGTCGACCAGCGTCGTCGGCGACGCGATGCCGAGCTTGAGGTGGTCGACGAGGTTGGTGCCGCCGGCGAGGAACGCGGCGTCCGGGTCGGCGGCGACGGTGGCGACGGCGTCCGCGGCGTCGTCCGGGCGCGCGTAGGCGAACGGCTTCATCGGGCGCCCTCCCCCGCGTGGACCCGCTCGATGGCGGTGACGATGTTGACGTAGGCGGCACAACGGCAGAGGTTCCCGCTCATCCGCTCGGCGATCTCGGTGCGGTCCAGCACCGGCGGGGCGGCGACGTCGCCGGACACGGCGCTGGGGTGCCCCGCGGCGGCCTCGGCGAGCATGCCGACCGCGGAGCAGATCTGGCCGGGGGTGCAGTAGCCGCACTGGTAGGCGTCGGAGTCCAGGAACGCCTCCTGCATCGCGTGCCGCTCACCCTCGGGCGCGAGCCCGTCGGCGGTGGTGATCTCGTCACCGTCGTGGGCAACGGCGAGGGAGAGGCAGGCCAGCACCCGGCGACCGTTGCACAGCACGGTGCAGGACCCACACTGCCCGTGGTCGCACCCCTTCTTCGGGCTGGCGGCGTCGAGATGCTCGCGCAGCGCGTCGAGCACGGTGGTCCGGGTGTCGACGGTCAGCGTCCTCGGCCGCCCGTCGAGGGTGAGGGTGAAGGTGGCGTCCACGTCTGCCGAATACCCGATCGCGCTGCGCCCATGCGTGCGGGGGCACCGTGGTCTTGACCCGGTTCTCGCCCACCTCGCGCAGCCCGGCCCGGCGGCGGTGCCCGCCCGAAATCGGTCACCTCGGGGGCTCGCCCGCGGCGGTCACCACCGCCGCTGCCATCCGCCGGACGGACGTGCCTGGCTCATCTCCCACATCCCTTCCCGCGGCGCCCGGTCCCGATCGGTCGTCGTGCCACCGCGACCGCACTGTGATCGACCCTCGTGCAGTACCGCAGGCCGTGATCGACAGGCGGTGAGAGCGCGGCCGGCGGTGATGTGGCACGACGCTGTCCCTTCTCGGAGACCCTGTCGTCCCGCTTCCCTGGCGGCAGACACCGGTCGCCGTGTCTGAAGGAAGGCGTCGGCCAGCGGAAGCGTGATGTCCAGCGTCATCGTGCTGCCGCGCAGGACCCGGCGGAACGCGACGATTCTCGCCATCTACCCCGACGGAACGGTCGCCGCGGCGCTCACCCCGTTCAGGCCGGCGCGATCGGAATCGTCGGCCCGCATCCCGACGCCCCGTTCTCCGGGTTCGGCGAGAACGATCTCGAATGCCCGGGGACGCGTCCGACCTGGGGCGGGATTTGATCGACACGCTGATGGAAGATCCCTGAACCCGTCCACGGTCACCGGCGCTACGCAGCGCGACCCGTTCCCTTCAAAACGATCTCGGTGAGAGACGCGGCGCATGTTCCTAGCATTTTCCTACATTCACCGCGCCGTTGCGGGTAACCGCACCCCATGTCGGACCTGTCCAACTCGTCGACCCCCGCCGGAGGTCTCGGTGGCGCTGATGGCATCCCGGAGCAGCCCACCCAGGTGATCCGCCGGAATCTCCCGTACCGGCCCTCACCGGTGCCGCGGCCCAAGCCCTCGCCGACCCCGCGCCGCCCGCTCGACGACCGGGTGCTGGTCCCCGGCACGGAGATCGAGCGGCCGCGCACCCGGTCCGGCGAGCAGCTGGCGGAGGTCTTCGAGGAGGCCGTGGACCGGCACCCGGACGCCGTCGCGGTGGACACCGGCGCGGCGACGCGGACCCACTCTGGGACGCCGACCTACCCTGGGACGCCGACCTACCCTGGGACGCCGACCTACCCTGGGACGCCGACCTACCGTGAGCTGGACGGTCGCGCGGACCGGCTGGCCCGGCACCTGCTCGGCCGCGGGACCGGCCCCGGCGCCGTCGTCGGGCTGCTGCTGGACGACCCGGTCGAGGCCTACACCGCCATGCTCGGCGTGCTGAAGGCCGGCGCCACGTTCGTCCCGCTCGACGTCGCCTTCCCGGCCGACCGGATCGGCTACATCCTCGACGACTCCTCGGCCGCCCTGCTGCTGACCACCACGTCCGCACTGGAGCAGGTGGACGGCCTGGCGGAGCGGTGCGCGCAGCGCGGACCGGCCGTGCTGCGCACCGCGGGCGCGGGGTCCGACGCCGAGCAGATCGCGAACCGGCCGGCCGCCCGGCTGGACACCGACGACCGCCGTGACGGCGGGCATCCGGCGTATCTGATCTACACCTCGGGCGCTCCCGCACCGCCCTGCCGCCGTGTGCGGCGTCGGGTGCGTGGCATGCGGTGTTCCCCCTCCCGGGCCCGGGGATCAGCATCGCACCCACACCGGGACTTCGAGGGCGAACACCTGGCCGTGCTCGTCCGCCTGACCCTGCTGGTGCTGCGGGTCGAGCTCACGCCTCTGCGGCGCATGGCCGCCCGGATGATCACCGACATGCCCGGTCAGGTGGACGGGCTGGACTTCGAGCCGGTCATGGACTCCGCCACGGTCGCCCCGGCGGCCCTGAGCCAGGCGCTGCTGCTGGCGAGACTGGTCGGGACGGCCCAGGACCGGGAAGTCAACCCGCTGGCCGCCGCCCAGCTGCGCGAGCAGGTGCTGGGCACCCTGCTGCTGGGGCAGCCGAACTCGTGGTCGCGGGTGCTGTGCTCGGGCGCCCAGCGGCGCTCGGCGCGTTCCACGATCCGCGACGCGGCCGAGTACATCGGCCTGCACGCCCACGAGCCGCTGAGCATCGCCGGGATCGCCCGGGCGGTGGGGCTGTCGGAACGGGCGTTGCAGGCCGGGTTCCGACGCGAGTTCGACCTCTCCCCGAAGCAGTACCTGCAGCAGATCCGGCTCGATCGCGCCCACGACGAGTTGGCCGCCGCCGGCCCCGGTGTGCGGGTCATCGACGTCGCCCACCGGTGGGGCTTCACCAACGCCGGGCGCCTGGCTGCCGCCTACCGGCGTCGCTTCGCCACCACCCCCTCGGCCACCTTGTCTCACGCGACCCCACCCTGAACCCACCGTGAGTCCGCCGGGGACAGCGGGTGGCGGGGCCGGGAGTGGCTGGTGCGGGTTCCGGCCCGTCGATGCGCGGATTCCGTCTCGGGAGCGCCCGGGGCAGGTCCCTACTGTCGTGTCACGAGCCCGTACGTCGCTCATACGACGTCGACCGCAGCCGAGATCGCCGTCGCTACCGGGGCGAGCCGGGCAGCACCGTCGACACGACGACACGACTCTGCTCGGTCGAGCCACACCGTCCATCCGGCGCGCTCGGGGTTTACCGCCCACGTCGAGAGGTACCCGGCCTGCAGCCGGACCAATGGAACGAGAGGTGATCGCTCATGGCGAACGAGTTGCGCGGCCGGCGGGTCGCGATCCTGGCTGCCGACGGCGTGGAGCGCGTCGAGCTCGACCTGCCCCGCGGGGCGCTCTACGGCGCCGGCGCGCAGGTCGAGGTGCTCTCCATCCATCCCGGGCAGCTCTGGGCCCGGGAGTGGGACAAGGACCCGTCCGGCACGATCACCGTCGACCGGCAGGTGTCCGAGGCCGCGGTCGGGGACTACGACGCGCTGGTGCTGCCCGGCGGGACGGTCAACCCGGATCAGCTGCGCACTAACTCGGATGCGGTCGGGTTCGTCAAGGCGTTCGTCGAGAGCGGCAAACCGGTCGCCTCGGTCTGTCACGGGCCGTGGACTCTCGCCGAGGCCGATGTGATCCAGGGTCGGCGGCTGACCAGCTGGGAAAGCATCCGCACCGATCTGCGCCGCGCCGGCGCCGAGGTCGTCGACGAGGAGGTGTGCCTCGACACCGGGCCACCCGGGCTGCTGGTCACCAGCCGGTCGCCGTTCGACCTGCCGGCGTTCTGCGCCGCGATCGTCGAGCAGTTCGCCGCGGCCCCGGCCGCCGTCGGGTGAGGACCCCGGCCGGTCCGTCCCAAGCCCCGGGGCGCAGGTCGGCGGGCACAGCCCATCTCTCGAGAAGTCGTAGATTGAGGAGCTAGATCATGAAGGCGTTGGTGTATCACGGGCCCCGCCAGGTCTCGGTAGATGACGTCCCGGACGCGCGGATCGAGAAGCCCACCGATGTACTGGTGCGGATCACGGCGACGAACATCTGCGGGTCGGACCTGCACATGTACGAAGGCCGCACCGACTTCGAGCAGGGCCGCATCTTCGGCCACGAGAACCTCGGTGAGGTCATCGAGGTCGGTGGCGGCGTCGACAAGATCCGGGTCGGGGACATGGTCTCCGCCCCGTTCAACGTCAGCTGCGGGCACTGCCGCAACTGCGAACACGGACTGACCAACTACTGCCTGACCGCCAACGAACCCGACATGGCAGGTGGCGCCTACGGGTTCGCCGACATGGGCGGCTGGGCCGGCGGGCAGGCGGAGTACCTGCGCATCCCGTGGGGGGACTTTCAGTGCCTGCGCTTGCCCGAGGACGCCAAGGGCAAGCAGAACGACTACACGATGCTCTCCGACATCTTGCCCACCGGCTGGCACGCTGTGGAGATGTCCGGCCTGGTGCCCGGCGAGACCATCGTGATCTACGGCGGCGGCCCGGTCGGTCTGATGGCCGCCCTGTCGGCGTCGGTGAAGGGCGCGGCGAAGGTGATGGTCGTCGACCGCCACCCCGACCGGCTCAAGCTGGCCGAACAGGTCGGCGCGATCCCGATCGACGATTCGAAGGGCTCCCCGGTCGACCAGGTGATGGAGCAGACAGGCGGCCGTGGCGCCGACCGCGGCGCGGAGTGCGTCGGCTACCAGGCCCACGATCCCCAGGGCAACGAGGACAACGCGCTCACGATCAACAACCTGATCGCCTCGGTGAAGTTCACCGGCGGGATCGGCACCGTCGGCGTGTTCATCCCCCAGGACCCGGGCGGCCCGGACGAGCTGGCCCAGCAGGGCAAGGCCCGGATCGACTTCGGCAGCTTCTGGTTCAAGGGCCAGCAGATGGGCTGCGGGCAGGCCCCGGTCAAACGCTACAACCGCCACCTGCGCGACCTGATCGCCGAGAACAAGATCACCCCGTCCTGGATCGTGTCGCACAACCTGACTCTCGACCAGGCGCCGGAGGCCTACCAGCATTTCGACGCCCGCGACGACGGCTGGACCAAGGTCGTGCTCAACCCCAGCCAGCCCAGCTGAACACACCGGCCGAATCGCCGAACCCGGCGACCCGCCCCCGAAGGGGCAGACGATGAGGCAGGTCGAGACAGTGTCCCTCGACGATGCCCGCAGGGTGATCGCCGCGGGCGAGCAGAAGGCCCGCGAGATCGGGTCTCCGAGCAACGTGGCGGTGGTCGACACGGGCGGGAACCTGGTCACCCACATCCGGATGGACGACGCCTGGATGGGCAGCATCGACATTTCGATCAACAAGGCGTTCACCGCGCGGGCCTTCGACACCTCGACCGGCGACCTCGCGAAGAACTCCCAGCCCGGCGAGCAGTTCTACGGCATCGCCGACTCCAAGCACGGCCGCGTGATGATCTTCGCCGGAGGTCTGCCGCTGCGCGGGAGCACCGGCAACGTCGTCGGCGGGGTCGGAGTCTCCGGGGGCACCGGCGAGCAGGACCAGATCGTCGTCGAGGCGGCCATGGCCGCGTTCTAACCCGGAGCCCGCCGACCGTCCCGGACGCGCGTCAGGAGTGCCGATGACTCATCCCACCGAGGTTCTGCCCGCCACGCGGTTGGATGCCCACCACCACCTGTGGAGCGCCGCGCGGGTCGAGCGCGGCGACTACCACTGGATGCCCACGGACGGGCCGCTGCGCGGGGATCACCTGCCCGAGCGCCTCGCCCCGGCCCTCGAAGCCACCGGGGTCGGCGGGACGATCGTGGTGCAGGCCGCACCGACGGTGGACGAGACCCGGTTCCTGCTTGAGCTCGCCCACACCACCGACTTCGTGCTCGGGGTGACCGGGTGGGTGGCCCTCGACCGGCCCGAGGACGCCGAGCTGCTGGCCGAGCTCGCCGCCGACGAGTATCTACGGGCGGTGCGACCCATGATCCACGACCTGCCCGACCCGAACTGGGTCGCCCACCCGCAGGTGCACGCCAACCTCGAGCGGCTCCACGAGCTGGGGCTGCGGTTCGAGGCCCTGACCCGCACCGAGCACCTGCCCGCCGTCGGTGCCGCGCTGGAGGCGGTCCCGGAGCTGCCGGCGGTGATCAACCACCTGTCCAAGCCCACCTACCGGCCGGACGCCGACGACCAGTGGCGGCAGTGGATGCTGCGGTTGGCCGAGCGGCCCCATACCTGGTGCAAGTTCTCCGGGATGCTCACCGAGGTCGGCCCCGGCTGGTCGCCGGCGCAGTTCCAGCCTTACGCGGACTTCCTGTTCGAGACCTTCGGCGCCGACCGCGTCATGTTCGGCAGCGACTGGCCGGTCTCCAGCCAGCTGCTCGCCTACACCGACGTGGTCGCACTCACCGACCAGCTCGTCACCGACCAGCTCGTCACCGAGGCGGGACCCGCCGCGGTCGACGCATTCTGGGCCCACACCGCCGAGCGCTTCTACGGCGTGCGCGCGCCCGCCGCGGCGACGCCGGCTCGCTCGGATCAACCGCTGTCGTCGTAATAGCATCCCCCACACAACGTCCTTCGAAGGAGATCGATCATGGCTGAACCAGTGACCGCCGGGCTTCTCGTGCGTATCGAGGCGCTGCCCGGCCGAGAGAAAGACGTCGAGGACTTCCTCCGGCAGGGGCTGGCCCTCGTGCAGGACGAACCCGCCACCGTGCGGTGGTTCGCTCTGCGCTTCGGGCCGTCGTCGTTCGGCATCTACGACGCGTTCCCGGACGACTCCGGCCGCCAGACCCACCTGTCCGGCGCCGTCGGGCAAGCCCTCAAGGACAACACCGGGGTCCTGTTCGACCAGCCGACGGTCGAGCCGGTCGACGTGATCGCGGAAAAGCCACCGATCTGATCACCGACTGGCGTGCCACGGCGTCGGGTCGGACCGGGTGGAGAAGTGCCGAGGCGGGAGGAGGTCCTGGGTGACAGCGGAGCAGGACCTGCTGGACCGGATCCAGCGCCTGGTCGAGGAGGAGAAGTCGCTGCGCGCCCGGCGGGGCGACGGCCGGCTGGGCCGCAGCGACGAAGCCGAACGCCTCGACGCGGTGGAGGTCCAGCTCGACCAGTGCTGGGATCTGCTGCGGCAGCGCCGCGCGTTGCAGGAGGTCGGCCGCAGTCCCGCCCAGGCGCAGGTGCGCCCGGCCGGCGAGGTCGAGGACTACCTGGGCTGACCGGGCACGGCCGGTCACAGGCGATGCGGCCGGGCCCTCCGGACCGAGCCGGACACCCACGCGAGAGGGGTCCCGGATCCCGGCGTGACGTCTCCGTGGTGCGGAGACGCCGGGCTGGTATCGCCGGCCTCGACGCGCTGCAGCTTGCTCGTCGAGAAGACCACCCGTGACCGAATCCGCAGGGGCGCGGGAAGCCTCGAGGACAACGGCCGCCGACGCGAGGCGCAGTGGCCGGTCCGCCTGATCCGGCCGCGTCGCGGTCCTGCGGGTCGCGATTTGCGGCAGAAACCGTTGCGAGGGCAGGACAAGACGATGGGCAACGTGGACGTCGCGACACGGGCACCGACGTGGGCGGGCGGGCCGCTGCGAGGGCTGGTCGGGTCCGCCGACCAGCGTCCCGACGGGGCTGATGGCCCCGGGCGGTGGCGGCTGGTCACCGTCTACCGGGAACCGGAGGACGTCCAGCCCGCACCGGTGAGGCCGGAGTCCCGGGAGCACCGGCGAGCAGGACCAGATCGTCGTCGAGGCCCATCTAGCGACCAGCTCGTCGCCGACCAACGTCGTCAGGGGCCCGCCACGGTCGACGCGTTGCGGGCCCACAGCCGCCGAGCGCTTCTACCTGAGGGAAGGACACCTGATGACCGACACCGACATCCAGAACCGCATCGGCGAGCTGATCGGGGAGGAGCACCAGCTGCGTGAGCAGGTGGTTCGGGGCGAGCTGTCGCCAGGGGAGGAGTCCGAGCGGCTGCGCGAGGTCGAGGCCCGGCTGGACCAGTGCTGGGACCTGCTGCGGCAGCGGCGCGCGCGGCGTGAGTTCCACGCCGACCCGGACGAAGCGGCAGCCCGGCCGGTGCGCGAGGTGGAGAACTACCGGCAATGACGCGCTGCCGTGAGGGAGGCACCCGGCCATGACGACGAGCACGGCTTCCATGAACAGCACGACCTCGCACCCGCCGACGCCAGAGGCGTACGCGGGCTTCGACACGATGCCGCTCGGCGGGCAGTGGCGGGCCGGCAGCTCGGGTGAGATCGCCACCGACAGCGACCCGTACACCGGCGAGACCCTCACCGAGATCGGGATGGCCACCGCAGCCGACCTCGATGCCGCCTACCGGGCCGCCGCCGCAGCGCAGCAGGAGTGGTCCGGTGCCGCGCCGGGCGAGCGAGCCGCCGTGCTGCACCGCGCCGCGACGATCATGGAGCAGCGGCGGGAGGAGATCCTGCGCTGGCTCACGGTCGAGGCAGGCAGCACCCGCACCAAGGCGGAGTGGGAGTTCGCGATCACCCGCGCGGACATGCTGGAGGCGGCCTCGTTCCCGAACCGGATCGCCGGGCGCATCCTGCCCGCGAGCGTGGCCGGCAAGGAGAGCCGGGTGTACAAGCGCCCGGTCGGCGTGGTCGGCGTGATCAGCCCGTGGAACTTCCCGCTGCACCTGTCCAACCGCTCGGTCGCGCCCGCGCTGGGCTGCGGCAACGCGGTCGTACTCAAACCCGCAGGGGACACCCCGGTCACCGGCGGCCTCCTGCTGGCCCGCATCTACCAGGAGGCCGGGCTGCCGCCCGCCGCGCTGTCGGTGGTCATCGGCCGCGGCAGCGAGATCGGCGATCCCATGGTCGCCCACCCGACGCCCCGGCTCGTCTCGTTCACCGGCTCCACGCCGGTGGGTCAAGGGATCGCCGCCAAGGCCGGGCTCAAGAAGCTGTCCCTGGAGCTGGGCGGCAACAACCCGCTGCTGGTGCTCCGCGACGCCGACCTGATCCCCGCGGTGGACGCGGCGATCTTCGGCAGCTACCTGCACCAGGGCCAGATCTGCCTCGCCCTCAACCGCATCATCGTCGACGCCGCGATCCACGACGAGTTCGTCGACCTGTTCCGCAGCCGCACCCAGCGGCTGGTCGCGGGCGACCCCCGCGAGCAGGGCACCCAACTCGGTCCGATCATCAACCCCAGCCAGCTGCAGTCCATTCAGGACACCATCGCCCAGGCCCGAACCGACGGCGCGACCCTGCTCGAAGGTGGCGACCCGACCGGCCCCACCGGCCGGGTGCTGCCCGCCCACGTGCTCACCGGCGGCAACCACGTCGCCACCGCTGCCCGTGAGGTGTTCGGCCCGGTCGCCACGATCATCCCCGCGGACGGCGACGATGCCGCCGTCCGGATCGCCAACGACACCGAGTACGGGCTGACCAGCGCGGTGTTCAGCGGGGACGCCGAGCGCGGCGTCCGCGTCGCGCACCGGCTGCAGGCGGGGTCGACCCACGTGGGCGACATGACCGTCAACTACGAACCCAACACGGCCTTCGGCGGGGAGAAGGCCTCCGGGCTGGGCCGCTTCGGCGGCGAGTGGGGCATCGCCGAGTTCACCACCGACCAGTGGATCAGCGTGCAGCACAGCCCACGGGCGCTGGAATTCTGAGGAAGTAGAGGTCGTCATCGAGCTGCCGTGAGGCGACCCGTAGACCGAAGGAGGAGCCGTGCGCGGCCACATCACCGACCCCGGCGCCGAGGGTGGCCTCGCGCTGCGCGAGCTGCCCGAGCCCGAACCGTCCCCCCACGATGTGGTGGTGGGCGTGGGCGCCTACGGGCTCAACCGCGGTGAGCTGGCGCTGCTGCAGCAGCGCACCGACGGCTGGCGCCCCGGCCAGGACGTCGCCGGCACCGTGCTGACCGAGGCCGCCGACCGCAGCGGCCCACCGGAGGGGTCCCGAGTCGTCGGTATCGCCGACGGCGGCGGCTGGTCGGCGCGGGTGGCCGTGCCCAGCCACCGGGTCGCGGTGCTGCCCGAACAGGTGACGTTCGAGCAGGCGGCGGCGCTGCCGGTGGCCGGTCTGACCGCGCTGCGAACCCTGCGTCAAGGCGGTGCCCTGCTGGGCGCGCGGGTGCTGGTCACCGGGGCCAGCGGCGGTGTGGGCAGCTTCGCCGTGCAGCTGGCCGCCGCCGGCGGCGCCGAGGTCACCGCCCTGGTCAGCGGCAAGCACCGGATCGGCGCTCTTCGCGGACTCGGCGCCGGAAACGTCGTCACCGGGATCGGCGAGGACGCCGGCCCGTTCGATCTCGTGCTCGACGGCGTGGGCGGCCCGGTGCTGGCCGAGGCGATCCACCGGCTCGCGCCAGGCGCCACCCTGGTCGCCTACGGGATCGCGGGCGGGGCCGACCGCACCCCGCTCGCCTTCTACGACTTCGCCGCCGCACCGCTGGCACGCCTCGTCGGGTTCTTCGTCTACGCCAGCGGCGAGGACACCTTCGGCCGCGACCTCGGCGTCCTCGCCACGCTGGTCGACCGCGGCAGGCTCGACCCGCAGCTGGGCTCGGTCCGTGACTGGGCAGAAACCACCGACGCCGTCGAGGCGCTGCGCCGGCGCACCGTCACCGGGAAGACGGTACTGACCGTGCCGAACTGACCGTGCCGAACTGACCGTGCCGAACTGACCGTGCCGAACTGACCGTGCCGAACTGACTGTGCCGAACTGACAGCGCGGAAGGACGCGGAACGAGTAGTGAACAGCAGGGAGGAGGGATCTCTGTCATGTCAATCCAGCAGGAGTCGGTCCCCCCTCCGTCGTCGACGCGGGCGGCTACCGGCGCCCTGACCGCGGATGAGGGGCGCGGCGTCTCCCGGGATGTCGCGGCCGGCATCCCGCCCGAGGACACGGAAGGGACGTGATCGCGGATGCGACGGATCGCGCTGGCGAGGGGGGAGTCCGTGCCCGTGCTGGGCCAGGGCACCTGGGGCTGGGGCGAGGACCCCGATCGCCGCGGCGACGAGGTCGCGGCCCTGCGCACCGGCCTGGACCTGGGCATGACCCTGGTCGACACCGCCGAGATGTACGCCGACGGCGGCGCGGAGGAGGTGCTCGGTGAGGCACTGGCGGGCCGCCGCGACGCGGCGTTCGTGGTCAGCAAGGTACTGCCCTCGAACGCGTCCCGCGCCGGCACGATCGCGGCCTGCGAGCGCAGCCTGGAACGCCTGGGCACCGACCGGATCGATCTCTACCTGCTGCACTGGCAGGGCCCGCACCCGCTGGAAGACACCCTCGAGGCCTTCCAACACCTGATCGAGGTCGGGAAGATCCGGTACTGGGGCGTCAGCAACTTCGACCACGCCGCCCTCGCCGAGCTCCGAGACCTACCGGGCAGCGGCGGGCTGGCCACCGACCAGGTGCTGTACAACCTGTCGCGGCGCGGACCGGAGTACGACCTGCTGCCGTGGTGCGCCGACCACGAGCTGCCGGTGATGGCGTACTCGCCGATCGAGCAGGGCCGCATCCTCGGCGACGCGACACTGGGCGAGGTCGCGGCCGCCCACGCCATCAGCCCCGCGGCCGCGGCCCTGGCGTGGGTGCTGCGCCGCGACTCGCTGTGCACCGCCTCCAAGGCGAGCAGCCCGCAGCACGTACGCGACAACGCCACCGCACTGGACGCGGAACTGACCCGCGAAGACCTGGACGCTCTCGACCGTGCGTTCCCGCCGCCGAGCGGACCGCGACCACTGGAAATCCTGTGATCCGGCAAGTCGGCGACCTTCTGGCGGATGGTGCGGACCTGGTGTGCTTCGCGAACGACACGACCAGGTGCAGGCCCGCCCGGCGCAGGATGCTGCCGGGCCCGGTCGCCGCCCGCGCCGATGCTCGATCGGGGTTTTCCCGTGCGGGCAGAGGGTAGGCCGACAGCCATGGCGAGCATCCCGGGCATCACGCTCAACGACGGTGCGACGATCCCCCAGTTCGGTCTCGGCGTGTGGCGGGTCCGGTCGGACGAGACCGCCGGCGTCGTGCGCACCGCAGTCGAGGCCGGCTACCGCCACATCGACACCGCACAGATGTACCGCAACGAGACCGGTGTCGGGCAAGGCATCCGGGACGCCGGCGTCGCCCGGGAGGACATCTGGGTCACCACGAAACTGGGCGGCGGCGACCACGGCTACCGACCCGCGATGGACGCGCTGGATGAGAGCCTGCGCCGACTCGGCATGGATTACGTCGATCTGTACCTGATCCACTGGCCGGGCCGCGACGGTGACGTGGACACGTGGCGCGCCTTCGAGAAGCTGCGCGACGACGGTCGGGTGCGTTCGGTCGGGGTGTCCAACTTCGACACGGCGCAGCTCGACCGGCTCGCCACCGAGACCGGCACCGTCCCAGCGGTAAATCAGGTCGAGCTCAACCCACGCAAGCCGCAACGCGCGTTGCGCGAGTACCACCAGCGCGCCGGCATCGCCACCGAGGCGTGGGCGCCACTCGCGGAGGGCGGACTGCTCGGTGACCGCACCGTGCAGGAGATCGGGCAGCGCCGCGACCACACCGCGGCCCAGGTCGTGCTGCGCTGGCACCTGCAGCACGGGTTCATCGTCTTTCCCAAGTCGGCGACCCCGGCACGGATCCGCGAGAACATCGCCATCACCGACTTCGAGCTCTCCGACGACGACATGGCCGCGATCGACGCGTTGGGGCCCTGACCCGGCCTGTTTGCCCGTAAGGGGTAGCGGGCGACACGTCCAAGCCCATCGAGATCACGCCGCGGCACCAACACCGCACCGTGGGATAAAGGAGACACCGATGAACAACCGTGGGCTGGCGTCCCCCGTCGACGCCGACGACCACAGCCGCGGCCCGGCCACCGCACCGGTGACCCTGGTGGAGTACGGCGACTACGAGTGCCCGTACTGCGGGCGAGCGTATGCGGTGCTGGAGGACCTCGTGGACCGGGCCGGGGACCGCCTGCGGTTCGTGTTCCGGCACTTCCCGCTGGTCGACCTCCACCCACACGCCGGTCCGGCCGCGCTGGCCGCCGAAGCCGCCGCCGACGCGGACCAGTTCTGGGTGATGCACGAAATGCTCTACACCCACCAGGACCGGCTGACCGAGGACGACCTCGCGCGCTACGCCCAGCGGCTGGGCCTGCCGGACGCGGGAGCGATCGGCTACCGTGCCCGCGACCATCGCCAGCGGGTGGAGCGGGACCTGGCCAGCGGGGAAGCGAGCGGTGTCCCGGGCACACCCGCGCTGTTCCTCAACGGGCGGCTCCATCGCGGTCCGGTCGACCTCGACAGCCTCACCGAGGCGGTACGGACGGCACCGGCCGGCTGACCGGCGGGTTCTCCCGCGCCGGCCATCGACCCCCGAGCATCCAGGCCAGGACCCGAACGTCGCGGGCCAGGCATCCGCGACGCCTTCGCGCAGGGCCGCGTAGGGTCGGCGACCGGTACCCGGATTTCGGCCGGGTGCTTCCTACCCGACTCACCCCGGTGGTGGCGGTCGTCGCGGCCGTGGTCGTGTCCTCTCGCTGCGAGTTCGGCGGGGTGCTCGGGCGGCTGACCCCGCGCGCCGGACACACTGACGTTGGTGGGGTCAGTGCTCGTGATCTGGTGGGGTGTGGGCTGCATCGACGGCCCGGGACAGGTGACGGTCGAGCCACCCGCCGATGACCGACGCCGTCGAGCTTCGGATGTCCTCCACCGATCCCGCCGCGACCACCCGGCCGCCTTCGTCACCGCCGCCGGGCCCCATGTCGACAATGTGGTCGGCGTTGGCGATCAGGTCCAGGTCGTGCTCGACGACGATCACCGTCGCGCCGGAGCGGACGAGCTCGGAGAACACGCCGAGCAGGGTGGCCACGTCCCGCGGGTGCAGGCCGACGGTGGGCTCGTCAAACACGAACAGCGTGCCCCGTTGCCCGCGTCGTAGCTCGGTGGCCAGCCGCAGCCGTTGCGCCTCGCCACCGGAGAGCTGCGGGGTCGGCTCGCCGAGGGTGAGGTAGCCGAGTCCGACGTCGTCGACGCTTTCCAGGATGCGGGCCAGCCGGGCGCTGCCGGACAGCGCGCCGCGGGCCTCGGCGACGGTGAGCGCCAGCACGTCGGCGATCGAGTGCTCGCCCAATCTCACCTGCAGGGTGTCGTCGGTGTAGCGGCGTCCCTTGCAGGTCGGGCAGGGGATCGGCAGGTCCGGCAGGTACTGCAGATCCAGCGCCAGCTCGCCCAAGCCCTCGCAGTCCGGGCACCGGCCGGCCGGGGTGTTGTAGGAGAACCGGCCGGCGTCCCAGTCACGGCGGCGGGCCTCCTCGGTGCGGGCGAACATCCGGCGGATCTCGTCAAACGCGCCGGAGTAGGTCGCCGGGGTGGAGCGGGCGTTCGCCCCGATCGGGGTGGCGTCGACCAGCACGGTCCGGGTGATCCCGGCCGGGTCCAGCGACACGACGTGACCCGGTAGCGGCCTTCCGTCCACACGGGCGCGCAGCGCGGGCACCAGCGAGTCGAGCACCAGCGCGGTCTTGCCCGCACCGGAGACCCCGGTAACCACGCTCATCCGGCCGGCCGGGAACGCTGCCCGAACGCTGTGCAGGTTGTACAGGTCGGTGACCGCGACGGCGAGCGTCCCCAGGCCGGGATCCGGGGGCCTGCGCTCGCGGACGACGATGCGGGCCTGGCCGGACAGGTACGGCCCGATCAGCGACGCCGGGTCCGCCGCGATCCGCTCGGGGGTGTCCTGGGCGACCAGCCACCCGCCACCGGCGCCCGCGTCCGGGCCCAGCTCGACGAGCTGCTCGGCGCGCTCCAGGACGTCGACGTCGTGGTCGACCACGACCAGCGAGTTGCCGCTGGCGACCAGCGACTCCAGCACGTCGACCAGCCCGACGACGGCCGACGGGTGCAGCCCGACGGTGGGCTCGTCGAGGACGTAGAGCATGCCGGTGGTCTGGCGCATGGCGGTCGAGGCCAACGAGATCCGCTGCCGCTCGCCGGTGGACAGGCTGCCCCCGGCCCGATCGGCCGACAGGTAGCCCAGCCCCAGGGTGAGCAGCGGCCGGGCCGCGTCGGTCAGATCGCCGGTCAGCTGCGCGGCGGCCTTCTCCAGGTCGGCGGGAGTCCCGGTGACGACGTCGTCGGCCAGCCCGTCGAGGTCGCGCAGCGGCAGCGCGGAGACCTCGGCGAGATCGTGCCCGCCCAGGGTGGAGGCCCGCGCGGTCAGGCTGAGCCGGCTGCCCTGGCAGGTGGGGCAAACCTGGGAGACGAGGAACCGGTCGGCTGACTTGCGCCCGGTGGTGGACCGGTCGGAGCGAGCCATCATCTGCACGCTGCGGGTCGCGTTCTCGTAGTCGGCGTTCAGCGGGAACGGCCGTCCGCTGCCGCTCTGGATCACGATGTGCTTGGTGACCTCCGGGCCGTGCAGCACGATGTCGCGCTCGTCCTCGGAGAGGTCCCGGTATGCGACGTCGGTGCGGACGCCGAGCTCGCGCGCGATCAGCGACATGTGCTGGCGGCCGAGCATCCGCCACGGGGCGACAGCGCCGTCGTCGATGCTCAGGTCCTCGTCGGGCACCAGCGTCGCCTCGTCAACCTGCTGGGTGATGCCGAGCCCCTCGCAGGTCGGGCAGGCGCCGAGGGTGTTGAACGCGAACGACTCCGCGCTCGGCAGCGCCGCGGTGGCACCGCAGGCCGGGCACGTCATCAGCTCGGTGACCGAGGCTTGCAGCGAGGCCGGCACCGGATGCCCGTTCGGACACGGGTGGGTGCCGAGCCGGGACATCGCCAGCCGCAGCACCGCCAGCACCTCGGTCATCGTGCCCACCGTGGAGCGCGGTCCCGGCACGGGCGGGCGCTGACGCAGCGCGAGCGCCGCCGGCAGGTAGCCGACCGACTCGACGTCCGGCCGGGCCTCCTGGCTGATCCGCCGGCGGGTAAACGTCGGCAGCCCGTCCAGGTACCGGCGGGAGCCCTCCGCATAGAGCACTCCCATGGCCAGCGACGACTTGCCGGACCCGGACACCCCGGTGAGCGCGACGAACCGGCCCAGCGGCAAGTCTACCGACAGGTTCTGCAGGTTGTTGACCCGGCCGCCGCGCACCTCGATGCAGCGGGACCCGTCGGTCCGGCGAACAGTCACGTGCCTACCGTCCCGCCCAGACGGCCGCCCCGCACAGCGACCTCGGAACGCGCTCAGGAGCGGCCCCGCGGCCAGGGACGCAGTCGCGTCGGCTCCGAACCCTCTCCCGGGCACACGCGGCGACCGGCGGACTGGAGGAGCCGCCTGTCCTCACCGCCCCAGCCATTGCCACCGGACAGGACGAGACCAGGACCCACACTGCCGAAAACGGGCCGTACAAGCTCTTACCTACCCCGGCAACGCGAGCTGGCAGGTTCGCTCGTCGACCGGCGCCGCGGCCACGGCGGCTCGGACCTGGTCAACATGGTGGAGAACTGGTGATACGCGCACAACGCACCCACCGGGGACGTCCCGGCAGCGGGGTCGATACCTGCCGTGGCTGCCGGCGTGGCCACGATGTCGCTGCAGCCGTCGGACCAGAGCCGCGCGGTCAGGATCTCGGTGTCGGCGGTGGTCGCCAGATCGAGTTGGCCGTTGACCCGCGCGAAGACCTCGACGAGCTCGACACCTGTTGTCGGGCTCGTTGAGTAGCTGGCCGGGTTCGCGGCCTCGACGCCGGCCTCGATCGCCTCGGCGAGTTCGCTGCCGGTGAGCGCGAGTGCGTGCCCGAGCCGGCCTGCTGTGGCAGCGAGTACCGCGAGGTCCTGCGGGGCGACCTCGACGAGGCGCAGCGGTCGGTGCTCGTGCTGGCCGTCCGGCCCAAACAGCCGCGGCAAATCGGCGGCCGACGGGTTCGAACGGGTCTGGGTCGGTGTCAGCTCGTCCTGAAGGTGGTGCAGCGCGTCGAGCGCGGGTCCGTGTCGGCCAGTGGCGCGGGGCGCTCTACACAGCCGTCAGGGTCGTCCTCGGCCCACGTCGCCAGGGTGAGCAGAAGCTCCTCGATCCGCCAGAGCGCGGCGACCAGCTCGTCGTCCAGGTCCGAGATCAGGCGGGTCACTGACGACGCGGTCGCCGGGTCCGGCCGCTGCTGCGGCTGTTCGGTCACCGACAATCGCCCCTGTCCATGTTGGTCTCTCGCCGCGCGGCGAGCTGCTGGCACGGTAGCCGTCGGCACTGACAACCCGGGCGAGATCCGGAACTTCGGGAGAACCGGGCCTGGTGGGGAAGCACCGGTCACCGACCTGCGTTGAGGTAGCCGACCCGGCCGCGACCAGCGGCGAGCAGCGCGCTTTGCAGCCCCTCTGCTTCGCAGCGCCATCGGATAGCTCAACGCGTGCGGGACCGATCCAACCACTCGTAGGCAGCCGACGTCGCGGCCGCGTAGACGGCGTGGTGCAGCACGTCAGTGGCGGTGGCACTCGCCCCGTAGGCCGGGGTCGGCCGGCCGGCCCCGGTGAACGGCATCACCACCTGCTCGCCGCCCCAGACCAGGCCAAAGTGCGCCAGCGTAGCGGCCGGGCCGCGCAGCCCGGCCGTGCTGAGCAGCCCACGCACGGCGCCCCACGCGGTTCCGTAACCCCAGTGCACCAACGTCCCGAAGCGCTTCTGCCCGGCCTCGCTCGACGGCTGGACCCCGAGCACTGTCCCGGCCGCATCCTCCGGGGAGGAACTCGCCCCGCGGCCGCTGATCGTCATTTCGGTCGTGCTGGACAGCGTCATCGCGACGGTGCCGAGGGCACCGGCCAGCACGCCGACGCCGATGTCGGCAGCGGCGTCCGCGGACCGTGCGAGCATCGTTGATCTCATGCCGGGGCCTGTACCCGCATCCGGGCCACCGACTCCCTCGCGGCGGCACCGGTCCGCGGACGGGACCGGCAGCTCCGGACGGTCACCGCTGGCCGTGGTGCCGGGTTCCGGCGGTGATCTCGGCGCAATGGGCGCCTTTCGGGGCGGCCGGGGATCTGGCACCCGCCGACCCGGCAAGCCGGGGCCCGGCAGGCCGGGACCCCGGCCGGGGCCCGGTCGGCCCGCCTGCGGCCGCGCACGGTGGCCTGATAGACGTGGAACAGGGCTTAACGGCGGGCGCCCGCTGTTGATCTTCAGGCTTGCCCGGTTCAAACCCGTGAGCCGGGCAAGCCGCCCCGGCCAGGCCGCCAGATCACCAAGCGGCCGCTGTACCGGCGCTCAGCATCGTCGTTGCCCGCCGCAGCCTGGCTCCCGTCGCCGCGGGTCGAGCGGGGCCGGTCGGAACGAGTGGGCGTGTGCGGCTCATGAAGGATCGCTCCGCGTTCGGGACCCGGCATGGGCGCCGGCCCGCGGGTCGAGGAGCCGGGAGGGGAGGCAGGCCGCGGACCGGCACCATCCCGTGGCCTGTGCCGGTCGGGGCGAGCAGGGTGGTGACCCGTACCGCCAGCGTCATCGCCGCGTTGGCGACCTGGTGCTGTTCGGGGTCGACGATCTCGGCGACCAGCGCCTGGAACGTGGGCTACAGCCTGCACGTCACCGCGCTACCCGAGCTACCCGAAACCCACCGCGCGCTGCTCGTCGCCGCGCGGCAGTGCTCGGCGACGTTGTGGCCTCCGCGGCCCAGCGCAAGGCCTACCGGATCTACGCGGAACGACTGCACAACGCCGCGGTGAGAGTGACACCTTGATTTGGCCCCACTTGGGGCCGGAGTGATGGCCTGATCTGGCCCCACCTCCGTCCGTCCGTTCCTACGTTCCGTGACGTCGCGCAGCGCGGCGTCACGGAGGCAGGGACGTGATGAAGAGGAGACAGAAGGTGGAGCTGTTCGAGCGGATCCGGCGGGACAGCCGGTTGGAGGAGTTGTCGATCCGGGCGTTGGCGCGCCGGCACGGGGTGCATCGACGTCTGGTGCGGGAGGCGCTGGCCAGTGCGGTGCCGGCGGAGCGCAAGACACCGGAGCGGACGCCGACGGCGTTGACGGCGAGGCATCGGGCCATGGTGCGCGGGTGGTTGGTCGCCGATCGGGTGGCGCCGCCCAAGCAGCGCCACACTGCCCGGCGGGTCTGGCAGCGGCTGGTCGACGAGCAGGGCGCGGTGGTGGCCGAGTCCACGGTGCGCGCCTATGTGGCCGAGGTGCGCCGCGAGCTGGGTGGTACTGGGCTGGTGACGGTGCCGCAGACCCATCCCCCGGCCGAGGAAGCCGAGGTCGACTTCGGCGAGTTCAAGGCCTGGATCGCGGGTGTGCTGGTGAAGCTGTGGATGTTCGTGCTGCGGTTGTCGCATTCGGGCAAGGCGGTGCACGTGGCCTATGCCAACGAGACTCAGGAGAGCTTCTTCGACGGGTTCGTCACCGCGTTCGAGACCCTCGGTGGGGTCCCGGGCCGGGTCCGGTTGGACAACCTGCGCCCGGCGATGGTGCGGGTGCTGCTGGGCCGGGCGCGGCTGGAGAACACCCGGTTCGTGTTGCTGCGCAGCGCCTATGGCTTCGACGCGTTCTACTGCCAGCCCGGCATCGACGGCGCGCACGAGAAGGGCGGGGTGGAGGGCGAGATCGGCCGGTTCCGCCGCCGGCATCTGGTGCCGGTGCCGGCGGTGGAGTCGCTGGCCGAGCTGAACGCGCGCCTGGTGGCGGCGGACGAGGCCGATGACGCGCGGCGGATCGCCGCGCGGGCCGAGACCGTGGGCCAGGCCGCGGCCCGGGAGCGCCCGCTGCTTGCGGCGTTGCCCGCCGAGCGGCTCGACATCAGCGCGACGCTGTCGTGTCGGGTCGATCCGAAGGCGCGGGTGTGTGTGCGCCAGTCCTACTACTCGGTGCCGGTGCGGCTGGCCGCGCGCAAGGTCACGGTCCGCCTCGGCGCCCGCGAGTTGCGGGTGCTCGACGGTGCCCGGGTGGTCGCGGTGCACGTGCGTAGCCTGCACAAGGGCACCGAGGATCTGGTGCTGGATCACTACCTGGAGGTGCTGGCCCGTAAGCCCGGGGCGCTGCCCGGGGCGACCGCGCTGGACCAGGCCCGCGCCGCGGGCAGCTTCACCGCGGGCCACCAGCGCTACTGGGACCTCGCGCGGCGCCGTCTCGGTGACGGGGCCGGGACCCGGGCGTTGATCGCGGTGCTGCTGCTGCACCGCAGCCTGCCCGCCGCCGCGGTCGCGGCCGGGATCAGCGCCGCCCTGGACGGTGATCGGATCGACGCCGAGCTGGTCGCGGTCGAGGCCCGCCGCCACCTCGAACACATCCGAGAGCCCAGCAGCCCGCCGACCACGCCGACCCCGGCGGGGACGACGGCGGGGACGACGGCGGGGACGACGGCGGGGCAGGGGCTGGCCTCGGTCGAGGTGCTCGACGCGCCGCGAGCTGGGTGCGGCGCAGATCCCCGGCCCGCGCCCAGCCTGACCGGCTACGACGAGCTGCTCGCCGCCGGGGGAGCCCGATGAGCCCGAGCGCACCGTCGGCCAAGACCCGCGCCACCGGCGCGGCCCGCGGCGCTGCTGAAGGTGGGGCCGGGCCGGCGGTGACGCGGCTGGCCGACCCGGCCGCCGAGGCCGCGATCGGCGCGGCCTGCCAGGCCCTGCACCTGCCCACGGTGCGCGCCGAGGCCGGACGTCTGGCCGATGCCGCCGCCCGCGAACGGCTCTCGCACCGGGCGTTCCTGGCCGAGGTGCTGGCCGCCGAGTGCGACGAACGTGACGCCCGCCGCCGGACCCGCCGGGTCCAGGAAGCGCGCTTCCCGCGGCTCAAGCGCCTGGCCGAGTTCGACCTCGCCGCGTTGCCCGAGCTGCCCCCAGCCACCCTGGCCGGCGGCGGCTGGATCGACGCCGGACAACCGGTGGTGCTGCTCGGCGACTCCGGCACCGGCAAGACCCACCTGCTGATCGGGCTGGGTATCGCCGCCGCCGAGGGCGGCCGCCGGGTCCGCTACGCGACCACCGCCGCGCTGGTCAACGAGCTCGCCGAGGCCGCCGACGAGCGTCAGCTGTCGCGGGTGCTGGGCCGCTACGCCCGCCTGGACCTGCTCTGCCTCGACGAACTCGGCTACGTCCACCTCGACCCGCGTGGCGCCGAGCTCCTGTTCCAGATCATCACCGACCGGGAAGAACGGGCCTCGATCGCGTGCGCCTCCAACGCCCCGTTCTCCGAGTGGGGTCAGACCTTCACCGACCCACGGCTGGCCGCCGCGGTGGTCGACCGGCTCACCTTCCACGCCCACATCATCAACACCGGCACCGCGTCCTACCGACTGCGCAGCACCCGCGCCGCCCGGCCCGGGCCGGGCGGAACCGAGCAGAACCAGGCGCGGTCATGACCGCCGACAAGCTGCCCGACCGCCGCACCGACGACGACACCTTCCACGTCATCGACGACGCCCTGGCCGCGCTCGCCGAGCGCAAGCAACTCTGGCTCGGCGACGACCTCATCCTGATCCACCTGCTCGACGCCCTGATCGTCCAGGCCGAACGCTGCCTGCCCGAAGCCGTGCACAACGCCCTCGAGGGCGGCGCCGACTGGGACGACATCGCCGCCCTGCTCGGCACCAGCCCGCACGAGGCCTGGCTGCGCTTCGGACCCGACTCGCCCATCGCGGACGGGAGGTGGCCGATCACCCCCACCGACTGATCATCGGCACAACTCCATACCGACCGACCCGGCGCCCGCAGCCACAACCCCAACCACCGCCGAGAGGAGCCGCCAGCAGACACGAAGGATCACTACATTCCGTCACTCACCGTCATCATCGGTAGCGGTGAGTCAACTAGCTAGGCGGCGATGATGATCTGTTCGTAGGCCCTCCAGGTGACCTCGACCGCGATGTGCTCGTCGAACGCGAACAACCGACTCGAAGCCTGAGCGCTGCCCCCGGACCCGGACGCGCCGGCGCTGGTCCTGATGGGCGAGGCGATGGTGGGCTGGCGTCTCCGATCGTTCGGGATATCCGGTCGATGGGCTCGGAACTTGGCGATTGATCGTGCAGAACCCGGTCGTCACGCTCAAGTTGCCCGCGTCCCCATCTGTGGAGGAGCTCGATGACCGCCGTTCCCGTCGTGCGAGCCGCTTTCGTCGACGAGATGGATTCTCGCCGCGCCGATCGCTTCACGTCCGGCGGTAGCCGGACCTGGTCGGTCTGCGGCCGGAACTTCGCAGTCGCCGTCACCGAGCTGAGGGCGGACGACGACCTCGTCGAGCACGACCTGCCCGACGAGTACATGCTCCTCCTCCCCGACGAGGTGACTGTCGTGGTGACCCACGACTCCGGGCAGATCGTGACGGTCACGGAGCCGTCGTTGCTGATCGTCCCCGCCGGCAACAGCGTCGTACGAGCCCAGGCTCCGACCACGGTCGTTCGGGTCTTCGCAGCTCACGCTGAAGAGCCGATGCAGCGGGCTACCAACTACACCGATCAGCACGACCCTGCCGTGGCCCCGCTGGTGACCCGGGCCCGCTCCGACACGGCACCGATGCAGGTCCACTGCATGTCGGACGTCCCCGACGATCCGAGCCGGCTCGGGCGGATATTCCGGGGCACGTCCCTGATGGTCAACTGGTTCCCGACGAGGGTGGGGCCGCGCGACACCGAGACGCTGACGCCGCACTCGCACGCGGACTTCGAGCAGATGTCGGTGACCCTCGAAGGGGACTTCGTGCACCACTTCCGTAGCCCGTGGACGCCGCGGATGAGCGAGTGGCGCGACGATCAGCACGTCGGCGTGGGCAGCCCTTCCATGGCGCTCATCCCCCCGAATCTCGTGCACACCACACGCTGGGTGGGCGAAGGCGACCACATGCTGATCGACGTCTTCGCCCCGCCCCGCGAGGACTTCCTGGCGAACGGCTGGGTCCTCAACGCCGACGGCTACCGAGCGGTGGCGGATGATCGCCGGTAGGACGCCTCAGCTCGGCGCCTGGGTCAAGCTCGCCGCGGCCGAGAGTGTCGAGCTGCTCGCGCTGGCCGGGTTCGACTTCGTCGTCATCGACACCGAGCACGCGAGCATCGACGTCCGCACCGTCTCGACGATGGTCGCCACCGCGCGAGGCTGCGGGATCGACCCGTTCGTCCGCGTCCCGGGCATGGCCCCGCGCGACGTGCAGGTACCCCTCGACGCCGGTGCCCGCGGCCTGTTCGTCCCGCAGGTCGAGGACGCCGCTGCCGCCCGGACCGCGGTGCGTTCGACCCGCTTCCCTCCGTTGGGGCAGCGGGGCGCGAGCAACACCGGACGCGCAGGGCGCTGGGGTCTCGACGACCTGGCGGACTACGTCGCCGCCGGCAACGATGACACCCTGCTGGTGGTCCAGGTCGAGAGCATGCGTGCGCTCGAGTCGATCGCCGACATCGGGTGCGTACCCGGAGTCGACGCGATCTTCGTCGGGCCGGCGGACCTTGCCGTCTCGAGCCGACGGACGCTCGCCGACCCGGACGTCGCCGCGCTGCTCGAGACGGCCGAGCGGAGCTGCTTGACGCAGGGTGTCCCGCTCGGCACCACGGCCTCTCGCGACGCCCCCGATCTCCTGACGCGTGGATACAACTTCCTCGTCCTGGGCAGCGACACCGCGTTCCTCCGCTCCGCCGGGGCATCGCTCGTCTCGGGTGCCCGGGTTCCCGTGAGAGGATCGGACCGTGCCTGACCTTTCCGGCTCGGCGCTCCTCCACATGGAGTTGACGATGCTGGTGACGGCGCTGTGGTACGAGATCGACCACGGTGACGGCACCGGAGCCTCCGGCTACTTCACCCCCGACGCCGACCTAACCTTCTCCCGCCGTGCGTTCCGAGGGCGCGCCGAGATCGACGAGGTGTACCGAACCCGAACCGCTCGCGGACCACGGGTCTCGCGGCACACCGTCACCAACCTGCACGTGCTGCGCCATGAGGACCCGTACGCGGAGGCCGTCTCGGCGCTCGTGCTCTATGCACAGGACGGGGAGCCGCCCATCCCAGCGACGGCTCCGGTCCTCGTCGCCGACGTGTACGACCGGTTCCTGCGCGTCGGAGAGGGCACCGAATCGCGCTGGCTGATCGCGTCCCGCCGCATCGAGAACCGGTTCCTGGCACCCGGCGACGTCCTCGCCGTCCCCACCGAGTGAGGAGATGCCCGATGACGAACACCCGGTCCCGACCCGCAGCGGAGTCGCCTTCGTTCCCGCTGCCGACCGCCCGTGGTGAGCTCCCCATCGTCGACTCGTTACTGTTCGACGACCTGCTCCCCGAGGTCCCCGCTTTCGAACTGACGGCCGGCTTCCGTCACCATCGCGACCCCTTCGTCGGGATCACCGAGGACGGTATCCCGCGCAGCGGCCTATATTCCCTCGACAACGCGGGCGGTCGTCCGCCTCGGGCCGCTGCGACCGCACAGGCCTACCTCGACGGTCTGGCGCCCCACCAGCGCGCCGTCGGTGCGCTCCCCATGGACGCACCCGAGTGGCGGCTGTGGACGAACGCCATCCCGACCTGGCTCCCGAAGGGCATGCGCCTGGAACGGCTCGAGGCGAGCGACCGGGAGCGAGCACTTGCGGTGATCGAAGCCAGCTTGAGCCCCGCCGGCTACGCCTCCGTGCGCGCCACCATGAAACTGAACGCGAACCTCGGGGAGCTCATCGACGACTACCGGGACACTCTCACCGAGTTCGCCTACTGGTTCACGGTCTTCGGTCGGCCCTCCTCGGACGAGCCGTGGGGTTGGCAGCTGATGGGCCACCACCTCGACCTGCACTGCGTGTTCATCGGTTCGCACGTGGTGCTCGCTCCGATGTTCCTCGGCGCCGAGCCGACGTCGGGTACCGGTCGGTTCCACGGTGTGACGGCTCTCGACGACGAGACAGAGGTCGCTCTCGCGTTCCGGCGAACCATCGCCGCGGACCGCGACGACGAGTTCGTGCTGAGCGCTTCGCTCCGCGCTGCTGACCTCCCGCCCGAGTTGGCCGGGCCGTGGAACGGTCGTCACGTCGGCGGAGCGGGACAGGACAACCTCGTACTTGCCCCCGAGGGGATCGTGGTCGCCTCTCTCCCCTCCGATCAGCAGGACGGTCTCCTCGACCTGGTCCGTGTCTACCTGGGACGTCTGCCCGCGCCGCAGGCCGAGCGCAAGCTCGCCCAGGTGCGCGAACACCTCGATGAGACTCGATTCGTGTGGCGGGGTGGTCACGACGACGAGTGCGCCTTCTACTACCGCATTCACTCGCCAGTATTGCTCGTCGAGTACGACAACCACCCCGGCGTCTTCCTCGCCAACCCCGAGCCCGCGCGGTTCCACGTCCACACCATCGTCCGCGAACCGAACGGAAACGACTACGGTCGAGATCTCCTCGCCCAGCATTACCACGCTCATCACCGCCCCTAGACGAGATCAGTTCAGCGCCCTCTCGAGATCGAGCGCCGCCACGATCATGTACAGGCTCTCGATGAGCGAGATGGTCGATGGCGAGCGCTCTCTCGAGTGGCTGATCGCGCAGATGCGGACGCGATCGGAGGCGTCGGCGATCGGGCGAAAGACGACAGAGGACAACGGGCTCGTGAGTGCGATCGGCCCCGGATGAATCCCTACGTGCCCGCGGGTGGCGACGTGCACGACGAGTTCGTCGTAGCGTGCCACCTCCTCGATGTGGGCGCGGGGAATGCCAGCCCGGGTCACATCGGCCTGTAGCTGACTGTCCAGGTACGGGTTGTCGGCGCGCGGAGTCACGAGAATCTGGCGTGACCGGATCTGGGTGAGCGACACCTCGGCGTGAGACGCCAGCGGGTCAGAGGACCGCAGCACGGCGACCAGCGGGAACTCACCGAGCACGACACTGTCGATCCCCGTTTGCTCCGGAACCGACCAGCACAGGCCGACGTCGATCTCGCCGTCGGCGACGGCGGTGAGCTGCCCAGGCGTGTGCATGGCGATAGGGCGCCAGGCCGGCAGAAGGCCCACCGCGTCGACCGTGTCGCCCGAACCGGCCGCGACCAGCCGGGGAAGGATCAAGTGACCCAGCTCGGGAGTATGAGCGATGACGGCGTCACGGTGACTCACCGCCTGTTGCCGGGCCGCCCCGTGAGCGCGGTGGAGATCGTCGATCGGTTGCCGGATCGAAGCGGCGAACTCAGCCCCCAGCGGGGTCAGTCGCACCCGCCGGCTCGTGCGCTCGAAGAGCCGCCCTCCGAGGCTGCGCTCGAGCGAGGAGACCGCCTCGCTGACGCTGGCGGGCGACAAGTGCAGCCGGTCCGCAGCCCGGCGAAAGTGCATATCCTGGACCACCGCGAGGAAACACTCCATCTGGCGCAGATTCACAGCGCCCTCCTCCTCATCTCGAAGTCCGGGACCCCGCGCCCTCGGCCACTTCCGTCTTACCACATTGTTCGGCTCGGCCTAACGATCTCTTCGGGAACCGCCCGTTGATAGCTCCAGGGGGGGGACTGAGGATGAAGTCACACCGACAGAGGAGCCGCAGCATCCGACCACTGCGAGGCAGTCGTCGGGACCCCAACGACGAGGAGCCTGTCCGTGACCATCACGCACAGCTGGATCGACGACATCGCCGCCGACCAGCTCGAGGACGACCCGCAAGCGATCCACGCGAAGCTGCGCGACCAGGCACCGCTGGCCTGGGTGCCCGAGGTCGGCATGTACGTGGCGTCGAGCTACGACATCAACCGGGAGATGACCTCGGACCCCGACACCTGGTACGGAGTGATCTCTCCCTCCGGACATCGAACCCACGGGGAGGGCACCGTCCTCAGCGCCAACGGCGAAGAACACACGAAGCTGCGCGCGATGATGGACCCGTACCTGCGGCCGTCCGCGGTCGACAGCTACATCGACGACATGGTGCGCCCCCACGCACAACGCCTTCTCGCGCAGATCGAGGACACCGGTGAGGCCGACCTGCAGGCGGCATACTTCGTGCCGATCAGTGTCCGCGCCGTCGGCGACGTCATGGGACTGCACCAGGTCAGCGAATCCAAGCTGACCGAATGGTTCAAGGCGTTGGCCCTGGGCGCACGTAACGTCGCGGTCAACGCCGACGGCTCATGGGCGAACCCCGAGGGCTTCGCCGCCGCCGACCAGGCCAAGCGCGAGATGCGCGGGATCGTCGACCCGCTGCTCGACGAGTGGACCGACCGGCCCGGGCACACCCTGATCTCGCACTGGCTCCACGACGGCCTGTCCGAGGGGGAGACGCGCGACCGCGAGCTCGTCTACTCCAACATGAACGTGTACATCCTCGGGGCGTTGCAGGAGCCGGGCCACCTGATGGCCACGACACTGGTCGGCCTGTTGCGTTCGCCCGATCAATTCGACCGCGTGGTCGACGACCCCTCGCTCATCCCCCGCGCCGTGTCGGAGAGCCTGCGCTGGGTCGCCCCGATCTTCGCGGCGGCCGCCAAGGTGGCCACCCGAGACGTCCATATCGGTGGACTCGACCTCCCCGCCGGCACCGCGGTGCTCATGGCCTATGGCGCCGCCAACTGGGACGAGAAGACCTGGCCCGGTCCGCAGGAATTCGACCTCGACCGTCCGCTGCAACCGCATCTGGGGTTCGGCGCCGGCCCCCACGCCTGCGCCGGCGCCTACCTAGGCAGCGCGATCGTGCGTATCGCCCTCGAGGAGCTGTTCCAGTCGATCCCCATGATGGAGCTCACCGAAGACGTCAAGTTCCACGGCTGGGCATTCCGCGGGCCCGAGCACGTTCGAGTGCGCTGGGAAGTGTGATGGTCGGTCACCACGTCAGCCTCAACGGAGGCCCCAGTTTCGACGCCCGCGAAGGCCAGACCATTCTCGATGCCGCACTACGCGCGAACCGGTGGATTCCGCACAACTGCTCCCAGGGAACCTGCGGAACCTGCCGGTTCAAGGTTCTCGAAGGCACCGTCGACCACGGTGACTCCACGGAAGAACTTCTCCCCCAGGCCGACCGTACCGACGGATTCGCCCTCGCCTGCCAAGCCTCACCGGTCACCGATCTGCTCGGCGCACTGCTCGGCGAGTCGGCGATCACTACACCACGACACCGGTTGCGTGATATCACGGGCACCGTAGTCGTCCGTGACGTCGTCGCGCGCGAGACGATCCGTCTTGTCATCGACCTCGACGAACCACTCGACTTCGACGCCGGGCAGTACGTCGAGCTGCGAATCCCCAACTCGCCCCTTCGCCGAGCCTACTCCATCGCGAGCCCTCCATCGCAGGAATCGTCGATCGAACTGCACATCCGTCTGACCCCGGGAGGACTCGCGACCGAGAGATGGGTCTTCGCATCGCTCGCCGTCGGAGAACGTGTTGCGATGCAGGGGCCGCTCGGGACATTCTCCATGATCGAACCCGAGGACGGGCCGGTTGTGCTGGTGGCCGGCGGGACCGGTCTAGCGCCCCTGAAGGCGATACTCCTGCACGCCGTCGAGCAGGGCCTGGCCTCGGAAATTCACCTCTACCACGGTGGCCGCCGTGAGGAGGACCTCTATGACGGGGACGTCTTCCAAGGTCTCGCCGGCTCCGGTGTCAGATACGTGCCGGTGCTCAGCGAGCAGACCTGGGACGGCGCCTGCGGCATGGTCACCGACGCAGTCGAGTCCGACTTCGCGAGCTGCCGCGGCATGAGCGCCTACATCTGTGGCCCACCGCCCATGGTCTCAGCGGCCGTACGAACGTTCAAGAGACGTCGGATGCGGCCGGCGCAGATCTTCAGGGAAGAGTTCACACCGGCACCGCTGCCGCCGGGGGTGGTCGGCGTGGGCGCGCCGGCGAGCTCCTAGTAGTACTTTGTTAGGTTGGCACGGAGTAGGGGCGTTTGCAGGTGTGGCAGGCGCCGGTCCAGATGCCGAGGAGGGTCTGGAGTTCGCGGAGGACGGCGTAGAGGGTCAGGCCGGCGCAGGGGCTTTTGGGTCGTAGCGCAGGCTGGTGCAGAAGGCCTGGGCCAGGGCGGCGAGGGTGACGTGGCGGTGCCAGCCGAGGTAGGAGCGGCCTTCGAAGTGATCGAGGCCGAGGCCGTCTTTGAGTTCGCGGTAGTCGTGCTCGATGCGCCAGCGGATCTTCGCCAGCCCGACGAGTTCACGTAGTGGTGTGTCGGCGGGCAGCGTGGACAGCCAGTAGTCGGTGGGCTCGGATGTGCCGGGCGGCCATTCGGCGATCATCCAGTACTCGGGCAGCACCCCGTCGGGGCCGCGAGGGATGGCCCGGTTGGCCGGTCGGACCCGCAGTGCGAGGAACCGGGAGGTCATCGCGGCGGTCGGGTTCCCGCGGCCCTTGCGGGTGCCGTGGCGCCAGGTGACCCGCCGCAGCGCGCGTCGCCCCGCGGCCAGCGCGAGTTCTGCGAGCGTGGACGGGCCGTCGGGGTAGCGCGGCACCGGCGGGCGGCCGTGACCGCGATACGGCGGGGTCACCGGCTCGGCCTCGCCGGCGTGAGCGCTGGTGGTGGCCTTGACCGCCAGCACGTAGGGCAGGCCACGTCGCTCGAGTCCCAGCCGGAACTCGGTGGCGTCGCCGTAACCGGCGTCGCCGACGACCGGGCGCGGATCCAGACCCCAGCCGCCTGCCTGCTCATCGGCGGTGATCTCGTCGAGCATGTCCAGGGCCTGGCGCCACTTCTCCCGGTGCCGCACCTGGTCGGGAATCCGGCTACGCGCCCGCCGGCGGCGGATCTGTGTAGCCATCTCGGGGTCGTCGGTCGCGGTGTCGTCCCACGACATCGGCAGGAACAGTCGCCAGTCGATCGCCGCCGAGGCCCAGTCGGTGACCGCGTGCACACTGACCCCGACCTGGCAGTTCCCGACCTTGCCCAGCGAACCGGAGTACATCCGAGCCACGCCAGGTGAATCCAGGCCGTCCTTCGGAAATCCGGTGTCGTCGACGACGAACGCGCGCGGGGCGATGAACGTCGCGGCCCACCTGGCCAGCCGACCGCGGACCTGCATGTAGTCCCAGGTCGAGGAGGTGACGAACTGCTGGAGCTGCTGGTGGTCGACCCCGAGCCGAGTAGCCATCGGCTGCATCGACTTGCGCTTACCGTCCAGTAACAGCCCGCGCAGATACAGGGCGCCCTTGGCTCGCTGATCCGACCGGGCCAGCCCGCCGAGCATCTCCGCAGCGAACGCCTCCAGCCGCGGTCGGACCTGCGCCATCTCCTCCGGAGTCACGACCCGGACAAGATCACACGAGAGGTCGAATCAGCGGGATCAACACACCTAACAAAGTACTACTAGGTGCGCGTCGAGACCGCCTGGGCCTCGAACGCGGCAACAACATGGGAATTTTGACGGTCCAACTAGGCTGTCGCTGGCTCAGTTTCGCAGGTCAGAGCGGCTATCGCCTGAATTGGCCGTAAGGCGGAGCCGTCGGGTTGCCTCGCTACTGCATCGGCGTTGCGTCTGCTGCAGCATGAAGCAGGGCCGAGATGCACCTGCCCTGGCCTGCCCTGCTGAGGCGACTGTCCCCTCGCTTCTTCAAGCACACCGCCGGAGGTCGATCGAGCGATCGACACGAGCCCCTGCGGTCGGCGATGTAGACGGTCCAGTCGCGGCGGTCGCGTTGGGAGCAGCGTTCGGCTGCCGACACGTGGATGTCGAGTAGGTCGGCGGGCAGCAGCAGCCCCTCCGCCGTTCCCCCAGCGTCCTGGCCGCATTGCTCGTCGTGTTGGCGGGAGCAAGGGTGGCGCAGCCATCGCGGAGCGACGCCGCAGGCTGCCGACCTGTCGGATCCGCACGCGTCCTTGCCGATCGAGCCGGAGCCAGCCTGCTCGCCGACCAGGCGCTCGGAGAGCGCAACCGTCTCGTCGGACTCCTCGGGGGACGTCCGGCGGATAAGCAGCGAGGTCAAACCCTCATACCGCCGCCGCCGCCGGCGCGACGGCGGCGGTAAACCACTGCGATAGGTAGTCAGTGAGCGCACGGGCGTCGGTGGGGACGACGGCTAGGCCGAGGTAGAGGTCGGGTCGGATGAGCAGTAGCCTGCCGCTGCCGTCGAGCTCGTAGCGCTCGGCGATCTCGCCTGTCTCGTCCGGTGTGCGATGGTCGAAGTCGAAGCGTTCGTCATCGGCGATCAGGTGCGTGTGCACGGCGCCGGGGAACTGCCGGTCCAGTTCGTCACCCAGTTCCAGGCCGGCAGTGATCGTGGGCTCGGGGTCGGCAGAGTTGGGCACCACGAGGAGAGTGAACTCGGGCCTGCGGCAGATGTCGTACACGCGCTTGCGCGGCTCGGCGGTCAGTAGGGCGTCCGGTGCCCGGTCTCCAGAGCGCGGGCCCGGGGTCGGGGTGAGGGCTGCCGGGACGACCACGACGTCCCGGTAGGTGTGTGCCAGCCCGGACACCAGGCGGGTGGTGTCGTGCTCCCAGCCCGGGGCCTGGGTGAGCTCCCACCGCTCCACTGGGTCCACCCCGAAGCCCATGACGATCTCGTGCGTGGCCAGCGCACCTTGGCTGACCTGCTGGCCGATCGGCTTACGCTCCGTCTCGTAGCTGTCGAGGATCGTGCTGTCGGCCCGGCCGTGCAGCACCGCGGCGAGCTTCCAGCCGAGGTTGAACGCATCTTGCATGCAGCCGTTCATGCCCTGTCCGCCTGAGGGCGAGTGCACGTGCGAGGCGTCCCCGCAGATGACCAGCCTGCCGTTGCGGTAGCGGTCAGCGATGTTGTTGAGGATCTCCCACGAGGTCGCCCATTCCGGCTCTCCCACGGTGAACCCGATCCCGATCCGGTCGGCCACCTCCTGGAACGCGGCCCGCTTGTCCTCGGCGTAGACGTACTTTTCGGTGGGCTCGCTCATGTAGATGCGCCAGTACTTTCCGGGGAGCCGGGTGCAGTTCATGAACAGGTCCTCGGTGAAGAAGTAGTTCATCCACCGGTCGTCGAAGGTCACGTTGTCTAGCTCGACGTCCATCATCGCCATGGCGGCGACTCGCTGGCCGACGAAGTCGATCCCGGCGGCCTCCCGCACGAAGCTGCGCACGCCGTCGCAGCCGACGACCCACTCGTACCGTGACCGCTCGACCTTCCCGTCGGGCAAGGCGATCTCGACCCCGACTTCGTCGGTGCCGTCGTCGATCCCGGTCACCTCGGTTCGGTACTCCGGGGTGAGTGAGTACAGCGCGTGCAGGTGCTCGCGCAAGACCTGCTCGAAATCGTTCTGGTTGATCTTGTAGTAGAACGGGAACCGGGTCGGCAGGCCACGGTAGTCCGTGCGGGGCTGCTCGTCCTCGGCGAGGTGCGGGAAGTGGTAGATGTTGCCCGGGCACTCCAGGCACACTTCCTCGAGCCGGTGGGCCAGCCCGAGGTGCTCGAACATCTCCATCGAGCGCGCATGGACGGTCATCGCGCGGGTCGTGTGGGACGGGCCGCGGCGCTTTTCCACGAGTCGGACAGGGATCCGCCGGCGAAGCAGCTCGTGGGCCAGGATGAGGCCGGTCGGGCCCGCTCCGACGATCAGAACGCGTGGTGCTTCCGTCATTGGAGGCATTTCCCTTCTCTCACTCATGTGTGGTGGCTGGCGACCCCTCGGAAAGGGCCGTCGTCAGTCCGGCCTGCTCGGCGAGGATTTCGGTCAGCGCCTCGGGCACGGACAGGAACGGCGAGTGGCCGCTGTCGAGCTCGTAGTGGTGGTCGGCCAGCGCCGCCCGTTCTCGCTGCCGGTCGACCCGGACCACGGCGTCCCGGGCGCACACGACATAGGCGCTCGGCAGGTGAGTCCAGGCGGGCGGGTCGACCGGGTCGGCGGGCACTGCGCTGCGCATCGGCCGGAGTCGAGCCATGGCCGCGGCGGCCGTGTCGGGGGCGCAGTCGGAGTAGAACGCTATCTGGGCGGCGGCCTCGACCCGCGACCAACCGTCCGGGTCGGTCGTGGTCGCCGCGTGCAGACCGGGGTGGACGTTCCAGCGGGGGGTGAGGGCGGCCTGAGACTCGCAAGGCAGTGGCAGCCGTGCGGCTACGAAGATCAGCCGGTCCGCCTGGTGGCCCGCGGCAGCTGCGACGATGCCCGCGTAGCTGTGCGCCACGAGAGTCACCGGGCCGCTGCGGCGCAGGTCCGCCACGGCAGACCGCAGCGCATCGACGTCGTTCCCGAACCCGGTCAGTGGGAGGTCCGGAGCGCGGCTGCGGATTTCCCGCTCGGCGAGCCCACGCTGCACGGCGTCCCAGCACCAGCCGCCGTGGTAGGCCCCGTGGACGAGTAGGACCGAGCTCCCCATCGCGATGGTTCCCAAGTCGAGGGTCAGCGCACGTCGTTGTTGGGCGAGTGATCGCCGGACAGCCAACGGTCCAGGTCCTCGCGGGCGGTGCGTAGCCGGACGGCGTTCAACTCCTCGACGTTCGCCGCGTCGGCGGTGAACTCGAGCAGCAGGCCATTGGGGTCGCGGGTGTAGAGCGAGCGGCAGTACCCGTGGTCGAGCACGTAGGTCTCGGCCGGGTCCCACTCCTCGGCGCGCAGCCGATCCTCGATGCCGCGCTGCACCGCGTCGGTGACCTTGAGCGCGATGTGGCTGAACGGTGAGCGCGGCATCTCCGGCCCGAACAGCGTCTGGTCCTCGGGGTCGGCGAACTGGAAGAACGCCAGCGCGCTGCCGTCACCCAGGCCGTAGAAGGTGTGGCAGTAGGTCCGCTCCTTACCGAACAGGTCTTCGACCTCGGTCCAGGTCGCGACCAGCGGCATCCCGATCAGATTCTCGTAGAAGGCCCGGGTGGCCTCTTGGTCGCGGGTGACAAAGGCGTTGTGGTGCAGTCGGGCGGGCAGCGTGGTGTGGTCGGCGTCCTCGGTGCGCTCGGCGACGGGGTGGGACGACATTTGTGGGGCCTCCTATGAACAACATCGTCGGACAGACGTCCGCTGCACGGACATACATACTTTTGAGCTCACTCGCCGCGGTGTCAAGTCCTTCCTGGCGCCTCCAGAGTGACTGCGATCTGTTGTTCGGTCCGTAGAACGGACGATGCGGCCACTGACCCACGGGAGTGGGCTTCGACTATGGTCGCGAGCTGTAGTTTCCTGATGAATCCGTTGTCCGCTAGACGGACAGAAGCTGTGGAGGTTCCCGTGGCCCGAGACGCCGGTCCCGATTTCATCGAGGCGCTTGCGCGCGGGCTGGACGTGTTGACCTCGTTCGGCACTCGGCGTGGTGCCCCGTCCCTGTCCGAGATCGCCGAGTCGGTGAACCTCACCCGGCCGACCACCCGGCGGATCCTGCTGACCCTGGCCGAGCTTGGCTACGTGCGGGCCGCCGACGGACGGTTCGCACTCACCCCGAGGGTGCTGGAGCTGGGCACGGCCTACGTTGCCTCCACCGGGCTCTGGGACATGGCCCAGCCGCACATGGAGGACTTGGGGCGATCGACCGACGAGTCCTGCTCGGTGGCTCAGCTCGACGGGTCCGACATTGTGTACGTGGCCAGGGTGGCGGCACCGAAGATCGTCGCGCTGCGGGTCGAGATCGGCACGAGGTTCCCCGCGTACGTCACATCGTTGGGCAAGGTCCTGCTCGCCGCGCTGCCGCCGGAAGAGGCCGACCGCACGCTGGCGCTACCCAGCCGCTCGGGCCTGACCGCCCGACACCCCGTCGACCCCGTCGAGCTCGGGCGCGAGCTGCGGGACGTCCGCGCCCGCGGCTGGGCCAGCACCGACCAGGAATTGGCCCTGGGTATCCGCTCGGTCGCCGCCCCGCTGCGGGACGGCACCGGCCGGGTCATGGGCGCGCTCAATGTCAACTGTCACGCCTCGGAAACGTCCATGGACACACTCCTGCAGACTCTTCTGCCCAGACTGCTCGAGGCCGCCGCCGCGATCAGCCTGGACTTCGCCCGAGCGTCCGCCCTGCCCCGCGCGGAGATCACCAGAGTGCATTGACGAAGGAGGCGCCCTCACGCAGAATCGGCCTTGGCGGACAGTTGTCCGTCAGTCGGACAGAGGGAGGATCCTGGTGACATCTACGGAGGCTGCCCCGCAGGGCGGAGCGCGCGGGCCTCTCTCGGGGCTGCTCGTGGCGGACTTCTCGCGCGTCCTCGCCGGCCCCTACGCGACCATGCTGCTGGCCGATCTCGGCGCCGACGTGGTGAAGGTCGAGAGCCCCGAGGGCGATGAGACCCGCAGCTGGACCCCGCCCCTACGCAACGGCCGGTCCACCTACTACCTCGGGGTCAACCGCGGAAAGCGTTCGGTCTCCCTGGACCTGCGGGACGCCGACGATGCGGCCGCCGCCCGCGAGCTCGCCCGCCGCGCCGACGTCCTGGTCGAGAACTTCCGCCCGGGCGGACTGGGCAAGTACGGCCTGGACTTCGACTCGGTGCAGACCACAAATCCCGCGCTCGTCTACGCGTCCATCTCCGGCTTTGGCTCCGGCCCAGGGCGACACATCCCTGGCTACGACCTCGTCGTCCAGGCGGTGTCCGGGCTGATGAGCCTCACCGGCGAGCCCGACGGCGACCCGCTGCGCGCCGGCATTTCGGTCTTCGACGTGATGGCGGGCAACCACGCGTTGATCGGGATCCTGGCAGCGCTCCGCCACCGGGACGCCACCGGCGAAGGCCAGCACGTGGAGGTCAATCTGCTCTCCTCCGCGCTGACCGGGCTGGTGAACCACAGCTCGGCCTGGGTCGCGGGGGATACCGTCCCCTACCGGATGGGCAACGCGCATCCCAGCGTCTTCCCGTATGAGCCGTTCCCGACCGCCGACAACGACCTGATCATCGCCGCGGCGAACAACGGCCAGTTCCGGGCACTGTGCAAGGTCCTCGACATCCCCGCCGTCGCGGACGACGTGCGCTTTGCGACCAACACCGAACGCACCGCGAACCGCGAGGAATTGCGCCCGCTGCTGGTGGACCGGCTGCGCACCCGAGCCGCGCTCGAGTGGTTCGACCTGCTGAACGATGTCGGAGTACCGTGCGGCCCGATCAACACCATCGACGGTGGCTTCGCCATGGCCGAGCGCTTCGGACTGGACCCGGTCGTCGAGGTCGGTGAGGGGACCGAGGCCGTGCCCACCACCCGCAACCCGATCCGCTTGTCGACGAGCCCGGTCGCGTACCGGCTGCCGCCGCCGCAGCACGACCAGCACGGCTCCAAGATCCGCGAATGGTTGGCGGACTCGGCGTGACCGGCACCGAGAATCGGACGATCGAGTACGAGACTGCGCTCGGGGCCTCCTCCCGCCATGCCATCACGCTGCTCGGGAAAGACCTCGCCGCGGACGTCATGGGCGAGGTCGGCTTCGGCGAGCTCGCCTTCTGGCTGGTCACCCAGCGACGTCCCGAGCCCGACGAGGTCCGGGTCTTCGAGGCAGTGCTCGCGGCGCTGGCCGACCACGGGTTCACCCCCACAGCGATCACCACCCGCCTGACCTACCTGTCTGCGCCGGACTCCGTGCAGGGCGCGCTCGCTGCCGGACTGCTGGGCGGGGGCTCCCGCTTCCTGGGCGTGACCGAGGACTGCGGCCGTTTCCTGCACGACGTGCTCGTAGCCGCCGCCGCACTGCCTACCACCGACGAGTGTTGGGATGAACTGGCCCGGGAGGCCGTCCGCACGCGGCAGGCCGCGGGCCGGTTCGTCCCCGGCCTGGGCCACCACGTGCACAAGGACGGCGACCCCCGGGTCCCGCGGCTATACGAGATCGCCCGCGAGGCGGGCCACTGCGGCCCGCACTTGCGGCTGCTCGAGGCGATCGGCCGAGTGCACCAGGAGATCGTCGGACAGAAGCTGCCGATCAACGGAGCCGGCGCCTGCGGCGCCGCACTTGCCGACCTCCGGCTCCCGCTGGAGCTGCTGCGCGGCTTCGCCCTGCTCGCCCGCACCGCTGGCCTGCTCGGCCAGCTCGCCGAAGAGCTGCGCAACCCCGTTGCAAACGAGGTCTTCCTTTCCGTAGACCAAAATAGCCGGCCGGTACCGCCGCAGCCCGACCTCGGCGACGACCTGCAGTGAGCCTGGCCCCCGGGGCCCCGCCGCGCTGACCGACTTCACGGACCGCTACCCGAAGCCGGCCTCGCCGAACGCTCGCAGCGCGGCGTTGAAGACGGCGGCCTCGTTCCGGTGCGCCGTGTCCGCGACGAGCGACGAGTCGGAAAGGGCGTTCATGAACTGAGATCTATCCGACCGGCCGAGGTTGGCCCCGGCACACTGCTGGCGTTACGGGAATCTACGAACGATCATTCGCGGACGCGGACGCGGACGCGGACGCGGGCAGGGCAGCGGCGGTCTTCGCCGCCGACCGCTTCGTCCGCCGGTAACGGACTCCGTGAAGTGCCCGGCCGCGGTCGACCGCGGCGCGCCGCCGGATACAGCCCGCATTCGCTGCGGGCCGCGTTCGTTACCTGGGCCCACCTACGCGGCGCCTTCGACCGCGAGATCGCCGCACAAACCCAGCACCGCTCACTCGCCTCGGCCGGCGGCTACGTGCGGGTCGAGAACGCCCGGGCCTCGAACGCAGCCACCAACATGGGGCATCTGATGACCCGGGCCCGAATGGCGTTCACCCTGTGAGTCGCGCAGAGGTACATGGCTCTAGGGTTCGAATCGCCCTGTCCGGCGTGCCAGCGACGGCGGGTGGCCATAGCGTCGTCGGTAAGCCGCCGCGAACCGGCTTGCGCTCGAGAATCCCCACCGGGCGGCGATCTCGCTGACCGATAGCCCGGTGTCGCCTTCGATGTCCGCGCGGCATGCTGCAGCCGGACACCGACGAGCTGCTCGGTCGGTGAGCAGCCTGCCCGCTCCTGGAAGCCCTCCTGCATCCGGCGCACGCTGGTCCCGGCCAGGCTCGCCATGTCCGCGGCGGTCCACCCGAGCCGGGTCGTCCCTGATTGCGTCGACGCCCCGCCCGATCGCGAGCGGACGAGGTGCTGGACCCAGAACCCAGGTCGGGGCAGCTTGCCAAGAGGAAGCCGGCCGTGACCGCGCCGGCGAGCTGCTCACGCACGACGGCCTGATCGGCAAACAATCATGGTCCACGGAGCTGTCCGGCCAGGCCCCCGACCAGCCTCCGCCAGTCCCTCCCGCTGTTCCCGGCCAATCCAAGCTGTTCGGGGAGCGCCCCGGCGGCGCGGACCGGCTCCAGGGCCAGGACCCGCTCGGCCTCACGGTCCAGCCAGTCCCGGTCGAACTTGACCCCCAGCACCGTGCAGGTCGCGTCCCAGTGGCTGATTAACGACGGTGTGTCCGCCCGAAACACAGTTGCCTGTCCGGTCACCGACGTAACGACACCGTGTCTGCCCCGGCTCACGAGCCACCCATCCTTGAGCGCTGTCCGTGACAGCGACCGCTGATCAGGCGAGGCCTAGGCCCGCGGTGCCGGAGTACCCGCGGCGTCGGGCGCGGGCGTATGTGCGTGGACCTAGTACTGCAACGGCGGCTGCCGCGGGCCTTCTCGAACCCGCGGCTGATGTACACCTGGCGCGCACCCGGTGTGCCTCGTTCCAGGTCGGACAGACGGGAAAGACGTCGCGACGCTCCGGCGCGCGCTTCGGTGCCTGCTTGCCGGACATGCCTCGCGAGATCCGCCTCCAGCAGCAGCGCCAGCTCCCGGTCCACTTCCTCGATCGCGGGAATCGCGGACTCGATCGCCGTCACCGCCGCGTCGGCTCGTGCCGACCGGGTCAGCGCGCTCGCCAGCTGCCGCACCGCCCGGACGCGCAGTTTCGGTTCAGTGGTCATCTCCGTCGCCGCACGCAGGTGGTCGATCGCCGCCCGGGAGCCGAGGCGCGGCTCGGCGACGCCCAGCTCGAGGAGCACCTCGCCGCGCTCGTCGAGCGCGGGCGGTTCGGCCAGCGCCCGCTGCAGCCACGCCACCGCCGCTGCGGGCGCCCCACGGGCCAGCCGCACGCGAAGCCGACGTCCGCAGCGACGTCGCTCTCGCGCGGAGCCCGGCCGTCCCGAACCCGGACGAGGCGTGGTCGTGTCGCCACCGGTCCTGTTCCCTCTCAGGCCCTTTCGTGACCCGCCCGCGGGCCGACCACCTCAGCTTCTGGTATATCGTATCTTGATACACCAAGGAGGATCATGACCAAAGAGATCACGTCCGTCGACCCCGCCGTGCTCGAGCTGCTGGGCCGCGCCAGTACCGCGACGTTGACCACCCAGCTGTTCGCCCGAGGGTTGCGAAATGCGTTCATGGTGGGGCTGGCGCCCGTCAACCCGAACCGCACCAAGTTCGTCGGCGAGGCCTTCACCCTGCGCAACATCCCGGCTCGCGAGGACCTCGACACCCTCGCCGTCTTCAAGGACTACGACCACCCGCAGCGGCTCGCGGTCGAATCCGTGCCCGCGGGGCAGGTGCTGGTGATGGACTGCCGTGGTGATTCACACGCCGCGTCGGCCGGACACATCCTGGTCACCAGGATGATGCGACGCGGGCTGGCCGGACTCGTGACCGACGGTTCGCTCAGGGACTCGCCCGCGATCAGCCAGACAGACTTCCCCTCGTTCTCGGCCGGCGCGTCCGCGTCGCCGAACCTAGCCCGCCACCACGCCGTCGACATGCAGGTGCCGATCGGCTGCGCAGGCGTGCCCGTCTACCCGGGCGACATCATGGTGGGCGACGACGAAGGCGTCGTCTGCGTGCCGCGGGAACTCGCCGCCGAGATCGCACAGGCCGCCGTCGACCAGGAGAAACTGGAGGAGTTCATCCTCGGCGAGATCGACAACGGCGCCCCGCTGCGCGGCACCTACCCCCCGGACGAGGCCACGCTGGCGCGTTACCGGGCCGCCGGCTGAGCTAGTCGGCCGGGATCTTCTCCAGCGAGTGGTCGATGTGTGCTCGCATCAGAGCCTCGGCGCCGTCGACGTCCCCGGCGGCGACGGCGCCGAGGATCTCCTCGTGCTCGGCGTACTCCGGCTCCCAGCTCGGGGAGTCGTCGCGCCACAGCATCGAGACGGCGAAGAGCGCGAGCTGGTCCTGCAGCTCGTCGAGCGCTGTGACGATCAGCGGGTTGCCGCAATGGGAGTACAGCAGCCGGTGGAACCGGCGGTTGGCCATGCTCAGCGCGGCGTACTCCCCGCCGTCGATGGCCTCGCGGGACTGGCGGAGAAGCTCCCGGGCCCGGTCGAGCTCCACCGTAGGGAAATCCGTCGTGGCGCGGCGGACCGCGTGCGGCTCCAGCAGGACCCGCATCTCGTAGACCGACCGCACGGCGGCTGCGTCGAGCACCCGCACCACCGATCCCCGATTCGGCGACATGGTGATCAGCCCGCTGCGAGCCAGACTGATGAGCGCCTCGCGCACGGGCGTCTTGGAGATCCCGAACCTCTCCGCGAGATTCCGTTCGACGAGCTCCGATCCCGGCGCCAGCGTGCCGGTGAGGATCGCCTCCCGGATCGCCTCCGCCACCAGGCTCGAACGGGAGCTGAGCAAGGGGAGCGGCGAAAGATCAGAAGCGGTCTGCACCATGTGTGGTCTCTCCCATGCCGTAGGCAGGCGTCGAACAGTGAACGGTACAGAATATACCAGTATACTACAGTTACCCTGCGCACGATCATGCCCGTGGATCAGCACACCGCGTGACGGCGCCGGACGGATCGACGGAAAGGTAGTCACCCGTGCCCACCCAGACCAGAACGGTCGAGACCGACACCGCGGCCGAGGAGCTGGAGTCGGCGCTCGCCGCCGCTGCCGCCGCGGCCGGGCCATTCGCGGCACTCCCACCGAAGGAACGGGCCGGCATGCTCGCCGCGGTGGCCGAGGGGCTCGATGCCGCCGCCGGGGAACTGGTCCCGATCGCGATGTCCGAGAGCGGCCTGCCGGAGGCCCGGCTGCGCGGCGAGCTGACAAGGACCGCCACCCAGCTCCGGATGTTCGTCGAGGTTCTCGCGGACGGTCACTACGCGGGGGTGGTCGTCGACCGCGCCGACCCGGACTTCGTGCTCGGACCGCGCCCCGAGCTGCGCCGGGCGAAGTTCGGGATCGGCCCCGTGCTGGTGTTCGCGGCCAGCAACTTCCCCTTCGCCTTCAGCGTGGCCGGTGGCGACACCGCCTCCGCGCTCGCCGCCGGGTGCCCGGTGGTCCTCAAGGCCCACCCCGGGCATCCGGAGCTGTCCGCGCGGACCGGGCGCATCGTGACCGAGGCGCTGCGCGGTGCGGGAGCCCCCGACGGCACCTTCGCCGTTGTGTTCGGCGTCGACACGGGGATCGCCGCGCTGCGTGACCCCCGGATCGCCGCGGCCGCGTTCACCGGATCGGTGCCGGCGGGCCGGGCGCTGGGTGACATCGCCGCCTCCCGGCCGGTGCCGATCCCGTTCTACGGCGAGCTGGGCAGCATCAACCCCGCGATCGCCACCCCGTCCGCGATCGCGGCCCGCGGCCCTGAGATCGCTGCGGGCTACGTCGGGTCCTTCACGCTCGGAGCCGGACAGTTCTGCACCAGCCCGGGGCTGTTCTTCCTGCCCGCGGGACACGGCCTGGAAGGCGCTCTCACCGACGGTGCGGCGGCGGTGCCGAATGCACGGATGCTGACGGACGGTGTGCACGCCGGCTACGTCATGCGGCGCGCCGAGGTCGTCGCCGCCCCGGGGGTCCGGATCCTGGCCGAGGGCGCCACCGCGGACGGCCTCGCCGTGGCGCCGACCCTGGTCGCGACCGACATCCGGGCGCTCCTCGAGCACCGGGACGAGCTGCTTGACGAGGTTTTCGGCCCGCTGTCGATCGTCGTCGAATACCCCGACGTCGAGGACCTGATGACGGTCGTGGACCAGCTTCCCGGGAGTCTCACCGCCACCCTGCACACCGGTCCGGACGACGGCGCTGAGCTGGCCCCGTTGGTGCAGGCGCTGCGGTCCCGCGTGGGCCGGCTGCTGTTCAACGGCTGGCCGACCGGCGTCGCGGTGACTCCCGCGATGCACCACGGTGGCCCGTACCCGTCGACCACGGCGTCGCTGCACACGTCGGTGGGCGCCACCGCGATCGAGCGCTTCCTGCGGCCGGTGGTCTACCAGGACGCACCGGAGGCGCTGCTCCCGGCCGAGCTGCGCGAGGACAACCCGCTGGGGCTGCCCCGCACGGTCAACGCGGCCGGCGAGTCGTCCCGCTGGGGCCGGCCGGTGATCCCGGGCTGACGGCTCCGAGGGCGTCTGCCACCAGAACGGCCGCCGCGATACTCGCGGCGGCCGTTCTCGTGCGGCGGTGGGTCTGTCCGGGCCTGTCTCGGTCAGCTCACCGTCAGCGGCTCGACCTTGATCACGAAGGCGTAGATCGCCGCACCCAGGATCGTGACGGCTCCGATGACCAGTAGCGGGAGCACGTACCCGCCCGTGGCACTGACCATCACTCCGACCGCCAGCGGGGAGAAGATCCCACCGATCTGGGAGCCGAAGTTCTGCAGGCTGGCCAACGAGGCCACGTTCCGGGCACTGGGCGCCACGTCCGCGGGCAGGGACCAGACCGCGCCGCCGGCGAAGCCGAGGAACCCGTAGGAGATGGCGAGCAGGGCGATCGCCTGGCCGACACCCGGAGCGATCGCGGCGAGCGCGATGAGCGAGCCGCCCAGCATGCCGACGACGAGCGGGACCTTGCGGGCCAGGGCCAACCGCACGCCGCGGCGGACCATGAGGTCACCGAGCCAGCCGCCGGCCCACCCCATCGCGATCGAGGCGATGCCGGGGATGACGCCGTAGATCCCGATCTCGAGGAGCTCCATCCCCCGGGCCTCGACCAGGTAGCTGGGGAACCAGGTGACGAAGAAGTACACGACCGACGCCCGGCACACGTAGCCGACCACCATCCCCCACACGGTCCGGTAGCGCAGCAGGTCCCGCCAGCGCAGGGCCTTCTCCGCCGCCCTGTCCTCCTCGGCGACGAGGGTGTTGCCGCCCTCGATGTAGGCGACCTCCTCGGCCGAGGCGAGCCGGTGCTCGCGCGGCTTCCGGTAGAAGGTGAACCAGCCGATCGCCCAGAGCACCCCGAGCAGACCGGTAACGGCGAAGGACCACTGCCAGCCGAGCAGCCCGATCAAGATGGTGCAGATCGGCAACGCCAGCGCGGAGCCGGCCTCGGTGCCGGAGTTGAAGACGCTGGAGGCGAAGGCCCGTTCGCGGCGGGGGAACCATTCCGACACGACCTTGGTGTTGGACGGCATGATCGGTGCTTCGCCGAGGCCGAGCAGCATGCGCAGCCCGAGCAGCGAGGTGAATCCCCTTGCCACCGCGACGGCGGCCGTGAAGATGCCCCACCATGCGGCCGCCGCCGCGAACATCACCCGGGCGCCGAGGCGGTCGACGAGCCATCCCGACGGCAGCTGCGCCACCGCATACGTCCAGAAGAACGACGACAGGATGACGCCCTGCAGGGCCGGGTCCAGGTCGAGGTCGTCCTCGATGAAGGGGAGCGCGACACCCAGGTTGGCCCGGTCGATGTACGCGATGGCGGTGCCGATCGCCGCCATCGCGATGATCATCCAACGGACGCGGGTGCGGCGACGGGGCTTCCCCCCGGATGCGCCGGCCGGCCGCTCGTCGTGCATGAGCTGGCCCTCTTCCATGAGATCTCCTAGCTGCTCCGATAGGCGAGATCGACGAGCTCGAAACTCGGTGTAGGTTCGGTATATCAGCATATGATGTTCCAGTACCAGTCAACGGACCTGCGGAAGCACCGATCGCAGGTGCACGACCCCGAGGAGCGACATGTCCAACGGCTTCCTGACCTCCGCCGGCCCCCTAACCGAGTTCACGACGGCGCTCATCCAGCGGCTCGGATCGCCCGCCGACATCGCGGCCGAGGTGGCGTCGCACCTGGTGCGCGCCAACCTGTCTGGCCATGATTCCCACGGTGTCGCCCGGCTGCCGCAGTACGTGGGCCAGATCGACCAGGGCGCCTTGTCCCCGGCGGCCAGGCCCACGGTTCTGACCGACGCGGGAGCCGTCGCGGTCATGGACGCACAACGAGGCTTCGGTCAGTACTCCTCCGCGATGGCGCTCGACTGGGCCATGAAGCGAGCCGTGGAGCACGGGGTCGCGGCCGTGTCGATCCGGCGGTCGATGCACGTCGGACGGCTCGGTGAGTACTCCGAGCGGGCCGCGGACAAGGGCCTGATCGCGATGATCACGGCCGGCTCGGTCGGCGAGCAGGTCGGCGGCGTCGGGATGCCCGGAGCGCGCGGACGCTACTTCGGGACCAACCCCTGGTCGTTCGGGTTTCCGAGCACAGGCGACCCGGTGATGTTCGACGGTTCGATGTCCACCGTCGCCGAGGGCAAGGTCCGGCTGGCCCGGGCGACCGGCAAGACCCTTCCGCCCGACTGCATCGTGGACCCGTCCGGCGAGCCCAGCCAGAACCCCGACGACTTCTACGCCGGCGGAGCGCTACTGCCCCTGGGTGGGGACGTCGCGGGCCACAAGGGGTACGGGCTGGCGCTCACCTCGGCGCTGCTCGGCGGGCTGTCCGCGGTCGGGGACACCGACCCCACCGTGCTCGGCGCCCAGGTCGCAGCTGACGGCGACCCCCGGGGCCGAGTGTCCGGCATGTTCGTGCTGGTGCTCGACCCCGCCACGTTCTCCGGAGACGGTTACCCCGAACTGGTCGGGGCGGCCTCGGCCGGGATCAAGCGGGCCCCGGCGCGGTCGGTGGAGGCCGGTCCACTACTGCCCGGCGAGCCGGAACTGAGGGCGCGGGCCGCGCGCTCCGAGGCAGGGATCCCGCTCGCGGACGCCACGTGGAACGACCTCGTCGGGCTCTCCGAGCGTTTCGACGTCACCCTGCCCGCGTCCGCATAGACGGCCGGCAGGGGGCGCTCAGCCTGGATCCACCGCTGAAATATGCTGGTGACGGTGGGTCCCCGCCCCGATCCAGGTCGGCAAGCGCTGGCCGGTCGAGCGCACCCACTCGTGGATGAACGGCTACGGAAAGCTCCGCAGGTTCACCGACCAGCACAAGATCATCGTCGAGTTCTACCTGTACCTCGCCGCCACCCTGACCGTGATCCGCCGGCTGATCAACCGTGCGCGCAGCGGGTACCGCTGGCCGACCAGACCCACAACCCGGCGCCTCCGCTAACGATCATTTGCCGGTCGCTCTAAAGAGCAAGCTAAGGGGTCATGTCCTCCGCGGTGGCACCGACATGATCTTTACCACGAGCGCTTCGGTGATCCGCAGCCGCGGGGCGTACTCGCGCGCCCGTGCCGTGATCTGGCTCGGGCTGAGCCCCATCTCGTGGTACAGCCGGACGATCTTCTCCTGCTCGGCGGTCCACGGACGCCGGGCGGGCGCCCGCCGTTGCGCTGGGACCTTCGCCGGACCCGGCCGCGGCACCGGCGGGGCAGGCTGGCGGTAGTCCAGCCCCACCTCGGTGTCCTTGCGTCCGAACTCGCCGGCCCGTCCGGGTCGTCGGAGCTCGTCCGGATCGGCGACGATGATCTGGTCGGCGCTCTTGTTCACGCCGAACGTGGTGATTGCCAGCCCGGGATGGTGGATCTCCTGGCATGACCTCTTCGTGCAGTACCGGTAGCCGAGCTCCGCCCGCTCGGCGGGCAGCCGCTCACCACATTCGATGCATCGGACTTCTTCTTCGGTCACTCGCGCAACCACCTCCGCAGGTACAACGCCTGCAGCCGCCGGGCTCTTCCGGGAAGCACGTCGGCGACGCCGGCAACGGCCAGCGCGGCGCTGTAGCGGGCCAGCTCGAAGCGGCGCAGCCAGACCAGCACGAGGGTCGCGAGCCCGCCACGATCGACACGATCAGGGCGGACGCCGTCGCCGGTCACGAGTCCTGGGTAGAGCCGGCGGGCGTCCAGGCGCACGACCACCAGGCCGGCCACGGCCTCCCCGCCGACGACTACCCCGGCACCCAGCGTGCGCTGCGCCACCGGCACCGGCGCTCGAGGAACGAGAAGCCCTCGATCGCGAAGCCGAGCACGCTGCCGAACGTGCTAGTGAAGCCCGGCCACAGCAGACCTATCTCGACGCTCAAGATGGTCCCGGTGACCACTCCGGCCGCGAACGGAGCCACCAGAAACCTCGTCTAGCGGCGTGCCGGCGTCCGGTAGAGGTCATCACCCGTGTGCAGGTACATCCACTCCACGAACAGCACCATCGCGGGAAAGCGATCCCGAAGCAGACCAGCGGGATGTGCACGACGAAGGAGAGCGCCTGCATCTGCCGCGCCCGCAGCCAGATACTCCTGGCCGATCGGGGATGGCGCCGAAACCGGCGGCGACGATGAGATCCAGCATCTGCGCGCGGCACCGGCTCAGCTGCCTGCGGCCGGTCGCAGCAGTACGGGTCCGGCGTCGATCGGGGTCCGGAACACGTGGTACGGCCGTTCGCGGAGATCCTTGCCGCCCTGGTAGGCGGCTTGGCGGTGCAGCTGGTTGGCGGTGACGTAGAGGTGCCGGTCGGTGCCCACCGACAGGGTGTCCGGGAACAACAACCGGGGATCGTGCACCACCGTGTCCCACTGCCCGTCCGCCAGCCGGCGCAGGATCGCGTTGTGCTCGTATGCCGTGGCGTAGAGCCTGCCCGCATCGTCGGTCTCGAGGCCGTCCGACGCGCTGCCCTTGTCACCTTCGGCGATAACGGTGGCGGCCACCCCGTCGTCATCGAGGGAGGGGTCCAGCAGCGCGTCGACCGAGACGCTCCAGAGCCGCCGGGAGGTGAACGGGCAGTAGTAGAGCCGCGCGCCGTCGGAGGAGATCGCGATGCCGTCGGAACCGAGCCCGACCGGACGGGGCGGCCCGTCCGGCGGGCGCACCATCCACGGGCGTCCTTCGATCACCGGGCGGAAGGTGTCGAGGCTCTCGGGCTTGGTTGACGGGTGGTCGTGCAACCGCCGCAGGCTCTGCCCGGACGCCAGGTCGACCACGACGATCCCGTTCGCGCCGCCGTCGGAGGAGTCCGTGATGAACGCCGTGCCCGCCTCGCCGCGGCGCAGGTCGAACCGGATGTCGTTGAGGTAGGTGGCCTCGAGCGCCACCTCGCGCGGCGGGACGATCGTCTGCACCACGGTGTCGGTGGCCAGGTCGATGCACACCAGCTTCGGCCCGCCCACCTGCGTGCGCTGGAACTGCGGGCTGCCGGTGTCCAGCGCCCAGAGCCGGTCGAGCGGGTCCACCACCACGCTCTGAACCGACACCAGGGCCCGGTCGTCGGCGTCGTGGGCGGGATCGTTGCTCGCCTGGTCCGGATACGGCACGCACTCGCCGTCGCGGACCTCCATCACCGTCGCGGTGACGTCGTCGCCCCATTTCGGGAAGTTCACGAAGACCCTCCCGGTGTGCGACACCGTGACCCCGGTCGGCATCGGCCCTTCGAAGGTCGCGACGGTCTCCAGGGTGCCCAGCGGCTGGTCGGCGGCGGCAGTGCTCACGGGAACTCCTCGGCAAGCGCGCGAATGTGGACCCATCGCATACCCGGGTGGGCCCGGCACCAATCGTCACGGGTGCTAGCTAGGAGCGCAGCATCGGGGCAGCCACAGGCTGGTTCCCTTCCTGGCGGCGACAGGTCCGGCCACACCGTGGTTGCGGCCGCCCCACCTGGGGGTATGTGCAGGGTGGCACCCCACAGTCCGCCCCGGGGAGAACGTCACCGATGACCACCGAGAGCAATGAGTCGGACCGTCCGGCCATTGTCGTGCTGGGCCTGCTCGCCGATCCGGGCGACCCGCACCACGTAGCCGAGCAGCTCGCCGACGAGCTTCCCGCGCTGCTGGCCGAACGGGTGAGCGACCGGGTGTGCTGAAGTGTCGAGGTCGCCGCCGAACCCCTGGTGCTCAGCTGACCGACCTTCCCCGGCGGGACGGCATCAGACCGATCGTGTCCGACGAGAGCGACAGCCATGGGATCGGTCTGATCTCGTGGCTCGCGCGATCACGAGGTCCCAGCCGCGCCGGTCCTTGCCATCCCGCCCGAGTTCGATGATCGGCAGGTAGCCCTGCTCGTCGCCCGACCTGCGAGGTGCGACCTCGCCGAGTGGGCCCGGATGGCCATCGGGTGTGACGCGGCGTTCCAGCTCACGGTTGCCGCTCGACTCGACCGGCAGCGAGACCGCCGTGTGCTCATGGGACTCGGTCACCGGCCGGCCGGTTCAGCCGCATCGCCGAGTCGTTCCCGGGTCTGGCGCAGCGCCGCGGCCCGAGCCCGGTGCTCGTCCCGGTCGGCGGCGGTCTCGGCGCGCTCGGCCAGGACTTCGTGCACGGTCGCCTGCCGGCACAGCACCGCGATCCGCTCCGCCGAGGCCGGGCCGTGCTCGTCGGTATAGCGCCGCTCCAGACCCTGCAGGTGCAACAACTTGAGCAGCGGATGCTGACGCTGCACCACCGCCGACACCGGCGCCGCGCCGGCGCCGGGGTCGCCAGGCTCGCGATGCCGGGCCCGCGACCCGCTGCGGATCATCGCGGGTCTCGGGTCGGTCGGGGTGGTACTCCAGGGCGTGGAGCAGGCCGGTGACGGTGGCGCCGGCGTTCGCGTTGCACCGCCGGATCCACGAGCTGTCCGGGCGGCGCCGGCTGCTGCACACCTGGGAGACGATCAGCGCCCCACTGCTGCACATCTTCCGGCTCTCCCGCGATCTCTATCCCGCCATCGGCGACATCGCCACCAGCCACCAGGCGCTGCTCGACGACGTCGTCTCCGGCGACCCGGCCCGTGCCGAGGCCGCCGCCCGGGCGCACGTCACCCGGTTCGGACCCGACCTGTTGCGCCGCATGACCACCGAGGGGAACACATGACCGACACCGGGACGCCGACGATGTCGGCACGGCGGATCGCGGTCGCGAGCTTCATCGGCACCGCGATCGAGTTCTACGACTTCTACATCTACGGCACCGCCGCCGCGCTGGTGTTCGGCACGCTGTTCTTCCCGGACCTGTCCCCGCTGAGCGCGACGCTGGCCTCGTTCGCCACGCTCGGCGTCGGGTTCGTGGCCCGCCCGGTCGGCGCGGTCGCGTTCGGACACTTCGGCGACCGGATCGGGCGCAAGGCGACGCTGGTCGTCTCGCTGCTCGCGATGGGCATCGGCACCGTCGCGATCGGGCTGCTGCCCACCTTCGCCTCGATCGGGATCGCCGCCCCGGTGCTGCTGGTGCTGTGCCGGTTCCTGCAGGGCTTCGGCCTCGGGGGCGAGTGGGGCGGCGCGGTGCTAATGGCCACCGAGCACGCCCCGGAGGGCAGGCGCGGCCTCTACTCCAGCTTCCCGCAGGTCGGCCCGGCCGTCGGGTTCGTCATCGCGAGCGGCGGCTTCCTCGCGCTGTCCGCGGCCCTGTCCGAGGAGCAGTTCGCCGCCTGGGGCTGGCGGGTGCCGTTCCTGGCCAGCGCGCTGCTGGTGATCGTCGGGCTCTACATCCGGCTCAAGATCGCCGAGACACCGGTGTTCGAGAAGGCGGTGCGCGAGCAGGAGCGGACGAAGGCACCGATCGCTGAGGTCGTCCGACGCCAGCCGCGGTCGTTGCTGCTCGCCACCGGCGGCATGATCATCACGCACACGATCTTCTACACGGTGACCACGTTCAGCCTCGCCTACGGCACCGATCAGCTCGACCTGAGCCGGACGACGCTGCTGGTCGCGGCGATGGTCGCGGCCGCCGTCATGGGCGTCGCGACCCCGGTGCTGGCGGTGCTGTCCGACCGGCTCGGTCGCCGTCGGGTCTGCCTCTACGCCTGCGTGCTCGCCGTGCTGTGGGCGTTCCCGCTGTTCTGGCTGCTCGGCACCGGCAACGGCGTGCTGATCACGATCGGCTTCTCGGTCGCGATGATCGCCTTCGCCGGGGTGTTCGCGCCGATGGGCGCCTTCCTGCCGGAGCTGTTCGCCACCCGCTACCGCTACACCGGCGCGTCGATCGGCTACAACGCCTCCAGCATCGTCGGCGGCGGCATCGCCCCGCTGCTGGCGACCAGCCTCGTCGCCTCCGCCGGCTCCTCGTGGCCGGTGTCGGTGCTGGTCGCGGGCCTCGCGCTGATCAGCGGGCTCTGCGTGTACGGGTTGCACGAGACCCGCACGGCGGACCTGGCCGACGCCGGGGCCTTCACCCGGTGAGCCCCCGGCACGGGATCAGACCGTGCCGAGTCCCTGCTCGGTGGCGATCCCGCGGATCGTCAGCTCGGCCAGCTCGGCCCCGATCTGCTCCGGTGTGAAGGCGCCACCAGGGCGGAACCAGCGGTAGACCCAGTTCGTCGAGCCGAGCACGGACAGCGTCGCCAGCCGCGGGTCCAGGTCGGACCGGACGTCCCCGGCCTTCTGGGCCTGCTCGATCAGGTCCCGGAACACGCCCTGGTAGGCGTGCTCGCTGCCGAGCACCTCCTCCCGCCGCTCCAGCGGCAGCGCGGCGAGCTCGTGCAGGAACACCGCCGTCGGCACCAGGTTGCGGCAGGTGTGCTCCACGTGCCCGACGATCACCGAACGGAGCCGGTGCAGCGGCGAGCCGTCGACCTCGGCGCGGCCCCGGACCACCGCCAGGCCGTCCTTGTGCACCGAGGAGATGACGTCGAAGAGCAGGTCCTCCTTGGACTGGATGTAGTAGTAGAGGCTGCCCTTGAGCATCCCGAGGCGGTCCGCGATGTCCTGCAACGACGCGCCGTCGTAGCCCTTGTCGTAGAACACCTGGGTCGCGACCTCGATCAGCTCGGCCCAGCGCTCCTCGCGGGGCTTGCGCTCCCCACCGGAGCGCCGCGCGCTGCGTCCTGCCGGCTGTCGCACCTGGTCACGCCCCTTCCCGGCCGTGTCGAGGACCCGCGTGTCACGGGTCGGCGGAGTCTACCGTCCGGCCGGTAGAACACCTGACCGGTCCGGCCGCTCCGGAGGATCCGTCACCGGACGTTCGCGCCGGCGTCGACCGGCAGCGCGACCCCGGTGACGTAACGGGCCTCCTCGCTGGCCAGGAACAGCACCGCGTTGGCGATGTCGTCGACGTCGACCCAGGGCACCGGGAGCGCGTTGAGCGACCGGAAGCCGTCCATCGCCTTCTCCCGGGTGGGCTCCGGGTCGCCCGGCGCGAACATGCCCCAGGTCCCCGGATTCTGGATCATGTGGGTGTCCACGTTGGTCGGGTGCACCGTGTTCACCCGGATCCGCTGCGGGGCCAGCTCGTTCGCCATCGTGCGCATCAGCCCGACCAGGCCGTGCTTGGCCGCGACGTAGTGCCCGACCTGCTGGATCCCTTTCAGCCCGCCGATCGAGCTGGTGAAGACCATGCAGCCGCCGCCGCGCCGGCGCAGGTGCGGCACGGCTGCCTTCGCGGTGTGCCAGACCCCGGTCAGGTTCACGTCGAGCATGTCCTGCCACTGCCGCTCGGAGAGCTCCCAGGACATCCCGTAGCTGGCGATCCCGGCGTTCGCGACGACGGTGTCCAGCCCGCCCAGCTCCGCGACACCGGCGTCGAGCGCCTTGGCCAGGCCGTCGCCGTCGCGGACGTCGGCGACCGAGGCGACGATCCGCCGGCCCAGCCCCTCGACCTCGGCGACCGTGGCGTCCAGGTCCTCCATCGTCGCCGCCGGGTACTTGTCGACGCTGCCCACCGGTGCGCAGAGGTCGACGGCGATGACGTCGGCGCCCTCCAGCGCGAGCCGCACCGCGTGCGCGCGGCCCTGCCCGCGGGCGGCCCCGGTCACGAACGCGACCTTGCCCTCCATCCGTCCGGACATGCCCTACCTCCTACTGGATCGTGTAGCCGGCGTCGACGGGCAGCATCACGCCCGTCACGTACCGGGCCTCGTCGGACGACAGCCAGAGCACCGCGTTCGAGATGTCGGCCGGTTCCACCCACGGCACCGGCAACGCGTTCGTGGTCTCGAAGACCTTCGCCGCCTGGTCCCGGGTCGGGCCCTCGACCTCGGGCAGGAACAGCCCCCAGGTCTTCTCGTTCATGATCATGTCGGTGTCGACGCCGGTCGGGTGCACCGTGTTGACCCGCACGCCCTGCCCGGCGAACTCGACCGCGAGCGTCCGCATCACCCCGACGACACCGTGCTTGCTCGCCGTGTAGTGCACTGTGTTCGGGGTGCCCTTGATCCCGGCGGTGGAGCTGGTGATCACGATCGAGCCGCCGCCGGAGGCGGTCAGGTGCGGTAGCGCGGCCCGGCAGGTGTTCCAGACGCCGGTGAGGTTGATGTCGATGATCTCGCGCCAGTCGTCGTCGGTGACCTCCAGCGACGGCGAGATCTCGAAGACCCCGGCGTTGGCGCAGACGACGTCGAGCCGGCCGAGCTCGGCGACACCGGCGTCCACCACGGCGCTCAGCGCGGCACGGTCCCGGACATCGGCGACCTGCACGTGCACCCGCCGGCCCAGCGCCTCGATCTGCCGGACCGTCTCGTCCAGGTCATCGCGCGTCGCGGGCGGGTACATCCCGATCGCCGCGACCGGTCCACAGAGGTCCGCGGCGATGATGTCCGCGCCCTCCCCGGCGAGGCGCAGCGCGTGGCTGCGGCCCTGCCCCCGGGCCGCGCCGGTGACGAACGCGACCTTCCCCTCGACCCGTCCACTCACGCCGGTACCTCCTCGATCATCGTGGTCTCGAGGTACGGCGCGACGCCCTCGACGCCGCCGTCCGGGCCGAGGCCGGACTGCGTGACGCCGCCGAACGAGCGGACCATCGCCGAGCCTCCTTGCTCTACCGTTCGTTTGGTAGAAACTACGCAGGTCGCCGAGTCGCCGACAAGACCCGTGTGGAGTTCCGATGCCCGGATACGACAGCAGCGCGATCACCGTGCGGGACCTTGCGGCCTCGCTCGCCTACTACCGGGACGGGCTGGGCCTGGACGTCACCCGGGTCCGGGACGCCGACGGCCGGACCGTGACCGATCTGGCGCTGCCCGGCGGACGGACCTGGCGGCTGGAGGAACACCCCGGCGTGCCCCGCTACCCCGCGTCGGCGCGGCCGTGCGACCCCGGCTTCGCGCACCTGTGCCTCTACGTCGACGATGCCGCCACGGTCACCGCCCGGCTGCGGGCGGCCGGATTCGGGACCCGCGGGGACGTCGTCGCGATCACCCGCGGCCCGCACGCCGGGGCCGAGGCGGTCTACGCCGTCGACCCGGACGGGTTCGTCGTCGAGCTCTACCGTCCGGCCGGGCGCACCGGCGAAGGGCCGGGAGCGGTGACCGGGTTCTTCCACCACGGGATCACCGTGTCCGATCTGGACGACGCGCTGGCCTTCTGGACCGCGCTCGGTGCCCGGCTGCGGGATCGCGGCACCCGCTCCGGCGCCGCGGTGGCACGGGTGGTCGGGCTGACGCCGGAGTCGCTGGACACGGCGTTCCTGGATCTGCCCGGCGCACCGTCGTCGATCGAGCTGTTCGCCTACCACGGCATCGAACGGCACCCGGCGATCGCGCGCGACGCCGACCCGGCGTCGTCCCGGCTGGTGCTGCGGGCCGACGACCCGGCCGCACTCGCCGCGGCCGTGCCCGGCGGTGGCCGTCCCGATCGCGGCAGCGTCCCGGGTGCGCTGCGCGTGCACGACCCGGACGGCTACCCGGTCGTCCTGCGCCCGGGCCGGTAGCGCCGTGACCGGGCACCCGCTCAGTACCGCATCGTCCCGGCGAACGCCGGCAACCGGTCCCCCAGCACCGACTCGGCGGTGGTGATCCCGGCCCGGGCCGCCTTGTCGATGCCGATCCCGCGGGCCCGCACGGTGTCCCCGGTCAGCCACAGCCCCTCGATCCCACGCACCCGGGTGTCCGGCCGCACCGGGCCGACCAGGCCCGGCTTGGTGATCACGCCGTAGTTGTTCACCACGTGCGGCTTCCACCAGAGCGCCCCGCGCGCGGCGGGCATCATCTCCTCGATGTCGGCGCGCAGCTCGGCGAACTTGCGGTCCAGCCACGCCCGGTCGCCGTAGTGCTCGGTCGCGTCGAACGAGGCACCCACGCAGGTCAGATATTCCCCGGCCGGGGAGACGTCGGCGTCGTAGCCGGTGAAGTTCAGGGTGAACCCGGGCAGCCCGCAGCGCGGGGTGGACAGGAACGAGGCCATCTCCCGCTCGCTGGACGCGATCACCGGCTCCGGCGCCGCGATCCAGTAGCCGATCCAGCAGGCCCGGTTGCGGTTGCGGGCCAGCATCCGGACCCGCTCGGTGAGCTCCCAGGGCAGGACGTCGTCGTCGAACAGCCGCAGCAGGTCCCAGACCGGCGCCGACACCACGACCTGGGGTGCGTCGACGTCCTCCCCGCCGCCCAGCCGCACTCCGCGGACCGCGCCGGACTCGACCCGCACCCGGGAGACCGCGGCCGAGGTGCGGAGCTCGCCGCCCAGCGCGCGGAACCGGTCGGCCATCGCGTGCCAGAGCGCGTCCCACCCGCCCATCGGCCAGAACGAGTACCCGGCGGTGCGCCGGCTCCCGTAGTGCAGCTTGCGGGTGTAGAGGTTCTCCGAGGCCGAGTGCTCGTGCGGGCGCAGGGTGATCTGCTCCAGCACCGAGATGGCCTCCCAGACGGTGTAGACGCCCTCGTCGGAGGTGTGCCGGGCCATCCACTCGCGCAGCGAGGCGTGGTTCCAGGTCTCCAGCTCCTCGTAGGACGTCTCGGCCAGCGCGGTGATGCAGCGCTTGAGCCCCGCTTTCGACGTCCCGGCATACTGCTCCTGGATCGGCGCCCAGCCGGAGCCGTTGCTCCAGAACGGCATCGAGTCGCTCTGCGGGGAGTGCACCAGCTCGTGCCCGATCTGCTCGCACACCCGGGTCAGCGAGTCCCCCGGGTCCTCGACGAGGTGACTGCCCAGCCCGATCCGGTGTCCACGATGGACGAACTCGCGGGCTCGCCCGCCCAGGTCCGCGCGACGCTCCAGCAGCAGCACCCGCTTCCCGCGCTCGGCGAGCAGGCAGGCGGTCACCAGCCCGGACGCCCCCGCCCCGATCACGATCACGTCGTGCGTCACGGACCCTCCCGACTACCGTTCGTTTGGTAGAACGGTGGCACGATACCCATCCACGGGCAAGGAGCAGTCATGAACGGCAGGCTCGACCAGAAGTGCACGGTCGTCACCGGGGCGGCGTCCGGCATCGGGCGGGCGGCCGCTGCACTGTTCGCCCGGGAGGGCGCGCGGGTGCTGTGCGTGGACCGGGATCCGGACGTCGAGGCGACGGCCGCCGCGATCACCGACGCCGGTGGCAGCGCGCTGGCGACGACCGCCGACCTCACCGATCCGGAACAGGCCCGCACGGCGGCCGAGCGGGCACAAGCGGAGTTCGGCCGGATCGACGCCGTCTACGCCTGCGCCGGGATCGCCGGTGCCGGCACCGCCGCGGACACCCCGCTCGAGCAGTGGGATCGGGTGCTCGCGGTCAACCTCACCAGCAAGTGGCTGTCGTTCCGCTGGGCTCTGCCGGCGATGGTCTCCCAGGGCGGCGGGTCGGTGGTGGTGCAGGCCAGCGTCGGCGGGCTGCGCGGGGTGCCGGGGATCTTCCCGTACGCGGCGGCCAAGGCGGGTTGCATCGGGATGGCCCGGCAGGCCGCGGTCGACTACGGGCCGCACGGGATCCGGGTGAACGTCCTCGCGCCCGGGACCGTCCCGACACCGCTGGTCCGGGACACGTACGCCGCCGGGGCGGGCACCGGCGCCGGCCTCGCTCTCGACGAGGCCGCGGACCGTATCGCCGGTGCCTACCCGCTGCGCCGGCTGGGCGCCGAGGAGGAGGTGGCATCGCTGGCCCTGCACCTGTGCTCCGACGAGTCCCGCTGGACCACCGGTCAGGTGTTCACCGTGGACGGCGGCATCACCGCCGCGCTCCCCCGTCCCGGGACCTGACCCCGGGCACCACGGTGTCCGGCACTCCGGTCGGGCCGAGTGCCAGCAGGAGCAGCACCGCTGCGGTGGCGAACGCGGCGAAGAAAGCGAAGTTCCAGCCCACACCCACCCCGGACGCCAGCACCAGTCCGGCCACCAGCGGCCCGGCGATCCCGCCGAGCCGGCTGAACCCGACCACCCAGCCGAGCCCGGTGGCCCGGATCCGGGCGGGGTACGAGGCCGCGACGAACCCGTTCACCAGGATCTGCGCACCCATCGCCCCGAACCCGACGAGCGCCACCAGCAGGTAGAGCACGACCGCGGGCGGGGAGAGCGCCATCAGCACCAGGCACACCGCACCCGTCGCGAACGCCGCGGGCACCACCCGGCGCGAGCCCACCCGGTCGGCGATCCGGGCGACCAGCAGGCTCCCGACGATGTTGCCGAGGTTGAGCACGAGCAGGAACGACAACGCCGACCCGAGCGCGAAGCCGGACGAGCGCATGATCTCCGGCAGCCAGGTGCCGACCCCGTAGGTGAGCAGCAGGCCGCAGAAGCCGACCAGCGCGAACACGACCGAGCGGCGCCGGTAGCCGGGACCGAACAGCTCCCCCAGGGTGGCCCGCAGCCCCGGTCCCGTCGTGGCCGTGGTCGTCGCCGCGGGAGCGGACTCGCGGCCGAGGACGTCGTCGGGGTCCAGGCCGTGCCGCAACGCCAGCGCCCGGGCCTCGTCGTCGCGGCCGTGCGCGACGAGGAACGCCGGCGACTCCGGCAGGTACCGGTAGGCCAGCGGCAGCAGGACGAGCGCGGGCACCGCCCCGATCAGGTACATGACCTCCCAGCCGACCGCCGGCAGCACCGGGATCGCGACCAGGGTGGCCACCACCCCGCCGGTGGAGTAGCCGACGTGCACCACCGAGTTGTAGACCTGGCGCCGGGCGGCCGGGGCGTACTCCGAGGTCAGCGCGATCGCGGTGGGCAGCATCCCGCCCAGGCCGATCCCGCAGAGGAACCGCAGCAACCCGAACACCTCCGGGTTCGGCGCCACCGCGCACAGCCCGGCCGAGACGCTGAACCAGGCGGTCGTGGCCAGCACGACCTTGCGGCGGCCGAGCCGGTCGGTCAGCGCCCCCACCGCGAGCGCCCCGACCAGCATCCCGACCAGGGCGTAGCTGCCGATCGCGCCGGCCTGTGCGGTCGTCATGTCCCAGGTCGGGTCGCGCAGCATCACCGGCAGCGTCGCGCCGAACACGACCAGGTCGTAGCCGTCGAGCACGATCGTCGCGAAGCACAACGCGACGACGGCCGGCCCGCCGCCGCGCCCGGGCGGCGCGGACCCGCTCACGGCCCGCTCACCGTCGCTCCCTGGGCGAGCCGGAACACCAGCGGGTCGAAGTACTCTGTGAACGCCGCGAGCTTGCCGGCCCGCACGGTGAAGAGGCTGATGTAGTCGTTGCGGTACGGCAGGCCGGTGGCCAGCATCGTGGAGTCGCTGCGGTAGGTGGCCAGGAAGTCCTCGGCCCGGCCCTCCTCCGCGGCGCCGAGCGGGCGGACCGTGACGTCGTGGAAGCCGAGCGGGGCCACCAGCGACGGGAACCCGCCGTAGAGCGCCACCACCGCCGCCTTGCCCTCGGTGCGCTGCGGCACCGGGTCCGGCGCGTAGGGCAGGGCGACGACGACGTCGTCGGTGACCAGCTCGGCGAACGCGTCCATGTCGAGCCGGTTCATGATGTCGAGGTAGGCGCGGACCACGTCCCCGCCGGTGGCCGACGAGGTCATGCGTCGAACCCCTCCATCTGCGGTGTGGTGAGCGGCGAGATGGCCCGCCCGGAGATCTTCCAGTCGTCACCGACCCGGCGGTAGGTGTCCCGGTTCAGCGCGACCGCCTTGATCGACGCCCCGGCCTTCGTCGTGCCCTCGGAGAACACGTAGTTCGTGCCGTGCGCGGTGTCCGGACCGTCGAACTCGACGATGTGGTTGGTCATGATGTGGAACTGCTCGTCCATCGCGCCCGCGTCGGCGGTGAAGAAGCCGAGGATCTCCTCGTGCCCCTCGAACCGCTTCAGCCCGACCGCGGTGGCGTCCCAGGAGGCGTCCTCGGTGTAGGCCGAGAGCGCCTCCTGCGGGTCGGACAGGTCCAGGCCGCGCGCGTACCGCAGCGTGGCGTTGATGATCTGCTGGACGTCGGTGGCCCGGTCGGTCATCGTGGCTCCCCAGTGGACGGTCGAGGTCAGTAGACGATCAGGCCGCGCAGGTTCTTGCCGGCCTGCATGTCGGCGAAGGCCTGGTTGATGTCGTCGAGCGAGTACCGGCGGGTGATCAGCTCGTCGAGCTTGAGGTCGCCGTTGCGGTACAGCTCGGCCATCAGCGGGATGTCGTTGCGCGAGTTCGTGGTGCCGTAGAGCGAACCCTGCAGCCGCTTGCCCGACATCGCGAACGTGAACAGGTCGAACTGCATGTCCCGCTGCATGACCGGGGCGGCCGAGGTGAGCACCATGACGCCGCCGCGGCGGGTCATCTCCTGCGCCGGCTGGAGCAGGTCCCCGGTCGCGACGCCGACGGTGATGATCACACGGTCCGCGCCCTGGCCGTTCGTGAGCTGCTCGACGATCTTCGCTGCATCCTCATAGGACCCGACGGCGTGCGTCGCGCCGAACTCCTGGGCCTGCTCCTGCTTGTACGACACCGGGTCGACGGCGACGATGTTTCGAGCTCCCTTGTGGACTGCGCCCTGCACCGCGTTGATCCCGACGCCGCCGATCCCGACGATCACGACGGTGTCCCCGAGCTGCATGTCCGCGGCGTAGACCGACGATCCCCAGCCCGTCGGCACGCCGCACCCGATCAACGCGGCCTTGTCCAGCGGGATGTCCTCGGCGATCTTCACGGCGGCGTCCACCGGCACCGTGACGTGGGGCGAGAAGGTGCCCAGATACGACATGCAGCCGACACCCTTGTCGCGGGCGTGCACCCGGTGCGTGCCGTCCGGCGCGGTACCGCCCAGCACCCCGTTGCCCAGGTCGCACATGTTGGACCGACCCGAGACGCACATCCGGCAGCGCCCGCAGGAGGGCAGGAACGACAGCACGACGTGGTCGCCGACCTTCAGGTCGTGGATCTCGTCGCCGACCTCGGTCACCACCCCGGCACCCTCGTGCCCGCCGAGCACCGGCGCCCACGGCAGCGGGATCACGCCGTCGTCGAGGTGCTGGTCGGAGTGGCACACCCCGGACGCCGCGAGCTCGACGGCGATCTCCCGTCGCTTCGGCGGGTCGACCTCGATCTCCTCGACGGTCCAGCCCGAGTTCGTTCCGGGCTCCCACAGCAGTGCGCCCCGTGTCTTCATACGTGCTCCCCGAGTTCGGTGGCGATCCGCGCTCGCAGCGGACCTTTCTGGATCTTGGTGGCGGACATCGGCCACTCCGTGACGAACCGGATGTGGCGCGGGACCTTGAACCGGGCGAGCGAGGCCGCGCAGTGTTCCTGCAGCACCGCTTCCGTGACCTCGGCACCCGGCCGGAGCTCGACGAAGGCGGCGGGCACCTCGGTGTAGCGCGGGTCCGGCGCCGCGACGATCGCCGCCACCAGCACCGCGGGGTGCGCGGCGAGCACCGCCTCCACCTCGAGCGCCGCGACGTTCTCGCCGCCGACCTTGACCATGTCCTTGAGCCGGCCGCGGTAGTGCACCCGCCCGTCGGCGTCGACCAGTCCGAGGTCGCCGCTCGAGAACCAGTCGTCCGGGCCGTGCGGGGTGCCGCCGTGGTAGCCGGTGAACATCCCGGCCCCGCGGATCAGCAGCTCGCCGGCCGTCCCCGCCGGCAGCGCCACCCCGGTGTCCGGGTCGGCGGCGACGATCTCCATGCCCGGCAGCGGGCGCCCGTTGGTGCCCAGCCGGGTCTCCACCGGGTCCTCCGGGTGCGTGGTGGCGGCGATGCCCGCCATCTCGGTGCTGCCGTAGGAGGTGAGCTGCACGGTGCCGTGCAACCGGGCCTGTACCGCGTGCAGCACGTCCGGCGGGCCGACGTTGAGCATCAGCCGGACCCCGGCGAAACACCGGTCCACCTCGGGGTGCGCCAGCAGCGCGTCCATCACCGTCGGGAAGCAGGTGAAGGCGACCGTGACACCCTCGTCCCGGATCTGGGTGAGCGCCCGGCCGGCGTCGAACCGGCGGTCGGTGACGAAGGTGCCGCCGGCGTCCAGGATCGCCAGCAACGGGTTGACGAAGCTGAGGTGGAACAGTGGCAGCACGTCCCACAACACGTCGTCGGCGGTGCAGCGGAACCGGTCGCGGCCGACCGCGCGCCCGGCCCGGACCAGCACCTCGTGGGTGAGCCCGCAGCCGCGCGGGTGCGCGGTCGTGCCGGAGGTGTAGACGAGCAGCGCGACGTCCTCCGGCGCGGCCTCCCGGTCCGGTGCGGCGGGCCCGGGTGTGTCGTCGATCGGGTACAGGCGTCCGTGATCGTCGTCCGGGTGTCGATCGGTGCCGTCGATGGCACCGATCGGTACCGAGTCCGCGATCACCGCGCGACGCAGCTCCGGCAGGCCGTCCGGCCGCAGGTCGAGCGGGTCGGTGGCGGCGGCGAGGTCCGGGACGGCGCCGTGCAGCAGGGCGCGGTGCTCCGGCTCGTCGGCGGTGACCACCACGGTGTCCGCCCCGGAGTCGGCCAGCAGGTGCCGGACCTCGGGCGGGCCGAACCGGGTGTTGACCGGCAGGCAGACCGCCCCGAGCAGGCCGCACGCGAACAGCAGCTCGATCCCGGTCGTCGAGTTCGACGCCAGCACCGCGACCCGCCCGCCGCGCGGGACGCCGAGCTCGGCCAGCCGGGCGGCGAGTGCCGCCGACCCGACCAGCACCCGGGCCCACGAGGTCCGCCCGTCCGTGGTGACGACGCCCGGCGCGGACACCTCCGACGACCCGGCGGTCGCCGCCGCCACGGCGCGCCGCAGCATCCCGGGCAGGGTCAGCGCGGTGCCCGAGGCGTGCGGATCGTCGGGCGTCGCACCGGGCGCCGGACCGGGCCGGGCACCGGGAGCTGCAGCGCCGGGCCCCCCGTCGACCGGCCTCGGAACCGCCCGACCGGCGCTCACCCGCGCACCCCCGCGGCGTGCCGACCGGCCCGGTACCCGAAGACCATCGCGGGTCCGAGGGTGCCGCCGGCGCCGCCGTAGACCATGCCGGTGGTCCCGGCCATCGCGTTGCCCGCGGCGTACAACCCCGGCATCGGCGCACCCGTCACGTGCCGCACCTGACCGTCCACGGTGGTCCGCGGGCCGCCCTTCGTGCCGAGGCAGCCGGAGTGCACCGGCACCGCGTGGAACGGTGGTTCGGTCAGCGGTCCGAGCGTCGCGGCCGGGCCCGGGTAGTGATCCTGGTCGCCGTTCCAGCCGTCGTAGGCGCTGGTGCCGCGGCCGAAGTCGGCGTCGACGCCGTCGGCGGCGAACCCGTTGAACCTCTCCACAGCGGCCGCCAGCGATCCGTCCGGCAGGCCGAGCGCCCGGCCGAGCCCGTCGAGGGTGTCCGCGCTGGTGAACCAGTCCGGCGCCGGCGCGCCGGGGGGCAGCGAGAGGAAACCGTAGCGGCGCAGGAAGGCCGCATCGAGGACCAGCCAGCACGGCAGGTTGGCGTAGCGGAACGCACCCGGGTCGAACTGGTGGAACGCGCCGCCGAGCGCGTTGTAGTTGGCCGCCTCGTTGGTGAACCGGCGCCCGGTGGCGTTGACCAGGATCGATCCGGGCCGGGTGCGCTCGGCCAGCACCAGCTGCGCGCGTTGCCGGTCGAACGCGGTGTCGCCGGGGATCTCGACGGTCGGGACCCACCAGGCCTCGCGCATGGTGCCCAGTCCGGCCCCGGCCGCCATCGCCATCCGCAGCCCGTCCCCGGTGTTGGTCGGCACCGACGCCGGGCTGGTCATCGGTCCGCGCAGGTGCGCCGCCACCAGCTCCGGGTCCCACTCGAAGCCGCCGGTGGCGAGCACGACGGCGTCCGCGGCGATCTCGGTGCCGTCCGCGGTCCGGACCCCGGTGACCGCGCCGTCGCGCAGTGCCAGCTCGGTGGCCGCGACCCCGGTGCGCGGCGAGATCCCGCGCTCCAGCAGCGCGGCGAGCAGCCCGCCGACCAGCGCGTGCCCGCAACCACGCCAGTCCTCGGCCTTCCGGGTGGCCCGGTCCGGGGTGCCCGGCGCGGTGCTGCCGTCGCCGCCGCCGAGCGGAGCCTCGGTGAGCATCAGCCGGGGGGTGCGCTCGGGGCGCACGATCCGGTCCGCCCACTCGCCCAGCGCGCCCACCCGGAACAGGTCCGGGTCCAGCGAGCGGCCGCCCTTCGGCTTCCCGCCCGGGTGTTCCGGCTGGTAGTCGGGCAGCCCCGGCACGACGTGGAACCGCACCGGCGTGCTGCGCTGCACCCAGTCCAGGAACTCCGGGCCGGTGTCGACGAAGGTCTCCGCCGTCGTGGGGTCGATCAGGCCGTGCGAGAGCGAGCCGAGGTAGGCCAGCGCGTCGTCCCGGCCACCCTCGACCGCAGGCAACCAGGTGGTGCCGCCGGACAGCGCGGTCGTCCCGCCGACCCGCTCCCCCTTCTCCAGCACGGTGACCTCGGCGCCGGCGTCCGCCGCGGCGACGGCGGCGGTGAGCCCGGCGCCACCTGTCCCCAGCACACACACCCGGCTCATACCGAACGCTCCCGATCGGCCCAGTGCCCGTCCCGCAGCGCGCGCTTGAGGATCTTGCCGGTGGGCGCCTTGGGTAGCGCGTCGACGAACTCCACCGAGCGCGGCTTCTGGTACGAGGCCAGGTGCAGCTTGGCGGTCTCGACGATGTCCTCGGCGGTCGCGCTCGTCTCCGGCTTGAGCACGACGTAGGCCTTCACAGCCTCGCCCCACTCGTCGTCCGGGACGCCGATCACGGCGCACTCCAGCACCGACGGGTGCTGGTTGACCGCCTCCTCGACCTGGATCGAGTAGATGTTCTCGCCACCCGAGATGATCATGTCCTTGGCCCGGTCGACGATGAACACGTAGGAGTCGGCGTCCCAGGTCGCGACGTCGCCGGTCCACATCCAGCCGTCCCGCAGGGTCGCGGCGGTGAGCTCCGGCCGGTTCAGGTAGCCGAGCATGTTCGCCTCGGACCGGACGACGATCTGGCCCGCTGTCCGGCCGTCCCGGGGGACCTCGTTGCCGTCCGGGTCGACGATCCGGATGCTGGTCACGAACCCCTCGCGCCCGCACGACATCAGCCGTTCCGGGCGCACACCCCGCACCGCGTCCGCGTGGTCCTCCTGGGACAGGAAGCACATCGTGGTGCCCTCGGTCTGCCCGTAGCCCTGGATCAGGGTGCACGGGAAGTGGTCCAGTGCCGCCTTCACCACCGACGACGGCATCGGCCCGCCGCCGTACTGGATGTTGCGCAGCGAGGAGATGTCGAAGTTCTCGAAGCCGGGCACGGCCATCATCCAGTTGAGCATCGTGGTGATGCCCAGGAACGCCGAGACCCGCTCGGCCTCGATCAGCTCCAGCGCCCTGCGAGCCTCGAAGTTCATCAGCACCAGCGGGCAGCCGTGCCGCATGTAGTTCATCGAGAGCACGACTGGGATATGGTACATCTGCCCGGTCAGCATGTAGACGTCGGTCGGCACGATCCGCTCGGCCACGGTCTGGTTGAGCATCCCGAACGACGTCGAGGTGTGGCTGTGCAGCGCGCCCTTCGACTCCCCGGTGGTGCCGCCGGTGTAGAGGATGAAGAACGGGTCCGCGTCGCCGACGTGCGCGGAGCGTTCCGGTTCGGTGTCCGGGCTGCGCGCGATCAGGTCCTCGAAGCTGCCGTCCGAGCCGTCGCCGTAGGACAGCCGGTGTCCGACGTCGACCTCGCGCAGCACCCGGTCCGCGGTCGGTGACCACTCGTCGGCCACGACCAGCGCGCTCGGCGTGGCGTCGGCCAGGATCCGGGTGAGCTCGGACTCGCCGAGCCGCCAGTTCAGCGGCTGCGCGACCAGCCCGGCGCGGCCCGCGGCGTAGTACAGCTCCTGGTACTCGCATGAGTTGCGGGAGAGGATCGCGACCCGATCCCCCTTCTGAAGGCCGAGGCCGCCGTCCCCGGTGCCGGCCAGGCCGTTCGCCAGCCGGCGGACCCGCTCGTCCAGGGTCCGCCAGTCGGTACGCCGGCCGTTCGTGGAGTCGACGACGGCGTCCGCCCGCGGGGTCAGCGCCGCCCACTTCGCCGGGATCCGTCCGATGTTGACCATCCGCCGGCCCCGCTCAGTACGGCAGGTCGAGGTAGATGTGGCGGCGGGCGATCCGCCAGCCGTCGCTCTCGCGGCGCAGTTCGTCGCGGTACCAGCCGGACGAGATCGTCCGCAGCGCGCCGTTCTCGATCGAGAGCAGGGTGAGGTTGGTGGTGGTCTCCGCGGCGTCCGCGGACTCGGAGACGACGACCAGGTTGCTCAGGTTGTGCCGGCGCTGGTCGGTCTGCCCGGCCAGCGAGTCGGCATGCATCTTCCGGATCGCGGCCCGGTTCTCGAACGGGCCGATCGGGTCGCCGTCCCGGCCGATCTGCAGGGTCATCACCGCGTCCTCGGTGAACTGCGCGGCGATGAGGTCGACGTCATCCTCGTCGTAGCCCCAGGCCGCGCGGCCCAGCACGTTCTCGATCTCGGCACGCGCCGTCATCGTGTTCCTCCGGTCGGGGTGAAGGTGAGCCGTAGCTCGGACGGGGCACGGGTGAAGACCCCGTGCTCGGGAGGGGGCACGCCATCGGCGAACGCGATGTCCTCCATCGCGTCCAGCAGGTCGGCGATCCCGGTCTCCAGCTCGGTGCGGGCGAGCAGCGCGCCCACGCAGAAGTGCCGGCCCAGGCAGAACGACGTGTGGTTGGCGCCCGCGGTGTAGGCACGTCCCTGGTCCAGGTCGTCGCGGTGCAGGTCGAACTCGTCCGGCCGGGCGAACCGCTCGGGATCCCGGTTCGCGGCACCGATCAGGCAGGTCACGGTCCGGCCGGCCTCGATCACGCCACCGGAGAGCTCGACGTCCTCGGACGGCTGGCGCATGATCATGTGCACCGGCGGGGTCAGCCGCAGGGCCTCGGCGAACGCGGCCGGGATCAGCGCGTGGTCCGCGCGCACCGCGGCCAGCTGGTCGGGATGCGCGACCAGGTTGGACATCAGGCTCGCGATCGCCTTGTCGGTCGTCTCGCCACCGGCGGTCAGCAGCAGGCTGCAGAACGCCTTGATCTCGTGGTCGGTCATCCGGACGCCGTCGATCTCGGCCGTGCACAGCACCGACAGCAGATCGTCGCCGGGGTCCGCGCGGCGGGCGGCGATGATCGGGACCAGGTACTCGGCGAACTCGTCGCGGGTGCGCAGGCCGTCCGCGGCCACCTGCTCGTCGCCGGAGAGGTTCGACAGGAACCCCATGATCGAGGTGTACCAGCGGTGGAAGTGCTCGTGGTCGGACGTCGGCAGCCCGAGCATGTCGACGATGACGTTGATCGGGAACCGGGTGGCGTACTGTCCGACCAGCTCGACCTCGCCGTCGCCGGCGAACGCGGCGACCAGCTCGGCCGAGTTGCGCCGGATCACCGGCACGAACCGCTCGGCCAGCTCCCGGCCCCGGAAGGCCGGGGCGACCAGGTTGCGGTGGGTCGAGTGCTCCCGGCCGTCCATCTGCAGGATCGTCCGACCGTGCACCGGCTCGAGCTGCCAGTCGTAGTTCCGGCTGGTGAAGACCGGATCCTTGAACGCCCGCTCGACGTCGGCGTAACGGCTGATCACGTAGCTCCGCGTCGGCTCGTGCCAGATCAGCGGGTGCTCGTCCCGCATCACCCGGTACGCCGTGTAGGGATCGGCGGCGAACTCCGCGGAGAGGATGTCGGGCGCGCTCGGGGCGGCGGGTGCGGACACGGGCACCTCCGGTCTGTCGGTCCTCGTCGACCACCTGCGACCTGCTATGACCTACGACCGTCTGTCTACCGGTCGTTTGGTAGCGGCGACGCTAACAGGATCGAGCCGTGACGCACAACACCGCTTCGTCAGGACGGATGCGTTCCCGCGTTCAGCCCGGCGACCGCCGCACGGACCCCGGGCGTCACCGACCCGGGGGCCGAGCAACGCCGAGCAACGCGGAGCTACGTGCAGGTGACCGGCTCGGTGCGCACCGGGTGCGAGGCGCCCGACCTTCCGCCGATTCCACCGGAACGGGCCGCAGCAACCCGGTCCGGTCCCGTCACTCCGGGACGCGGCTCGCGCCGCCGGCGGCGTCCGGATCGTCGGGGTTCCGCGCCGCGAGCACCTGCCCGATGAACATGTCGTAGACCACGATTCCGACCACGCCCCCGATCAGCGGCCCGACGATCGGGACCCACCAGTAACTGCCGAAGTAGTCGCCGCCGCCGGGGAAGGCCAGCCGCCCCCACCCCTCGATGTAGGTCCACAGTCGCGGGCCGAGGTCACGGGCAGGGTTGATCGCGTAGCCGGCGTTCGTCCCGTAGGTCAGTCCGATCGCGACCACGACGAGCCCGATGAGGAACGGGCCGGTGTTGGCCGCCGGGGCCTGGTTGCGCTTGTCGATCAGCGCCGCGATCAGCGCGAGCAGAATGGCGGTGCCGACGATCTGGTCGAGCAAGGGACCCCACAGGCCCCCGTTGAAGTAGGGCGCGGGGTACGTGGCGAAGATCGCGAACGTGGACAGCGACCCGCTTCGGTCGGCGATCTGCTCGGTCGCGTTGAACGCGTCGATGGCCGGTGCGTACACGGCGTAGACGAGCGCGGCCGCGACGAACGCCCCGAGGACCTGGGCCAGCCAGTACAGGGGCACCTTGGCCCAGGAGAAGCCCCGGCGCACCGCGAAGGCCAGGGTGACGGCCGGGTTGATGTGCGCGCCGCTGACCCCACCCGCGACGTACACCCCGAAAACGACGCCCAGGCCCCATCCCCAGGCGATGATCAGCCAGTTCGCCGCGCCGAACGGATCGGACTGGCGATCCGAGCCGGGCAGCCCGACGACGGCCACCGCGACCGAGCCGCACCCGATCAGGATCAGGACGAACGTTCCGAGAAACTCCGCCAGCAACTCCCCACCGGTTCCCGCGCGCCACCGCTGCACAGCCGTTCTCCCAGTCACCATGAGACGAGCATCACACCGCCGGCACCTGCCGTCCAGGAGCGGCACAGGACGCCGCCGTCCCGGGTCACCAGGTCCGCGCCCAGCCGATGCTGCGCTCCACGGCCCGCTGCCAGTCGGCGTGCTCGCGCTCGCGCAGGCCCGGGTCCATGGCGGGCTCCCAGGCCGCGGCCCGGTGCCAGTTGCGGCGCAACACGTCCGGGTCCGGCCAGTACCCCACGGCGAGGCCGGCCGCGTAGGCCGCGCCCAGCGACACCGCCTCCGACCCGAGCGGGCGCTCCACGGTCAGGTCGAGCACGTCCGCGACGCACTGCATGAGCAGGTGGTTCGCCGTCATCCCGCCGTCCACCTTCAACCGGGTGACGCCGACGCCGGAGTCCCGGTTCATCGCGTCCAGCACCTCCCGGGTCTGCCACGCGGTCGCCTCCAGCACCGCCCGCGCGAGGTGCCCGCGGTGGATGTAGGACGTCAGCCCGACGATCACGCCACGGGCGTCCGGGTTCCACCGCGGGGCGTAGAGCCCGGAGAACGCCGGCACGACGTAGCAGCCGCCGTTGTCCGGCACCGACAGCGCGAGCGTCTCGATCCGGGCCGCGGTGGAGATCATCCCGAGCGCGTCCCGGAACCACCGCACCAGCGAGCCGGTCATCGCGATCGACCCCTCCAGCGCGTACACCGGACGGTCGCCGAGCAGGTACCCGACGGTCGGGATCAGCCCGGCCTCGGACGAGGCGATCCGGGATCCGGTGTTCTTCAGCAGGAACGCGCCGGTGCCGTAGGTGCACTTGGCCTCGCCCGGCGCGAAGCAGGTCTGCCCGACCAGCGCGGCCTGCTGGTCCCCGAGCGCCCCGGCCACCGGGACGCCCGGCAGCAGCCCGGTGCAGGTGCCGTAGACCTGCGCGTTCGGCACGATCCGCGGCAGCATCGCCTGGGGCACTCGCAGCGCCGCGCACAACCGCGGCGACCACTCCAGCGTCCGCAGGTCCATCAGCATGGTCCGGCTGGCGTTGGTGACGTCGGTGACGTGCACGCCGCCGTCCGGGCCGCCGGTGAGGTTCCAGATCAGCCAGCTCTCCACGGTCCCGAACAGCACGTCACCGCGCTCGGCGCCCTCGCGCGCGCCGGGGACGTGGTCGAGCAGCCACTGCAACCGCGGCCCGGCGAAGTAGGTGGCCGGGCCGAGCCCGGAGACCTCGCTGTAGAGCACGGCCGAGTCCGCCAGGCCGGAGACGATGCCGTCGGTGCGGGTGTCCTGCCAGGTGATCGCCCGGGCGAGCGGGACGCCGGTGTTCCGGTTCCACACCACGGTCGTCTCGCGCTGGTTCGCGATGCCGAGCGCCGCCACGTTCTCCGGGCCGAGCCCCGCCCGGCGCAGCGCGGCGGGCACCACCCGGGTCACCGCGCGCCAGATCTCGACGGCGTCGTGCTCGGCCCTGCCGGGCGCCGGGAAGTGCTGCCGGTGCTCGCGCTGGGCCACCGCCACCATCCGGCCGGAGCGGGTGAACAGCAGGCACCGGGTCGACGTCGTGCCCTGGTCGATCGCGGCGACCACGCGTTCCCCGGCCGGGACGCCGGCCCGGCCCGGCCCCACCCGGTTCACGTCAGTTCCTCCAGCCCGGCGGCGATCTCCGCCGCGGCCGCGGCCAACTCCACCACCGGCTCCGACCGGGCCCGGCCGTCCGGCCCGAACAGGTCCTCGACCGGCGCCCCGACGCCGAGCGCGGCCACCGTCAGACCACCCCCGCTGCGGACCGGGACGGCCAGCCCCCCGACCCCCGGTTCCCAGCCGCCCGGGTCGGACGCCCAGCCGCGGCGCCGGGCCCCGTCCAGCTCCCGGGCCAGCACCGCGGGGTCGGTCAGGGTACGCCGGGTGTAGCGCTCCATCGGCTCGGACGCCCGCACGGACGCCGGGGCGAAGGCCAGCAGGCACATCCCCCACGCCGTCGCGTGCAGCGGTTGCACGGTGTTGGTCAGCAGTCGCTGCGGGGTGCCGTCCGGCCGGAACACGTGGTGCACGACGTCCACCCCGGCCCCGTCGCCGGACGGGACTCCCAGGAACACCGCGCAGCCGGTACCGGCGGCCAGCGCGTCCGCCCAGTTCATCGCGCGGGCCCGCAGATCGTGCCGGTCCCACGGGGTGCCGAGCCGGTCCAGGGCGTCGCCGAGCAGGTAGCGGCCGGTGTCCGGGTCCTGCGCGACCAGCCCCTCCTCCCGCAGCGTGCGGAGGATCCCGTGCGCGGTGGGCCGGGGCAGGTCCAGCGCCGCGGCCAGCTCGGCCAGTGCCAGCGGGCGCCCGGCGCCGCCGAGCAACCGGAGCAACGCGGCGGCCCGTTCGACGGACTGGATCGGACGCGGCACGGGCCCATCATAAGCCGATCTTGACCCGCAGCGTTCGACATTGCCGAACGTTCTCCGTTGCCGCCGGTCCGGTCCGCTCCTAGCGTGCCTCCGCACGGCGGGGCCGCCCGGCCCCGACGAGGGCGAACCACGCGAAGGACGTTCGATGACGAGCTCCGAGAAGGCCGGAACCCCGGCCGCAGCACCGCCACCGACCGCGCCGGCCGAGAAGGCGCCGTCGTTGCTGGGTGAGATGAGCGCCGAGTTCGCCGGGACGATGATCCTGGTCCTGTTCGGTGTCGGTGTCGTCGCGCAGATCAGCACGACGCCGGACGGCTCGGCCGGCGGGCACGACTCGGTCGCCTGGGCGTGGGGGCTGGGCGTCGTCCTGGGCGTCTACGTCGCCGGGCGGATCTCCGGCGCGCACATCAACCCGGCGGTGACCGTCGCGTTCGCGGTCTACGACGGGTTCCCGTGGCGCAAGGTCGGGCCGTTCATCCTGGCCCAGACGCTGGGCGCGTTCGTCGCGGCGCTGATCGTCCGGGTCACCTACGCCGACTTCATCCGCTCGGTCGACCCGAACCTCACCGAGACCCAGGACATCTTCTCCACCCTGCCCGGCGACCCGGTCACGATCCCGACCGCGTTCCTGGACCAGGTGGTCGGCACCGCCATCCTGGTGTTCGTGATCTTCGCGCTGGTGCACCCGCGCAACAAGGGCCCGCTGGCCAACATGGCCCCGTTCATGATCGGCCTGATCGTCGTCGGCATCGGCATGGCCTGGGGCTCGAACGCCGGCTACGCGATCAACCCCGCGCGCGACTTCGGCCCGCGGCTGGCATCGTGGCTCACCGGATACGACACCGCCTGGGTCACCGGCGACGGCACGCCCTACTGGTGGCTGCCGATCATCGCCCCGATCGTCGGCGCCGTCCTCGGCGGCGGCCTGTTCAAGCTGCTGATCGACCGGTTCATCCCGGCCGATGAGGCACCACAGGAGGTCGGGCGGGTCTGACCGGACCACGCCCGCCCGCACACCCGCAACCGTTCGAGACACAGGAGAACTCATGGCCGAGTTCGTCGGCGCCATCGACCAGGGCACCACCAGCAGCCGCTTCATGATCTTCGATCACTCCGGCAACGAGGTGGGACGCCACCAGCTGGAGCACGAGCAGATCCTGCCGCAGGCCGGCTGGGTCGAGCACAACCCCGTCGAGATCATCGAGCGCACCAACGCCTGCCTGCAGTCCGCACTCAACGCGACCCGGCTCTCCGCGTCCGACCTGGTCTCGCTGGGGGTCACCAACCAGCGCGAGACCACGGTCGTCTGGAACCGGCGCAACGGCCGCCCCTACTACAACGCGATCGTCTGGCAGGACACCCGCACCGACCGGATCGCCACAGCGCTCGAGCGCGAGGGCAAGGGCGAGGTCATCCGGCGCAAGGCCGGCCTGCCCCCGGCCACCTACTTCTCCGGCGGCAAGATCCAGTGGATCCTGGAGAACGTCGACGGCGTCCGGGAGGCCGCCGAGCGCGGCGACGCGATCTTCGGCAACACCGACACCTGGGTGATCTGGAACCTGACCGGGGGCCCGAACGGCGGGCAGCACGTCACCGACGTCACCAACGCCAGCCGCACCATGCTGATGGACCTGGAGACCCTGAACTGGGACGACGAGCTCCTGGGCTTCTTCGGCATCCCGCGGCAGATGCTGCCCGAGATCAAGCCGAGCTCGTACGCCCCCGGCTACGGGACGACGCTGCGCAGCGGCGCGCTCGGCGGCGAGGTCCGGATCACCGGCGACCTCGGCGACCAGCAGGCCGCGACCGTCGGCCAGGTCTGCTTCGCCCCCGGCGAGGCCAAGAACACCTACGGCACCGGCAACTTCATGCTGCTCAACACCGGGAACGAGCTGGTCCGCTCGGAGTCCGGGCTGCTGTCCACGGTCTGCTACAAGTTCGGTGACGAGCCGGTGGTCTACGCCCTGGAGGGCTCGATCGCGGTCACCGGCTCGGCCGTGCAGTGGCTGCGCGACCAGCTGGGCATCATCTCCGGCGCGTCGCAGTCGGAGTCCCTCGCGCGCCAGGTCACCGACAACGGCGGCGTCTACTTCGTACCGGCGTTCTCCGGGCTGTTCGCGCCCTACTGGCGCTCCGACGCCCGCGGCGCGATCGTCGGCCTGTCCCGTTTCAACACCAACGCGCACCTGGCCCGGGCCACCCTGGAGTCGATCTGCTACCAGTCCCGCGACGTCAGCGAGGCGATGTCGAAGGACTCCGGCGTCGCGCTCGACGTGCTCAAGGTCGACGGCGGCGTCACGATGAACGAGCTCTGCATGCAGATCCAGGCCGACGTCCTGGGCGTGCCGGTGTCGCGTCCGGTCGTCTCCGAGACGACGGCGCTCGGCGCGGCCTACGCGGCCGGGCTGGCCGTCGGGTTCTGGAAGAACGCCGACGAGCTGCGGGAGAACTGGAACGAGGCCCGCCGCTGGGAGCCGCAGTGGGACGCGGAGACGCGCGACGCCGGCTACGCCCAGTGGAAGAAGGCCGTGCAGCGCACGCTCGACTGGGTCGACGTCGGCTAGCCGGGGCGCTCGTCGCCCCGCCGACCCCACACGACGGGGCGACGGGCGGCACAACCGTGCACGTCCGCGCGGGGAACGGGTACTCCCCTTGCGAGACACGACGACCCGAGACACGACCCGAGATTCGACCCGAAAGGCCTGATCATGAAATCGGTGGCACTCTCCCCGGAGGCCCGTACGTCCGCGCTGCGCGGGATGGGCGATCGCGAGCTGGACGTGCTCGTCGTCGGCGGCGGTGTCGTCGGTGCGGGGGCCGCGCTGGACGCGGCGACCCGTGGCCTCTCGGTCGGCCTGGTCGAGGCCCGCGACTTCGCCTCCGGCACCTCGAGCCGGTCCTCCAAGCTGATCCACGGCGGCCTGCGCTACCTGGAGATGCTGGACTTCCGGCTGGTCGCCGAGGCGCTACAGGAGCGCGGGCTGCTGATCCAGCACCTGGCGCCGCACCTGGTGCGCCCGGTGCCGTTCATCTACCCGCTCCAACACCACGTGTGGGAGCGGTTCTACGCCGGTGCCGGCGTCGCGCTCTACGACTCGCTCGGGCTGCTGTCCGGGCGCTCGCGGGGGCTGCCGCACCACCGGCACCTCACCCGCCGCGGCGCGCGCAAGGTCGTGCCGTCGCTGCGCCGGGACGCCCTGGTCGGCGCGCTGGAGTACTACGACGCGCAGGTCGACGACGCCCGGCACACGATGATGATCGCCCGTACCGCGGCCGCCTACGGCGCCCACGTCGCCACCCGGGCGCGCGTCGTGGAGCTGCTCAAGGACGCCGGACGGGTGGTCGGCGCGACCGTGCAGGACCTGGAGAGCGGCGAGCGGGTCGACGTCCGCGCGAAGCAGGTCATCAACGCGACCGGCGTGTGGACCGACGAGATCCAGGGCATGGCCCACGAGCGCGGGCAGTTCGAGGTCCGCGCCAGCAAGGGCATCCACCTGGTCGTGCCGCGCGACCGGATCCGCGGCGAGGCGGGGCTGATCCTGCGCACCGAGAAGTCGGTGCTGTTCGTCGTCCCGTGGGGCCGGCACTGGATCATCGGCACCACCGACACCGACTGGAACCTGGACAAGGCGCACCCCGCGGCCAGCGCGGCGGACATCGACTACCTGCTGCAGCACGTCAACCAGGTGTTGGAGCAGCCGCTCACGCACGAGGACGTGGAGGGCGTGTACGCGGGGCTGCGGCCGCTGCTCTCCGGTGAGTCGGAGGCGACCTCGAAGCTCTCCCGCGAGCACGCCGTCGCGACGCCGGTGCCCGGGCTGGTCGTGGTGGCCGGCGGCAAGTACACGACCTACCGCGTGATGGCCCGCGACGCCGTCGACGCGGCCGTGCACTCGCTGGACGCCAAGGTCCCGGCCTCCTGCACGGAGGACGTGCCGCTGCTCGGCGCCGAGGGCTTCGCGGCCCTGCGCAACTCGACGCAGCTGCTCGCCGCACGCAGCGGGCTGCACCCGGTCCGGATCGAGCACCTGCTCGGCCGGTACGGCTCGCTGATCGACGAGGTGCTGGAGCTCGTGGCCGAGGACCCCACCCTGGCCGAGCCGCTCGCCGGGGCCGACGACTACCTGCGGGCCGAGGCCGTCTACGCCGCGTCCCACGAGGGTGCCCGGCACCTGGACGACATCCTCGCCCGGCGCACCCGGATCTCGATCGAGACCTTCGACCGGGGTATCGGGGCAGCCGGGGAGACCGCGCGGCTGGTCGCCCCGGTACTCGGCTGGAACGACGAGCAGGTCGAGCGCGAGGTCGACCACTACCTCAAGCGGGTGGAGGCCGAGCGGGAGAGCCAGAAGATGCCCGACGACGCCACCGCCGACGCCGCCCGCCTCGGCGCTCCGGACGTGGTGCCGGTCAGCGGCTGACCGCCAGTACCCCGGCGCCCACCCGAACGCGCGCCCCGCAGGACCGAACGCGCGCGACACCGGAAGGACGCGCGGCTCCGGGGAGAGCGCGCGCGGCGCGTCGCGCGCGTTCTCCGGAGAGGTGCGCGTTCCGCTCGCGACGCGGGCCGCGCCGCAGGAAAGTCGGGACCGTCCGACATCGAGGACCAGACCTGTCCGCATCGGGTCCTACCGTTGTTCTCGTCGGGCCGGGAGCCCCGGCCCCCGAGCGAGAGGCGGCCCCGCATGAGCGTCACCGATACCGACACCCCGGCCACCGTCACCGGCGAGCGCGCCGAGCTGATCGCGACCCTGGAGCGGCACCGCGGCTTCCTGCTGCACACCGCCGCCGGGCTCACCGAGGAGCAGGCACGGACCGCGAGCACGGTCAGCGCGCTGACGATCGCCTCGCTGCTCAAGCACGTCGCGGACACCGAGGAGCAGTGGTTCCGGTTCGCGGTCGAGGGCGCGAGCGCCTTCGAGCAGGTCTACACCGACGACGTCGACTGGTCCGCGGTCGACGCCGAGGCCGCCACGAACGGCGGCGACTGGTCGGGCTCGGAGTGGGAGGACACCCGGTTCGTGCTCGCCGAGCACGAGACGTGTGCGTACCTGCGGGCCCGGATCGAGCAGGTCGCCGCCCGCACCGAGGAGGTGCTGCGGAGCGCGGACCTGGACACCACGCACGCGCTCCCGGTCGCGCCCTGGTTCGAGCCGGGTGCGTCCTGGTCGGTGCGCCGGGTCGCGATCCACATGCTGGCCGAGATCAGCCAGCACGCCGGGCACGCGGACATCGTCCGCGAGGCCATCGACGGCCAGAAGACGATGGGCTGAGGAGACGACGATGAGCACCGCGGATTCCATGACCGACCTGATGACAGGCGCCGCGAAGGGCCTCACCGGGGAGCGCGCCGCCATCGTGGAGACGCTCGCCAAACACCGGATGCTGCTCCGGCACACCTTGGCGAACCTGTCCGAGGACGATGCCCGTCGCCGCTCGACGGCGAGCGCGCTGACCCTGGCCGGCATCCTCAAGCACGTCGAGGGCGTCGAGCGGGGCTGGGTCGACTTCATCCTGACCGGCGTCGTGGCGGGCGCCGAGGACTGGGAACGCCTCGCCGATGCCGGCGACGAGCGCGACGACTTCGCGCTCGACGGCTCCGACACCCTGGAGGCGCTGCTCGCCCGCTACACGGCGACCGCGGCACGGACCGACGAGCTGGTGGCGACCGTCGACCTGGACCTGGCACACCCGCTGCCGCCGGCACCGTGGTTCCCCGCGGAGTCGACCTGGAGCGCCCGGCAGGTGCTCGCGCACATCATCGGCGAGACCGCCCAGCACAGCGGGCACGCCGACATCATCCGGGAGAGCGTCGACGGTCAGAAGTCGATGGGCTAGGTCGACGGGCCCGGGCAGAGGGGCCGGGTCCGCGTGATCGTGTCCAGCGGGCCCGCCACGTCACCGGGTTCCGCGCCGGGAGTGAGCAGCACCGGCAGGGCGATCCCGGCGGCCCGCAGGTCGGCGGCCCGGTCGGCGACGTGCGCGCCGTCGCCGACCGCGCAGAGCCGGTGCACCGCGGCGTCCGGCACCAGGCCCAGCGCGCCGGGTCGGTCGCCGCCGTGCCACAGCTCGGTGGCGCGGTCCAGGTCGTCCCAGGCCCCGGCGAACGAGCCCCGGTGCGTCGGCACCATCGCGTACTGCAGCACCAGCCGGCGCATCCGGGTCATCGCGTCGTCGTACCGGTCGCCGGCATAGGCCCAGTACGACGCCATCGCCCACACGCTGCCCGGCGGGCGCCCCGCCTCGGCCTCCCCCGCCCGGACGTGCGCGAGCAGTCCCGGCACCTCGTCCGGTGGGCACCAGGTCAGGAACACCCCGTCGGCGATCCGCCCGGCCAGGCGCAGCATCCGCGGGTTCATCGCGGCCAGCACCACCGGCGGCGCCTGCGGCGGCAGCAGCGACGACCGGAAGCCCCGGGTGCGCGGGTGCTCCACACGGACCCGCTCCCCCGCCCAGGCCGACCGCAACGCCGTCACGTACCCCTCGACGGTGGCCAGCGGCCGGTCGTGATCGCGGCCGTGCCAGTCCCGTACGACCATCGGGCTGCTCGCGCCGAGCCCGGCCAGCACCCGCCCGGGCGCGGCCGAGGACAGCGTCGCGAACCCCATCGCGGCCAGCGCCGCGGAACGGGCGTAGACGTTCGCGATGCCGGTGCCCAGCCGGACCTGCGACGTGCTCGCGGCCAGCACCCCGAGCAGTGAGAACACCTCGGGACCGGCCACCTCGCCGCACCAGACCGAGTCGTAGCCGGCCGCCTCCGCCGCCCGGGCCAGCGCCACGTAGTCCGGCACGTCCAGCCCGTCGTCGACCGGCATCGTCACGCCCAGCGGCGGCATCCCCTGCGGCGTCTCCTGGGGCACCCGTCAGCCCTTGATCTGGCGGGCCACCGAGCGGGTGTCGAACCAGGTGCCGACCCGGGTGACCCACCCGTCCGCGGTGTCGAAGACGTCGAGCGCGTCGAACGTGACCGCCCGGCCGTCGGTGAGCGTCCCGCTGAAGGCGATCTCGCAGACGACCGTGTCCCCGGCCTCGATCCAGCGGGTGACCGCGTCGTCGTGGCTCGAGTACCCGGCGAGGACCACCGGGAAGTGCGCGAGCGCCGCCTCCCGCCCGATCACCGGCGGCGCACCGGTGGTGACGATCTCGACGTCGGTGGCGAACACCGCGGCCAGGTCGGCGAACCGGTCGGAGTTGATCGCCGCGAAGTACGCGTCCACCGCGGTGCGTGCACTGCTCACATGCCCACCCGCTTCTTCAGTTCGGCCATCGCCCCGAACGACCACTTCGCCAGTGACGGGTCCCCGAACGGCGTGATGTTCCACATCGCCAGGTGCTCCAGCCCGGCCTCCCGGTACTCGTGGAGCTCCTCGGCGACCTGCTCCGGGGTGCCGCAGAAGGCGTAGTGCCGCACCACCTCCGGCGGGATCGCGTCGATGATCCGCAACGACTCGGCCCGCTCGATCGTGGACGGGATGAAGTCGTGGAACCCGGACCCGTGCGGACCGCCGTCCAGCGGCGGCTCCACGCCGAGCTCCCGGAACACCTGCGAGGGCAGCAGCACGCACAGCGCCCGCACCAGCGGGGCCTCGGTGAGCCGCCGCACGGTCTCCTCGTCCGGTCCCATGAGGACGTAGCCGAGCATGCCGGGGGTGAACCGGTCCGGGTCGCGCCCCTTCTCCTCGGCCGAGCGGCGGATCGTCGCCAGCGACGAGGCGTAGTCCGGGGCGGTCATCTTCGTCGGCAGCCAGCCGTCGGCCTTGGCCCCGGTGAGGCGCAGCATCCGCGGTCCGTGTGCCGCGGTCCAGATCTCCGGCGGCTCCTCGCCGTAGGGCGAGAGCCCGAGTACCGCGGAGTCCAGCCGGTGGAACCGGCCCTCGTAGTCGACCGGCCCGTCGGCCTCCCAGAGCAGCCGCATCACGTCGATGCCCTCGGACAGCTTGGCGACCGGCTTGTCGAAGTCCATCCCGTACGGGGTGACGTTGAGCTTCTCGCCCGACCCCAGGCCGATGATCGCCCGGCCCTTCGTGACGTGGTCCAGCGTGAGCGCGGTGGCCGCGGCCATCGCCGGGTGCCGGCGGATCAGGTCGGTGACGACGACCCCGACCTTGATCCGCTCGGTCTGCGCCCCGACCACGCCCATCATCACCATCGGGTCGAAGTAGACGTGCGGGTTGGACTGCACGTCGGCGAGCGGGGTGAGGTCGGGGGTCCACATCGTGTCGGCGTGCCAGCCCATGAGGTGGTCCGGCCACCAGACGGCGTCGTAGCCGTCGTCCTCGGCGCGGCGGGCGAAGCGCACCGCGGCATCGGCCGGCGGCATGATCTGGCCCGGCACACCCAGCTGCAGCGGCTTCACCTCAGTACCTCCACCATTTCAGTACCTCCAGCCGTCGCCGAACGCCGGGATCCGGGCACCCAGGTAGTCCTCGACGCAGGTCAGCGCGGCACGGGCGGCACGGTCGGTGCCGATCCCACGGCTGCGGAACGTCTCGCTGGCGAACCACAGGCCCTCGACGTTCGGGGCCCGCCAGTGCGGCCGGTAGCGCCCGACCAGCCCGGGCATCTGGATCACCCCGAAGCTCGGCTCGAACACCTTGTGCCTGCGCCGCCAGACCGGCTTCGCGAACTGCGGCCACATGGTCTCCGCGTCGCGCTCGAAGGCCTCCAGGGTGGCCCGGCACCACTCGTCGTCCCGCCCCTTCGCGCCGGGGATGATCGCGCCCATCACGTGCAGGTGCGTGCCCGGCGGCGAGCAGGACGGGTCCATCGCGCTCTGGTCGAACATGAAGCCCGAGCAGTCCGTCGACGGCGTCGACGTCCAGGTGGACAGCTCGCGCGGGTCGAACCTGGCGACCGGCTCCTCGGTGGCCAGGTAGAGCCCCAGCCAGGCGATCCGGAACTTGTCCTGGGCCAGGAAGTCGATCTGGCTCGCGTACCACTCGGGCAGCGCGGTGCGCGGCACCACGTTCAGCACGTTCCATACCGGCAGCGTGGAGATCACCGCGTCGGCCTCGAGGATCTCCTCCTCGAAGAACTCGTTGGGCAGCACCTTCGGCTCGCGCCCGACCGCGACGCCGCGCACCTCGCCGTCCTCGATCACGACTCGCTCGACGGACGTGCCGAGCCGCAGCTCACCGCCGTGCTCGGTGATGGCGTCGGCCAGGTCCCGCCAGATCCCGTCCCAGCCCTGACCGGGCCAGCACGAGTAGGCGGCGGTGCCCTTCTCCTCGAAGTGCATCTTGCGCACGTAGAGGTTGTCCGAGGCGGAGTGGTCGTACCAGTTGTCGGTCATGCACTCGAGCACCGAGATGAACTCGAACAGATCGACGACGCCCTGGTCGTCGGTGTACTGGTGGATCCACTCGCGCAGCGGCCGGTCGTCCCACGCGTCGAGCGCGTCGTAGGGGGTCTCGACCAACGCCTTGATGACCTTCTTCAGCTCGGTCCGGTCGGTGTAGCGGTCCCGGATCGAGGTCCAGCCCCGCTCGTTGTCCCAGATCGGCATGTCGTTCGAGACCTCGCCGTGGACCAGCTCCTTGCCCACGTGCTCGAAGACCTTGGTGATCCCGGAACCACCGTCCTCGATCAGGTGCCCACCCAGGTTGACGGTGAACCCCTCGTCCGGGACGGCCATCGCCCGCCCACCCAGGTACGGGCTGCGGTCGAGCACCACCACCCGCTTGCCCTCCCGGGCCAGCAACGCACCCGCGGACAGGCCCGCGGCCCCGGCACCGATCACCACGACGTCGTAGCGCGGCATGACACCCCTTACGGCAGTCGCCTACCAAACGATCGTTTTACAGTGTCACGAGCTGCGGTCCGGCGCAAGGCCGTCCCGCCGCTCCAGCACGGCCGTGCCGGACACCACCCGATGAACACGCGCCCCACCACCCGTGACGTCCAGCCACACCGCGCACTCGACGCGGTCCGGCCCGGCGCCGGTGACCACCCCGCCCGCGGTGACCCGGTCCCCCGCGTGCACCGGACCGAGGAACCGGAACGTCGCGGCCCGGACCCGGTCCACCCCGCCCGCGAACCCCGCGAGCATCGTCAGCACGTACCCGAGGTTGAGCGGTCCCTGGTTCACCACCCGCTCCCCCATCCCGAGCCGGGCCGTCTCGGCCGGCTCCAGGTGGATCATGTTCGGGTCGCGCAGGATCGCCGCCATCACCTTCATCGGCTCCGGGCGGACCTCCAGCGAGAGCTCCGGCAACGACTCGCCCACCGGATCCTCGGCCGACCCCGCACGGCCCGCCCCGGGATCACCGGCGCGACCGGCGTCCACAGAGCGCCCGGACCCTGACCCGGCACCGTCGTCCGGGGCCGAGCCGGGATCGCGCCGCGGGAAGACGTAGGTCGGTCGCACCTCGACCTCGACCGCCCCGCTCTCCCCCGGACCGTCCGGGATCAGCTCGATCCTCGGCGTCACGAGATCGAAGACCCCGCTGCGACCGCGGGTCCGCCGCACGTGCTCGACCCGGGCGGCGACCGCGTAGGCCGTCCCGGTGCGCAACGGCCGGTGCAGCCGCAGCGACCACTCGCCGAGCATCGGCCCGTCCGCCGAGGACGCCCCGAACAGCGTGAAGACGTCCTCCAGCTCCAGACCGACCCCACCCTGGGCCATCCCGAACGCCACCGCGGGGTGCGCCGTGCCGACGCCGGGCGTCCGCTGCGGCGCACCGAGGGCGTCCCGGACGAGCCAGTCCAGGTACGGCTCGGCGAGCGCGCGGCCGCCGGGGAACCGGTGGCCGACCAGCGCGGCGAGCTCGTCCTCGGTGGGCGGCTTCGGCGGCTTCGGCGGAGACGACACCTTGTCCACTCTCGGCAGCACCCGCTAGCTTGTCAAACGACCGTTAGTCAGGCTGAGAACGACGATGCCCGACGGAGGGCCGATGGCCGAGGACACCGTCTCCGACCTGCTCGACGCCTGCGCGGCGGCCGCGCCGGACCAGCAGGTCGTCCTCCCCGACGGCCGGGCGTCCTGGCCGGAGCTGCGCGACCTCGTCCGGTCCGACGCCGCCGCCCTGCTGGGACTCGGCGTCCGGCCCGGGGACCGGGTGGCGGTGCTCCTGCACGGCGGCCTGGACGCGGTGCGGTACTGGCTGGCCGCCTCGGCGATCGGCGCGATCACCGTGCCACTCACCGTGCGGATGCGCGAGCACGAGGCCGCGCACCTGCTCGGTGACGCCGGACCGGTGCTGCTGCTGACCACCTCGGAGTTCCTCCCGCTGCTCGACCCGCACCTGCCCGGGGCGGGGACCGCGCTGCGCACCGTGGTCGTCCTGGACCACACCGGACCGGACGCGCCCACCGGCGTCACCGGCCGGGACGCCCTCGCCGCGGCCGCCGCCCGCAGCTCCCCGGACGATCTGGCCCGGGCCCGCGCCGCCGTGCGCCCGGACACGCCGGCGATCATGCTCTACACCTCGGGCACCACCTCGCAGCCGCGCGGCTGCGTGCACGACCACCGCTCGATGACCGACGAGGGCGCCGCCGTCGCAGAGCGGCTCGGGCTCACCCCCGACGACCGCTTCTGGACGCCGCTGCCGATGTTCCACTGCGGCGGGTACGACGTCGCGCTGGCCGCATTGGCAGGGCGGTGCGGCTTCGTGCACGCCGGGACGTTCGAGCCCGGCCGGGCGCTCGACCAGCTGGAGGCGGAACGCTGCACGGTGGCGTTCCCGGCGTTCGAGACGATCTGGCTGCCGGTGCTCGACCACCCCACGTTCGGCGCCCGGGACCTGTCGGCGTTGCGGCTGGTGATCAACGTCGGGGCGCCCGAGCGGATGCGGTCGATGCAGGCTCGGGTACCGCAGGCGGTGCAGCTGTCCTGCCTGGGGATGACCGAGTCGTTCGGGTTCTGTTGCATGGGGGCCCCGGACGACCCGGCCGAGGTCCGCGCCACCACCAGCGGGCGGCCGCTGCGGCACATGGAGGCGGCGGTCGTCGACCCGGGCAGCGGGCTGCCGGTTCCGCCCGGGACGCCCGGTGAGTTCCGGTTCCGCGGAACGTCCCGCCTGGCCCACTACCACCGGGACCCGGACACCACGGCCGCACGGATCGACGCCGCGGGCTGGTTCGCCTCCGGGGACCAGGTCGTCGCCGACGACGACGGCCGGTTGCGCTTCCGCTCCCGGCTCGGCGACGTGCTCAAGGTCGGCGGGGAGAACGTGGCGGCGGCCGAGGTGGAGGGGTTCCTCTCCGAGCACCCGGCGGCCGGGATCGTGCAGGTCGTCGGGGCACCGGACGCCCGCTACGGCGAGGTGCCGTGCGCCTTCGTCGAGCTGCGCGACGGGCACGTGGCCTCGGCGGCGCTGGCCGAGGAGATGATCGCGTTCTGCCTGGGCCGGATCTCGACGTACAAGGTCCCGCGCTACGTCCGGTTCGTCGAGGAGTTCCCGATGTCCGGGACCAAGGTGCAGAAGTTCCGGCTCCGGGACCGGATCGCCGGGGAACTCGCCGCGGCGGGAGTCACCGAGGCGCCGCGGCCGGGGCGCGCCCCGGCCGCCACAGGGACGACCCCGGTGCCGGGGACGGAGTGATCACGCCTCCGCCGGGGATCCCACCTGCTCCGGCGGAACGGCCGTCCGCTCCGCCGGGGAGCCCGGCCCCTGGAGCCGCGGGGCCTCGGCGATCCCGGCGGCCGCGAGCTCGGCGGCGATCCGCTCGCGCAGCTCGAACTTCTTGATCTTCGTGCCGGACATCGGGAACTCCTCGACGAACCGGACGTAACGCGGCACCCGGAAGGTCGCGATCCGGCCCAGGCAGTGTTCGATCAACTCCTGCGCGGTGACCTCGTGACCGGGCCGGCGCCGGACGAAGGCGCACGGCACCTCGACGTAGTGGGCGTCCGGCGCGGCGACGACCGCGACCAGGTCCACCGCCGGGTGCCCGAGCAGGAACCCCTCCACCTCGGCCGCCGCCACGTTCTCCCCGCCGACCTTCAGCATGTCCTTGAGCCGGGACCGGAAGGTGAGCCGGCCGTCGTCGTCGGCGACGACCAGGTCCCCGGTGCGGAACCAGCCGTCGTCGGTGAAGGCCGCGGCGGTGGCGGCCGGGTCGCGGAAGTAGCCGTCGAAGGCGTTCGGGCCGCGGAACCACAGCTCGCCCGGCGTCCCGGGAGCGACATCGGCTCCGGTCTCCGGATCCACCACCCGGCAGCGCATCCCGGGCATCGGGTGGCCGCCGGTCGTCGCCCGCGCCTCGGCCGGGTCGTCCGGCCGGTTCAGGGTCAGGAACGCCGACGACTCGGTCATCGCCACGCAGGACACGTGCACCGCCTGCGGCAACCGGGACGCCATGTCCCGCAACCGCTCCGGCACGCCGACGGCCATCACCTGGCGGATCCGGGACAGGTCGAACGCAGCGAAGTCCGGCCGGTTCAGCACCGGCATCCAGATCGTCTCGAAGGCGGCCAGCGCGACCGTGACCCGCTCCTCGGTCAGCTGCTCGAGGGTGCTGCCCGGATCGAAGAAGCCGGGATGCACGAACGTCGCACCGGCGGCCAGGCAGCTCAGCGCGAACGTGATCCCGCCGCCGTGGAACAGCGGGATCGCGGTCCACACCCGCTCGTCCGGGGTCCAGCCGAGCCGGTCCCCGATCCCGAACGCCAGCCGGACCAGCGCCTCGTGGGCGAGCATCGCGCCCTTCGGCGCGGCGGTGGTGCCGGAGGTGTGGACGAGCACCGCGGTGTCCCGCACCCGGACCGCGGCCGCGAGCTCGTCGAGCACCGCCGTGGCCACCATCCCGGCGGCGAGCCGGTCCGCGCCGACGGCGCCCGGCGGATCGGCGGCCGGGGCCGGGACCACGACGTGCTCCAGCTCCGGCGCCGCCGGGCGCCGCCCGCCCGCGACCGGCGAGCAGTCCTCGACCGGCAGGCAGTCCTCGACCGTTTCCAGCAGCTCGGGGGCGGTCACCAGCACCCGCGCCCCGCATCCGGCGAGCACCCCGACGATCTCGGTGCCGCGGAACCGGGCGTTCACCGGGACCGCGATCGCGCCGAGCGTCGTCGTCCCGAGCAGCGTCACCAGCAGCTCCGCGCCGGCCGGCAGCAGGATCGCCACCCGGTCCCCCTGGCCGACACCGAGCCCGGCCAGCTCCCGGGCCCGCCGGGCGGATCGTGCGGCCAGGCCGGCGTAGGTCACGCGCTCGCCGGGGAAGACCAGGGCCTCGGCCTCCGGGCGCTCGACCGCCCGGCGGCCGACCAGGTCGCCGAGTGTCGTGGCCTCGATCCAGCGTCGCGTCATCGCGCGTGACCTCCTCGTCCCGGCCGACCGCGCCGACCGCGCCGACCGTGCGGAGCGCGCATCGGCACCGCCCGGATCGTCCCGGAGCGAGCGGGGCCTGTCTACCGACCGTCCGGCAGACAGTGCCCTCCCGCAGACAGTGCTCTCCGACAGACAGTGCCCTCCGGTAGACAGTCCGCGCTCCGGGACAGTGCGCCGTCCGACGGCGCAGCGCCGGGCGGGGTTACGGTCCCCGGGTGAGCGACCTGGTCGACCTGGCAGCGATCGAGACGGCGGCGGAGCGGATCTCCGGCGGGGTGCTGCGCACCCCCACCGTGCGTTCCCCGGGGCTGAGCGCGCTGCTCGGCGCCCCGGTGCTGCTGAAGCTGGAGCAGCTGCAGCGCGCCGGGTCGTTCAAGCCGCGCGGGGTGCTCGCCAAGCTGGCGACGCTGTCGGCGGCCGAGCGCGACGCCGGGCTGGTCGCCGTCTCCGGCGGCAACCACGGCCTCGCCGTCGCCGAGATGGCCGGGGCGGCCGGGGTGGCGGCGGTCGTCGTCATGCCGGAGAACGCGCCCGCCCGCTCGGTCGCGGCGGCCCGCGCGGCGGGTGCGGACGTGCGGCTCACCCCGGACATCCCGGCCGCGTTCGCGCTGGCCGGGGAGCTGCGCGAGGCCGGTGCGACGCTGGTGCACCCGTTCGACGACCCGGTGGTGCTGGCCGCCCAGGGAACCGTCGGGCTGGAGCTGGCCCGGGACGCGGTGGCGCACGGCGAGCCGCCGACCGACGTGCTGGTCTCGATCGGCGGCGGGGCGCTGCTGTCCGGCGTCGCGGTGGCCGTGCGGGCGCTGCTGCCGGACACCCGGATCTGGGGTGTGGAGACGGTCGGCGCGGAGGCCATGTCGGCGGCCCTGCGCGCCGGCGGGCCGGTGCCGGTCGAGATCACCTCGGCGATCACGACGCTGTCCGCGCCGTCGGCGTCGCAGCTGACCTACGACCACGTCCGCGCACTGGTGCACGACGTGCTCGTGGTGCCCGACACGGACGCGGTGCGCGGCACCGTCGAGCTGGCCGAGCACGCCGGGATCTGGGCCGAGCCCGCCGCCGGGTGCCTGGTCGCCGGCGCCCGGACGGTGCTCGGGCGCCACCCCGACGCCCGCCCGGCCCTGGTGATCTGCGGCGCGAACGCCGACGTCGCAGACGTCGCGGGGCGCTGAACCCCTGGGTGATCACCCGTTGCGGAGCGCAGCGGTCGCCTGGCGAACGCCACACTCCACGACCGGCGATCACCGGGATGGCCACGGCCGGCCCCAGCGTTGCATCCGGTGTGCAGCGGACCGGGGTGGTGGTGATCGGCGCGGGGCAGGCGGGCCTGTCCGCGGCGGCCGGCCTGCGCCGGGGCGGGCTCGAACCCGGCCGGGACTTCGTCCTGCTGGACGGCGAGGACGGTCCGGGCGGGGCGTGGCGGCACCGCTGGCCCACCCTGCTGATGCGCACCGTGAACGGCATCCACGACGTCGCCGGCGTCCGGTCCGGTTTCACCGACGACGGCTCCGACGCCCGGCCCGCCCGGGTCGCGGTACCGGAGTACTTCGCGGAGATCGAGCGGGTCCGGGACCTGCAGGTCGTCCGCCCGGTCCGGGTGCGGGCGGTCCGGGACGGCGGGGACCGGTCGGGCCCGCTCGACGTCGAGACCGACCGGGCCACCTGGCGGGCCGACGAACTGATCAACGCCACCGGCACCTGGAACCGGCCGTTCCTCCCGTCCTACCCGGGAGCCGCGGCGTTCCGCGGGTGGAGCCTGCACGCCCGCGACTACCCGGGCCCGGAGGCGATGGCCGGGCGGAGGGTGGTCGTCGTCGGCGGCGGGATCACCGCGGTGCAGCTGCTGCTGGAGATCGCCCCGCAGGCGGCCGCGACGACCTGGGTCACCCGGCGCGAACCGGCCTGGACCGACGGCCCCTTCGACGCCGAGCGTGGACGGGCGGCCGTCGCGATGGTCGAGGAACGGGTGCGTGCCGGGCTGCCACCGCGCAGCGTCGTCGGCGTCACCGGGCTCCCCCTGACGCCGGCGGTGCGAGCCGGGATCGCGAGCGGGGTGCTGCACCGCAGGCCGATGTTCTCCGCGATCACACCCGACGGCGTGGACTGGGACGACGGTGCCTCCGAGCCGGCAGACGTGATCCTCTGGGCGACCGGCTGGCGGCCGGCGATCGGGCACCTCGGCCCGCTGCGACTCCGGGAACCGGGCGGCGGGATCGTCCTGGGCGAGCCGCTGGACACCACCGTCCTCGCCGACCCGCGGGTGCACCTGGTCGGCTACGGCCCGTCGGCCAGCACGATCGGCGCGGACCGCGCCGGGCGCGCCGCCGCCCGCGCGGTGCTGGACCGGCTCCCGGTCGTCGCCTGACCGGCCCACCCAGGGTCAGCCCGGTGCCGCTCGCCCGTCCGGCCGGAGCGCGCGCTCCCGCCGCAGCAACCGGTACTCGCGCAGCACCAGCACGATGATCGCGACGTCCAGCAGCGCGAGCACCGGCAGCAGCACCGACCCGGTGTGCCGGGCGTGCACCAGCTCGTAGACCACGAACAGGCCCAGCAGCGCCACCGCCGGTGGGTAGGCCGGCAGCCACCTGCGCAGCAGCGCCCAGACCAGGACCAGCTTGATCACCCCGTGTAGCGCCAGGTAGGCGACGACGAACGTCCGGTTCGCGTCGGGGGCGAACTCGTCCAGGCCGTGGACGAGGTGCCGGGCCAGCGGCGCGTCCGGTGGGCCGACCAGGTCCCGGGCCATGACCAGGACCGCGAGCCGGTGCATCCAGTCGCCGGGGACCAGCCACAGCGCGACCGCCCCGAGAAGCTCCGCCGCGCCGTCGACACCCTTCACGACCAGCGCGGCACGGAACAGCCGCTCGGTCCACCGGGCGCCCTCGGTCGCCGGTCGCGTCATGGCTCCGAGACTAGCCACGCCACACCCGCACGACGGCTCCACAACGCGCCCGGGGTCGGGGCGGGCCTGCGTTGTGGAGCCCTGGTGCGGGGGCCGGTGATCAGTCGGCGGCGACCTCGGAGCCGTCCTGGGACCAGCGGGTGTGGAAGGCACCGTCGGCGTCGACCCGGTGGTAGGTGTGCGCCCCGAAGTAGTCGCGCAGGCCCTGCACCAGGTTCGCCGGCCCACGCTCACGCCGGTAACCGTCGTAGTAGGACAGGCTCGACGAGAACGCTGGGACCGCGACGCCCTGCTCGGTCGCCGTGACGACGACCCGCCGCCAGGCCTCCTGCGCTCCTCCGACGGCCTCGGTGAAGTACGGGACCATCAGCAGGTTGTCCAGGTCCGGGTGCTGCTCGTAGGCCTCGGTGATCCGGTTCAGGAACTGGGCCCGGATGATGCAGCCGCCGCGCCAGATCCGCGCCATCGCGCCGAGGTCCAGGTCCCAGCCGTTGACCTGCGAGGCGGCCCGCATCTGCGCGAAACCCTGGGCATACGCGACCACCTTGGACGCGTAGAGCGCCTGCCGGATGTCCTCGACCAGCCGGTCCGTGTTCTCACCCGCCCCCGGCGTCGGGCCGGCCAGCGTCGTCGACGCGGCCCGGCGCTCGTCGCGCAGCGCGGACAGCGTGCGGGCGAACACCGCCTCGGTGATCCCGGTGAGCGGGACGCCGAGGTCGAGGGCGTCGATCGCGGTCCAGCGCCCGGTGCCCTTCTGCTCGGCCTGGTCGACGATGACGTCGACCAGCGGCCGCCCGGTCCGCTCGTCGGTCTTGCCGAGCACGATGCCGGTGATCTCGATCAGGAACGACTCGAGGTCGCCGGTGTTCCACTGCTCGAAGATCTTCCCGATCTCCGGCGCGGACAGCCCGGCGACGTGCGAAAGCAGGTCGTAGGCCTCGGCGATCAGCTGGATGTCGGCATACTCGATGCCGTTGTGCACCATCTTCACGTAGTGCCCGGCACCGCCCGGACCGACGTGCGTGCAGCACGGGGTGCCGTCCACGTCCGCGGCGATCGCGGAGAGGATCTCCTCGACCTCGGCGTAGGCCGCCGGGTCCCCGCCGGGCATGATGCTCGGCCCGTTGAGCGCGCCCTCCTCGCCGCCGGACACGCCGATCCCCATGAACCGCAGGCCCCGCTCCGCGCAGTACGCGGTGCGCCGGTCGGTGTCCGGGAAGTGCGAGTTGCCGGCGTCGATGATGATGTCGTCGGGGTCGAGCAGCGGGGCGATCTCCTCGATGACGGCGTCCACCGGCTTGCCGGCCTTCACCATGACGACGACCTTGCGCGGGGTCTCCAGCGCGTCCACGAACTCCTGCAGCGTCTCGGCGCCGGTGAAGGCGCCCTCGTCGCCGTAGTCCTCGATGAACTCGGTCATCTTCGCGGTGGTGCGGTTGTGCACCGCCACGCCGAAGCCGCGGCGGGCCATGTTGCGGGCGAGGTTCGCCCCCATCACCGCCAGCCCGGTGACCCCGATCCGGCTCTTCTCCGCCATCCGCTCCTCCGTCTTCTGTGGCCTCTCGTCCGCGGCCGGGCCGCGCGTGTCCGCGGCGCCGCGCTCGCGCGGCGCCCCGGGCCGGATTCCCATCCTGGCCCCCGGCCGCCCGTTCCGCGCCTCCGGCCCGCCGTTCGCTGCATCACGACCGCGTGTCGCCCTCGGCGCGGCCACGTGGCCGGCCCCGCCGTCGCGGGTACAGCAGCGCTGTCCGATCTCGGCGCGACGACCGTGCTGTACCTCTCGACGTGCGCGGGTGGTTCCCCGCACGATCGGGCGCCACGGGCCGGTCAGGAGCCCAGGAAGTCCAGCAACAGTTCCGAGACCCGCTCCGGGGCCTCGGCCGGGATCCAGTGTCCGACGCCGTCGACCTGCTCGAACCGGAAGTCGGTGCAGACCTCCGACGAGCGCCGCATCTGCCCCTCTGTCAGCGCCATGTCACCGCCGCTCCACACGCCCAGCACCGGGATCGAGATCGTCGGCACCTGCGGGACCTCGGTCGGCACGAACGTCGCCGGGTCCACATTGGCCCGGTACCAGTTCAGCGACGCGGTCAGCGCGCCCGGCCGGGACAGGTCGGCGATCTGGCGGGCGGGCAGCGGGTGCGCCTCCGGGAACGACGCGTGCGCCCAGGCCCGCAGGAACTGCCAGTCGTCCGCGGGCAGCACCTTCTCGGCCACGCCCGGAAACTGGAACCAGAGCATGTACCAGGACATCGCCTTCTGCCGGAACCCGGCGGTGGCGAACGCGGCCGGGTGCCCGACGGAGAACGCGGCGTAGCGGGTGACCCGGTCCGAGCTCATCGCCAGTGCCCAGCCGAGCGCGGAGCCCCAGTCGTGCCCGGCGAGCGCGAACCGGTCGATGCCCAGCGCGTCGGCGACACCGAGGACGTCACCGCGCAGCGCCGCCATCCGGTAGTGCTCGACCTCCTCCGGCCGGTCCGAGTCACCGAACCCGCGCAGGTCCGGCGCGACGACGCGGTACCCGGCGGCGGCCAACGCGTCCACCTGGTGCGCCCACAGCGTGGCCCGGTCGGGCCAGCCGTGCAGCAGGAGCACCGCCGGGCCCTCGCCCCCGGTGTCGTGTACGGACAGGGTCGTCTCGTCGCGGGTCGTGCCGGGCACGGTGATCCGCTGCGGGGCGGGGAGAGCCATGCCGCCGACCGTATCCCGCCCATGCCTCCCACACCGTGGAACCGCCCGGGCCCGGCCGGCGGCGCGGGTCGAGAATCGCGGGCATGAGCTGCGGCCGCCCATCCCCCGCCGGCGGCCGTCCCGTTCCGGAGGAACCGGCGAGCCGCTCCGGCGCCGCGGACCGGGCCGGGTCGCCGGAGCCCGCGGACCGAGCCGGGGCCGGCCGGCCCCGGCTGGTCGCGGGGATCGGGCTGACCGGCGGCGTCGTCGGCGGGCTGATCGGCGGTGGCAGCGGGGTGCTGTTCGTACCCGCCCTGGACCGGTTCGCCGCGATGTCACGGGCCCGGGTGCACGGCACGTCGACGATCGCCAACATCGGCGTGTGCGCCGCCGGGGCCGCCACCTACGCGGCCGGTGGGGGTGCGCTGGACCTGCAGGTCGGTACCGGGCTGATCATCGGCGGGACCGTCGGCGGGTTCGTCGGGCCGCCGCTGCTGGCCCGGGCGTCCGAGACGGTCCTGCGGGTCCTGCTGATCGTGATCCTGCTGCTCACGGCGGCCAAGCTGTTCGTCGACGCGCTCGGCCTGCCGTTGCTCGCGCAGGCCCTGGTGCCGGCGTACGGGCTCGCGAACCCCTGGTTCCTGCACTCGACGACGGTGCTCGTCGGGCTCGTGATCGGGGCCTGGGCCGGGGCGATGGGACTGGGTGGTGGGCTGCTCGCGGTACCGGCGCTGGTGCTGCTGTACGGGGTCGAGCTGCACGTCGCCGCGGGCACGTCGCTGCTGATGTTCATCCCGAACTCGATCGTCGGGTCGGTCGTGCACCTGCGTCAGGGCACCGCGTCGGCTCGGTGGGGGCGGCTGCTCGCGCTGTCGGCCGCCCCCGGCACGGTCGCCGGGGCGTTCCTCGGGCTGGCCCTCGACGCCGTCGTCCTCGGGTGTGTGTTCGGGACGTTCGCGCTGGCCATGGCCGTCCGCGAGATCGCGCAGCTGGTGCGCGGGCACGGCCGGAGTACGGACGGGTGATCCGCGAGCCGGGCGGCGCAGGGTCAGAACGCGGGCCAGGGGATGGCGGGGCCGTAGCCGTCCGGCCCCGGGAACCGCGGCTCCCCCAGCAGCAGATCGATCCGGGAGCGCAGCGCCGCGACCTCCGCGCGGGTCACGTGCTCGTTCAGCGTGTCGGCGAAGTCCCCGGCCAGCCGCCCGCGCAGCTCCTTGAGCACCGTCGTGAGCTCCTCGCCGAGCTCCTCGCCGGTCCAGCCCCACAGCACGGTCCGCAGCTTCGGCTCGCGGTGCAGGGTCAGGCCGTGGTCGACGCCGTACACGCCGCCGTCGCCGCCGACGAGCACGTGCCCGCCCTTGCGGTCGGCGTTGTTCACGACGACGTCGAACAGCGCCATCGCCCGCAACTGCGGGCGGTCGGCGTGCACCAGCACGATCGGGTCCCCGGCGCCGTCCCGGGCGCGCAGCACCGGCAGCCAGCCGTCCGGGACCTCGCCCGGCTCGCACAGCTCGACCAGCGACTCGGCGGCCAGCTGGATCGTCTCCTCGTCGATCTCGCCGTCCAGCTCCGCCGCCTCGTCCGAGGACGGGTCGGACAGCGCGCTCTCGTCGCCGGAGGACACCCAGGCCTGCACCATTCCCGGCCCGAACGGCCCCTCCGCGCGCAGGACGGTCGGCGGGACGACCCGCAGCCCGGCCTCCTGGGAGATCAGGTACGCCGCGACCTCGCGGCCGGCCAGCGTCCCGTCCGGGAAGTCCCAGAGCGGGCGCTCACCGCGGACCGGTTTGTACACGCAGCGCAGCTCGATGCCGTCCAGGGTCGCGGTGCCGAACAGGGTCGCGTTGGACGCGTCGACCAGCCGCCCGGTGATCTCGATGCGGCCCCGGTCCAAGACCTCCAGCACGGCCGGGTCGCGCAGGTCGGGCGCCGGGCTCACTCCGCCTCGGCCACCGGGTTGCGGTCGTGATAACCGTTCAGCCGGACGCACACGTGACCCTCCGGGTCCAGCGGCTCGGCGCACAGCGGGCACGGGGCGCGCCCGGCGTCGACCACCTTCTCGGCCCGGTCGGCGAACGCCTTCGCCGCGGTCGGCGACAGGAACACCCGCAGCGCGTCCGGGCCCTCCTCGGTGTCGTCGAGGACGACCGACTCGTCGATCTCCTCCTCGGTGACCGCGAGCAGCTCGACGACTATCGAGCTGGAGTCCGCATCCCACCCCAGGCCCATGGTGCCGACCCGGAACTCCTCCTCCAGCGGCACCGTCAGCGGGTCGCTGTCCGAACCGGGCTGCGGCACGCCGGGAAGCTCGTCGGCGGCGAGGTTGTCCTCGCCGAACCGCTTGCCGACCTCACCGAGCAGCGCGGTGATGCGCTCCGCCAGCACCGAGACCTGCTGCTTCTCCAGCAGCACGCTGATCGTGCGGGAACTCTCGATCGCCTGCAGGTAGAAGGCGCGATCGCCGGGCTCGCCGACGGTCCCGGCCACGAAGCGGTCGGGACGGCGGAAGACGTGGATGACGCGTGCCATGACCGTTCCCAGGGTAGGCGAGAGCGGGTCCGGGAGCATCCCCGCGGTCGTGCACACCGGCCCCGAACAGCGTCGTCACCAGTGTCCTTCACCACTGCCGCCCCCGGGACGCGGCGAGCGGGATCACCCTATCTCACGCGTTCGTGGAGCCCCCGACGACGGCGTCCGACGCCGGCACCGCGGGCTCGGCCGAGTCGCCTGCCTGCGACTCCTTCGGCTTCGGGACCAGTCCGGCGACGTCGCCGGACTGCTCGTTCATCCGCGCCACGAACGGCCGCAGCTCGGTGTAGGTGATCACGCTCACCGAGCAGGTGTCGACGACGATCCGCTGGAAGTTGTCCAGGTGGCAGGCCAGCGCGTCGGCCAGCACCGCCTTGATCACGTCCCCGTGACTGCAGGCGAGCAGGACGGCGTCGTCGCCGTGCTCGGCGGCGACCCGCCGGACGTGCCGGCGCACCGCGGCCACCGAACGGGCCTGCATCGCGGCGAGACCCTCGCCGTCCGGGAATACCGCGGCGGACGGGTGCGCCTGCACCACCCGCCACAGGTCCTCCTTGGCCAGCTCGGAGACCGCCCGGTTGGTCCAGGCACCGTAGTCGACCTCGGCCAGCCCGTCGTCGACGACCGGCTCCAGCCCGCGGGCGCTGGCCAGCGGGGCGACCGTCTGCCGGCAGCGGATCAGCGGCGAGGTGACGATCTCCGCGATCGGCAGGTCGGCGAGCCGCGACACGACCTTGTCGGCCTGCTCACGGCCGCGGTCGTCGAGTTCGATCCCCGGCGTGCGACCGGCCAGGACCCCCGCGGTGTTCGCGGTGGAGCGCCCGTGCCGGAGCAGGATCAACGTCGTCACGACCGCCGAGGCTACGGGAGATCACCGATCCGGCTCGGCGCCCCCGCACGCACCGTGGCCCGCCACCGCGGCGCGCCACGGCCGCGTCAGTACGGCTGGACGGCGCCGAGGCCCAACGCGGCCATCAGGGCCGCCCCGAGCGCGATCCGGTAGGCCACGAACACGTAGACGGTGTTGTTCTGCACGAACCGCAGCAGCCAGGCGATCACTGCGTACCCGACGACGAACGCCACGGCCACGGTGACCAGCATCTGAGCCCCGGACGGGCCGTCCCCGGCGAAGACGTCCGGCAGCGTGAACAGCCCGGCGCCGAACACCGAGGGGATGGCCAGCAGGAACGAGTAGCGGACGATCGCGGGCCGGGTGAGGCCCAGCGCGAGCCCGGCGGTGATCGTCCCGCCGGAGCGGGACACCCCGGGGACCAGGGCCATCGCCTGCGCCAGGCCGAGCAGGACGCCGTCCCGCCAGGTGATCTTCTCGATCGGCTTCACCTGTCGCCCGAAGCGCTCGGCGAGTCCGAGCAGGACGCCGAAGCCGATCAGCGTGGTGGCGATCAGCCAGAGGTTGCGGGCCACGGTCTCGATCTGGTCCTTCAGCAGCACCCCGAGCAGGGCGATCGGGATCGAGCCGAGGATCACCAGCCAGGCCAGCCGGTAGTCGTCGGTCTGCCGGACCTCGGCGTCGCGGAACCCGCGTACCCAGGTCATGAACAGCCGCCAGATGTCGCGGGCGAAGTAGACGATCACCGCCGCCTCGGTGCCGAGCTGGGACACCGCGGTGAAGGCGGCCCCCGGGTCACGCTGGAAGAGGACCTCGGAGGCGATCCGCAGGTGCGCCGACGAGGAGACCGGCAGGAACTCGGTGAGCCCTTGGACGAGCCCGAGGACGAGTACCTCGAGCCAGCTCATGAGCGGCCCCGGACGGGCGGCGCCGCCGGGCCGTCGGCCTGATCCATCACGGGCCGTGACCGTACCCGGGTTGACGTGGGTCACAGTGCGCGCCCTCGCCGATGAACGGGGCCCGCGGGCATAGGCTTCGGCACCGTGCAACGCAGACCGGTCGGCGGCAGCGGCCTGGAGGTGTCCCGCATCGGACTGGGCACGATGACCTGGGGAGACGGCACCTCTCCTGAGGATGCCGGGGCCCAGCTGACCGCGTTCGTCGACGCGGGCGGCACGCTCGTCGAGACCGCCGACGACTACGGCGGTGGCGCCGCCCAGCAGGTGCTCGGCGGGCTGCTGCGCGGGGCGGTGCGCCGAGACGACGTCGTCGTCGCCGGGCGGGGTGCCGCGCTCGCCGGACCGCTCGGCGAGCGGGCGTCGCGGGCGGGTTTGCTGGCCTCGCTGGACGCGGTGCTGCGCCGGCTCGGCGTCGAGCACCTGGACCTCTGGCAGTTCCCCGGCTGGGACCCGCGGGTGCCACTGGACGAGACGCTGTCCGCGGTGCAGGTCGCCGTCTACTCCGGCCGGGTGCGCTACGCCGGCCTGGTCGCGCCGCGCGGCTGGCAGCTGGCCACGGTCGCCGGGCGGGCCGCCGCAGGCCCGGACCCGGCCGTCGTCCGGCCGGTGTCGGCGCAGGTCGAGTACTCGCTGCTGGCCCGGGAGGCCGAGGCCGAGCTGCTGCCCGCGGCCGCTCACCACGGCCTCGGCCTGCTGGCCTGGGCACCGCTCGGGCGCGGGGTGCTGACCGGCAAGTACACCGACGGCACCCCGGCCGACTCGCGCGCCGCGAGCGCGGTGCTGGCCTCCTACGTCGAGACCCGGCGGACCGCGCACGCGAACCGGATCGTGCAGTCGGTGCTGACCGCGGCCGACGGCCTCGGCGCCTCGCCGCTGTCGGTGGCGCTGACCTGGGTGCGGGACCGGCCCGGGGTGGCCTCCGCGGTGGTCGGGGCGCGGGACGCGGCGCAGCTGCGGGCGTCGCTGGCCGCGGACGATCTCACCCTGCCCGCCGAGATCCGGACCGCGCTGGACGACGTCAGCGACCCGGTCTGAGCACGCTGATGGTGGCCCGGGATCGGGCGGCCGACCTATGGTGGGTCGGTCCGGCGGTCATCGGGCGTTCATCCGGAGATCACCGCGGTCGAGGCACCACGAACCGGGAGGCACGAGTGGCGGCGAGCGAAGCGGAGGACCCCGGCGCCGGGAATCGGTACGCCGGGACTCGGGACGGCGAGGGCTGGACCGACGACCGGTACGAGTACCGCCCGGTACGGATCGACGGCGACGTCTCCCGGTTGACGGCCTCGATCCGGTTGGCCGTCCAGGCCGAGTTCTCCGGCTGGGAGCTCTCCCGGATGCGGCTGTACCCCGGCGGGGTGCGCAAGGTCGTGCTGCGGCGGCGGATCTCGCGCGAGCACCACGGGCTGCTGCCCGAGCCCACGTTCTGAGGGGCGCCGCCGTCATGGCCCGTGATCGACGATCGGGCGGCCGATGCGGTCATCGCTGACCGGGTCCACCGCCGGATCGTCGATCACGCCCCCGTGCGGGCGTCAGCCGCCGTAGGGCACCGTGAGGATCTCCAGGACGTGGCCGGACGGGTCGTCGAAGTAGACGCCACGGCCGCCGTCGTTCGTGTTGACCTCCCCGGGGCGGGTGTGCCCCGGGTCGGCCCAGTACTCCTGACCGCGGTCGACGATCCGCCCGAACGCGGCGTCGAACTCGGTGTCGGAGACGAGGAACGCGTAGTGCTGCGGGGCGATGTCCGAACCGCCGGAGTCCGTGTAGTCCAGGCTCACCCCGTTACCGGTCTGGAGGACCAGGAACGGCCCGAACGGCTGCGGCTCCGGCAGCGCGAGGATCTCGGCAAGGTACGCGGCCCCGGCCCGCTTGTCGTGGGAGTGGACGATCGTGTGGTTGAGCTCAGCCATGCCGGAAGTCTGCGACCTCGAGTCGAGTTCAGGTCAAGGCCGCGACCCGCCCGTCAGTGGTCGCGCCAGCTGACCTCGGGCGGCCGACCGGCGTCGCGCGGGCCCGGGACACCACGGAACCCGTACGCCGCGGGCGCCCGGCCCGGCTGCACGTACCAGCACTCCCCCGGCTCGGCCCGGTCGAGGATCCCCTCGATCGCAGCGGCGACCTCGTCCGCGGTGAGCAGCGGGAACTCCGCGAACTGCCCCTTCACCCCGGCGATCAGTGGGGTGTCGGCGAAGCCGGGGCAGACCGCGTTGACCCGGATCCCCTCACCGGCCAGCGTCGGAGCGGCCGACCGGACGTACCCGACGACGGCGTGCTTGGTCGCGGTGTAGAGCGCGTCACCGGGCATCGCGACGATCCCGGCCAGCGACGCCGTGGCGATCACGTGCCCGCCCCCGGCGCGGCGCAGCGCAGGCACCGCGGCCGTCAGCCCGAACACCACGTGGTCCAGGTTCACGCCGACGATCCGCCGGTAGCCGTCGACGTCCAGGTCCTCGATCCCGGACTGGCCGGCGGTGACACCGGCGTTGAGCAGGACGACGTCGAGCCGGCCGAACCGTTCCTCGGTCGCGGCGACGGCAGCGGGGAGGGTCGCCGGATCGGTGACGTCGCCGGGAATCGCGAGGCCGCCGTGCCGCTGCGCGACCGTGTCCGCAGCGTCCGCGTCCCGGTCCACCACGGCCACCGACGCACCCGCCGCGACCAGCCGCTCCACCGCCGCGGCCCCGATGCCCGATGCACCGCCGGTGACGAGGGCCGCCCTGCCCGAGAGATCCATCCTGTCACCCTGCCACGGGCCCGGGGCGATGTGTGCAGCAGCGGCCCGTCACGCCGTCCGCCAGGCTCTGCCGGACGGTCCTACCCAGCTCACGCGGTTCGCAGGAACGTGTCCAGCACCCGGGTACCGAAGGTCAGCGCGTCCACCGGCACCCGCTCGTCGATGCCGTGGAACAGCGCCGCGAAGTCCAGCTCCGGAGGCAGCCGCAGCGGCGCGAAGCCGTAGCAGTTCATCCCCAGCCTGGCGAACGACTTCGCGTCGGTCCCGCCGGAGAGCATGTAGGGCACGATCTCGGCGTCCGGGTCCTCGGTGCGCAGCGCGGCCTGCATCGCCTCGGTCAGCGCACCCTCGAACGGCGTCTCCACCGGCGGCAGGTCGCTGACCCACTCCCGCTCGACGTCCGGCCCGAGCAGCTCGTCGACCTCGCGCAGGAACTGCTCCTCGCGGCCCGGCAGCACCCGGCAGTCGACGACCGCCTCGGCCGTCGACGGGATCACGTTCGCCTTGTACCCGGCGTTGAGCATGGTCGGGTTCGCGGTGTCCCGGACGGTCGCACCGACGATCCGCGAGATCGGGCCGAGCTTGCCCAGCGAGCCCTCGAGGTCGTCCTCCGGGTACTCGACGCCGGTCAGCTCGGTCATCCGCTCCAGGAACGCCCGCACCGTATCCGTGATCACCAGCGGGAACGTGTGGTTGCCCAGCCGGGCGACGGCCTCGGCGAGGATCGTGACCGCGTTGTCGTCGTGCAGGAACGAGCCGTGCCCCGGCTTGCCCTTGGCCCGCAGCCGCATCCAGGCGATGCCCTTCTCCGCCGACTCGATCAGGTAGGCGCGCTGGTCCTCGCCGACCGTCAGCGAGAACCCGCCGACCTCACCGACGGCCTCGGTGCACCCCTCGAACAGATCCGGTCGGTGGTCCACCAGCCACTGCGCGCCGAACTTCCCACCGGCCTCCTCGTCGGCCACGAAGGCCCACACGATGTCGCGCGGCGGGACGACGCCGTCACGCTTGAAGCGGCGGGCCACCGCCAGCATCATCGCGTCCATGTCCTTCATGTCGACGGCGCCGCGCCCCCAGACGTAACCGTCCTGGACGGCCCCGGAGAACGGGTGCACCGACCACTCGCTCGCGTCCGCCGGGACGACGTCGAGGTGGCCGTGCATCAGCAGCGCCCCCCGGGACGGGTCGGCCCCCTTCAGCCGGGTGATCACGTTCATGCGCTTCGGCGCACCGGACTCGACGATCTCGACCTCGTACCCGACCTCGGTCAGCTTCGCGGCCACGTAGTCGGCCGCCTCGGCCTCACCGGCCAGGGTCTCCGGGTCCGCGGTATTGGTCGTGTCGATCCGGATCAGCTCGGAACACAGCGCGACGACCTCGGCCTCGGCACTGGCCGCCTCGCTGGTGGGGGTGTCGTTCGCGTCGCCGGTCATGGGCGCCTTCCTACCACCGGGAGCGCCCGCCGACCCGGGCACGACCCGGCCCGGGGCCTCGGCTATGCTTCTTCCCGACGCGATCGAGAGATCGCGGCGTCCGAGTGGCGGAATGGCAGACGCGCTAGCTTGAGGTGCTAGTCCCCGTGCTAGGGGGTGGGGGTTCAAGTCCCCCCTCGGACACAACTACTCCGAACGTGTGACTCTCCCTCGTAGGACATATCCACGGGCGGATTTGTCAGAGGTCGCTGGTTCACTGGTCCCATGCCCATGACCCGGGAGGGCACAGGATGACCGCAGAACTCGTCCATCTGACACGCAAGCAGCTTCTCGACCGTCGGCACCACATCCTCACGCGGATCGACGTCGACGAGCCGACCTCCAGCAGTTGGCTCGGGACCACGCCCTCACACCGGAGCAGCGCGACGCGCTGCTCGAACTGGAGGCCGTCAGGTTCCTCCTTGGAGAGGGTGAGTGACCTTCGACATCGAGACCGAAGTACTGGCGTTCGCCCAGGAACTTCAGGATCTTCTCGACGGGGTGCTGCCTCGCCCCGACTCCGTTCCCGCCGAGGAACGGCGAATCAGGGCCGAGGCGATGGTCGACCAGGCTCGATATCGCCTGCAGGTGGCGGCCCCGGGTGGCCTGATTACCCTTACCAAGGACGGCGACCCTGTCGCCTCGCTACGGGTCTCCATCCAGTGCACGCGAGATACCGACCGGACCTACTTGGCGGTGCATCGCTCGGACTTCGAGCTCCGCGGGTGGGCGGACAAGACCCCGATCGCGCGGTTGGACTTCCTACGTGACGCCCATACCGTCCCGGCGTGCCACTGGAACATTCATGCGGAACGAGGTGCCGCCTCGCGACTACTGACCCTGGGTAACCCGAGCCATTCGGGCGCGTTCTCGGAGCTCCACTTTCCGGTAGGCGGTGCGCGCATGCGTCCTTGCCTGGAGGACGTGCTGGCCTTCGTCCTGCACGAGTTCGGTGTCGACAGGTGCGCCGGGTCGGACCCGCTTCTCCACGCGGGCCGTGAGCGGTGGCGACGCCGCCAGATCGCGACGCTCGTCCGAGACGCCCCGGGCGAGGCCGTGCGGGTCCTCCGCGACCTCGGCTACGGCGTCACTGATCCGGTCACGGGGCCGGCGGCCACCAAGACCGGCAAGCTGAACGCGTGGTGACGACGCGGACGCACGAGCCCGTCGGCCGGATCCAGACGGTTCTCGTCGGCATCAGTATCCCGGAGCGACGTGCCCGCGCTCGACGCCGTTCGTTCTTACCATTCGGGCTGATCGCCGTGGAGAGCGCGGTTGGCTCCTGGACAGCGTCGAACAGCTCGGATCTCATGCCGCATACCGCGGCGCCATCGCTTCCATCTGTTCGATGACCATTCGGATCGCGCCGGGCTGCTTGTCCGGCGGGTACTTGTACTTCACCAGCAACCGCTTGACCTGCGAGCGCAGCTTGGCGCGTACGTCGTCGCGGACGGTCCAGTCGGTCTTGACGTCGCGACGCATGACGGTGACGAGCTCACGGGCGATCTGGGCGAGCACGTCGGGGCCCTGCACGTCGATAGCGGACTCGTTGGTGCTCACCGCGTCGTAGAACGCCAACTCGTCGTCGGAGAGCGGCGGGTCGAACGACGTGCCGCGGTCGTCCTCGGCCGCCACCTCCTTCGCGAGCTCCACCAGTCTGGCGATGACTTCGGCGGACGTGAGCTGCTCGTTCGTGTAGCGGCGCATCAACTCGCTGATGCGCTCGGAGAACGCCCGCTGGCGCACCAGGTTGTTGCGCGCGACCTTCGCTGACTCCGAGGTAAGCAGGTTGCGCAACGCCTCGATCGCCAGGTGCGCCTGGTCAGCCTCCTGCGCCTTCGTCAGGAAGTCCGGCCCGAGGTTGGACAGCGTCGGCGTCGGCAGGCCGGCCGCGGCGTAGATGTCGACGATGTCCCCGGTGGCTGTCGAAGACGCGACGAGCCCGGAGAGCAACCGCTGGATCTCCTCCGGAACCGGCTCGCCGGAGGCCTGCCGCTCCTGGGCGTCCAGCTTCGCCATCCAGACCCGGACCTCGCCGTAGAACAGCACCTCGTCGCGCAGGTCGGCAAGCACGTCGTCGCCCGCGAGCGCCCATCCTCGTGCCAACTGGCCGGTCAACCGGCGGAAGCGCCCGGCTAGCGTCTCCTCGCCCTCGTCGACCTGGTTCCCGGGAGTCAGCGGTGAGCGCAGGTGGTTGGTCAGGCCCGCCGTCGCCTTGACGAGGCTCGCATCGCTGCGGTCCCACACGGCCCGCCAGGGGTAGCCCGCACACAGCGAGTCGATCTGACCGACCAGCTCCCGGACCAGCGCAACGGCCTCCTCGACGTCACGCCCGACGGGCCTGCGTTGCTGGTCGGTGGCCGTGTACTGGGCGAGGGCGCTGGTGAGGTTCTCGATCAGGGGGGCGTATCCGACGAGCAACCCGTCCTGCTTGCCGCGGAAGGTGCGGTTGACCCGCGCGAGGGTCTGCATGAGCAGCGCCCCCTTCAGCGGCCGGTCCAGGTAGAGCGTGTGCAGCGGTGGGGCGTCGAAACCGGTCAGCAGCATGTCCTTGACGATGACGATCTGCAGCGGGTCCTCGGCGTCCTTGAGCCGGTTCTTGATGGCCTTGTTCTGACCCTCGCGGCGGACGTGGTCCCTGACCGGTGGCTGGTCGGAGGCGGTGCCGGAATACACGACCTTGACCACGCCGCGGTCGACGGCGTCGTCGTGCCAGTCCGGACGCAGCGTGACGATCTCGTCGTAGAGCCGCGCGCAGATCTCGCGAGTACCGCACACGACGAGTGCTTTGCCCGGCGACGACCCGTCCTCCGAGGAGAGGTACGGACGCATCGCCTGCGAGCGATGGTCCCAGTGGTCAACGAGGTCGCGTGCCAGCGCCTTGAGACGCTCCGGGGCACCGTAGACGGCGTTGATGACGGCGACGGACTTCTCGATCCGGTCGCGCTCGACGTCGTCGAGGCCGGTGGTCGCCTCGTCGGCAGCCCGGTCGAGTTCCTCTTCTGTGAGCGCGCGCTGCACGCCGATGAGGCGAGGGGCAAACCGCACGGGAACGGTCGCGCCGTCGTCGACGGCGCGGGTGAGGTCGTAGGTATCGATGACGTCGCCGAACACCTCGACGGTGTCGCGTCCGGCCATCGAGATCGGCGTGCCGGTGAAGGCGATGAACGTCGCGTGCGGCAGGGCCTGGCGGATGTGGCGGGCCAACCCGTAGCGCTTCTCGTAGTGGCTGCGGTGCGCCTCGTCGACGACGACGACGATATTCGTGCGATCTGAAAGCTTCGGATGGTCACGACCCGCCCTACGTTCGGCCTCGGTGAGGCCGAACTTCTGCAGAGTCGTGAAGAAGATGCCACCCGTGTTCTTCTCCCCCAGCTTGGTGCGCAGCTCCTCCCGGGTGCTCACCTGCACCGGGCTCTCGCTCAGCAGCTCGGAACGCTGGAACGTGTCGAAGAGCTGGGTGTCGAGTTCGGTACGGTCAGTGACCACGACGAGCGTCGGGTTCTTCAAGGCGGGGTGGTGCGCGACGAGGTGGGCGTAGAGCTCCATCTCCATCGACTTGCCCGAGCCCTGGGTGTGCCAGACGACGCCGGCCTTGCCGTTGCTGCGTACGGCATCGACGGTCGTGCCGACCGCCCCGGTGACCGCGAAGTACTGGTGCGGTTTCGCGACCCGTTTCTGATAGCCCCCGGCACCGGCGTCGAACGCGACGAAGTTGCGCAGCAGCTGCAGGAACCGCTCCGGGTTGCCGATCCCGTCGACGAGGTACTCGAGCTCGACGCCGAGGCTCTGGTCGTCGGCATCTGTTGCCGTGTCGAGCGGCTCCCCGTCCTCGTTGACATTCCACGGCGAGTAGTGATTGAGCGGGGTGAACGGTGTGCCGTACCGGGCCGTGAGACCGTCGCTGATGACGGAGAGTACACAGAAGCGGAACGCGGTGGGGAACTCGTCGAGGTAGGTCACTAGCTGGCCGTGCGCCGTGCTGAGTGTGGCGTTCGCGTCGCCGGCGTTCTTCAGCTCGACAACGATCACCGGCATGCCGTTGAGATAGAGCACGACGTCGAAGCGCCGCTCGTGGTCCGTCGACCGGACCGTGACCTGGTTGACGGCGAGGAACTCGTTGTCCTCCTCGCGGTGGCTGACCAGACGGATCGTCGGGCTCTGCTCGATGCCCTCCGCGTCGACATAGCTGATCGCGTTGTACCCGTCGACGAGCACTCGATGGATGCGTCGGTTCTCGGTAATAGCGTCCCGCGAGGTCGGCGAGAGGATCTCGGCGAGCGCCTGCTCAAGGTACCCGACCGGCACGTCGGGGTTGAGCTCACGCATCGCCTCCAGCATCCGTGCGGGCAACGCGATGTCGGTCCAGGACTCCCGGCCGCGGTCGGTTCCGGGCGCGATGTCAGTGCCGTGCAGCGGCCGCCACCCCTGCCCGGCGAACTGCTCGAGCGCGATCTGCTCCCACTGTGCCTCGCTGAGCATTTACACCACCTCCTCCACGACCTTCTCGGCGTCCTTGACCCGCACCTTCCCCGACATCAACAACGGCAACAGCTCGTCTCGCGTGGCGGCAAGAACATCCGATTCATGGCGAGCAACGCTTGCGCGAAGGAACCGTCGACGGACCTTCGCAGCCAGGTCCGCAGCCACCTCGGCCGGAGGAACCAGTGCATGCTGGGCGTACGCCTCGTCACGATTGAGTCCCGGCACGGCCGAGTCATTGTTGAGACTAGACAGCGGTAACGTCCGCAGAATATAGTAGAGGACTTCGGCCGGGATCGCCCCTACCGATTCAACGTAGTAGGTAGTGTCAATCGGGTAATGCGGACCGTCCGCCCAATAGACGGTTCCGACGCTCCCCTTTCTTCCCACCACTACGCCAGGTGCAGCTACAAGAGCTTCGTCGTGCCATCCGGTGATGCCGCTACTGCCGTAAACAGCGACCTTACCGCTACGTCGCCTCGAAACAGGGAGAGCCTTTCCGTAATGCAAGCGCAAGACATCCCGAAGCTGAACAGCATTCTCCTGACCGAGCAGGGCTCTTCGAACCTCGGTCGCACATGTCTCGTCCAGCAGATCCACGAGTCGGTAGTTGACGGCGATCTTGTCGTCGAGTGCTTCCAACACCCCAGCGATCGACCGTTGTAGCGCCAACCTCGGGAGGTCGATTACGACGCGGGCCTGATCTCGAAGACTGAAGTATGGAGCCATGTCCGTGCCAAAGGCAAGATTCTTGAGTTGGCGCATAAAGGCCGAGCTCCTCGACCAATAGTAGAGGTACCGCGGATGGATCACCTCGCGATTGAGTGACCGCCAGAAGGAGAGATGTGGCGAATAGATGAACGCTGGCGCTCCTGTAGGTACGAAGCCAACCCTTCCAATACTGTTACCCTTCGTAGTGATCACAACATCTTCGGCCTGTCCAATCTTACCAAGCAGACGCGTGGTCGACTCGACTCCGAATTCTTCCAGACCTTCCCACGAGAATCCTTCATCAGACAACGACCCCGCCCGCAGGAAAAGCGGCCCACCACCCGTGAGCTCTTCAAGTCTTGCCCGATGACCGTCGCCGATCTTCAGAGCTCCATCCGAAACCAAATCAGCGAACGAGATTGGTGAGCCGCTCATGCTGACACTCGCTCCATTTGCTCGCGCACGACGGTGTCAAGCCGCGCGGACTCGTCGAGAGCCTCGAAGAGTTCCTTCTTCAGTCGCTCGATCTTCGCGTCGATCGGCTCGCCGTCGTCGGCGACCTCGGCGGCGCCGACGTAGCGGCCAGGCGTCAGGGCGTAGTCCGCGGCCTTGATCTCGGCGACCGGGACCGACTTGCAGAAGCCCGGGACGTCCTCGTACACCTCGGCCGAGGACTCCCCCCGCCAGGCGCGGAAGGTATCGCCGATGCGGACGATGTCCTCCTGCGACAGGGCACGTTCGGCGCGGTCGATCATGTGCCCCATCTCGCGGGCGTCGATGAACAGAACTTCGCCCGAGCGGTCGGTCGCGCCCCACTTGGCACCGCTCTTGCCGCGCGTGAAGAACCACAGACAGACCGGGATGCCGGTGCTACGGAACAGCTGGGTCGGGAGGGCGACCATGCAGGAGACGAGGTCGGCGGTGACGATCCGGGCCCGGATGTCGCCCTCGCCGTTGGACTGCGACGACATCGAGCCGTTCGCCATGACGACGCCGGCCTTCCCGCCGGGGGCCAGCTTGTACAAGATGTGCTGGATCCATGCGTAGTTGGCGTTCTTTGCCGGTGGAACGCCGAAGCGCCAGCGGTCGTCCTCGGTGTCCCGCGTCCAGTCCTTGATGTTGAACGGTGGGTTGGCCATCACGAAGTCCATGGCGGTACCCGGGTGCTGGTCGCGGGCGAACGTGTCTCCGGCGACCGTGCCCAGTCCGCTGTGGTCGATACCGTGGATGGCGAGGTTCATCTTGGCCATCCGCCAGGTCTCGGCGATGGCCTCCTGCCCGTAGACGTGGATGTTGGTCGGGTCGCCGTCGTGTCGGCGGATGAACCGCTCGGTCTGCACGAACATCCCGCCCGAGCCGCAGCACGGGTCGTACACACGGCCCGACGTCGGCTCCAGCACCTCGACCAGCGTCTTCACCACCGACGGCGGGGTAAAGTACTCGCCGCCACGCCGACCCTCGGCGCGGGCGAAGTTGCCGAGGAAGTACTCGTAGACCTCGCCCATGAGGTCACGCGCGCGGTGCTCGCCCTGACGGCTGAACCTGGCGCTGTTGAACAGATCGATCAGCTCACCGAGGCGGCGCTGATCGATCGCGTCCCTGTTGTAGCGGACGACGAGCGTGCCCTTCAGGCTCTCGTTCGCCTTGGTGACCGCGTCCATCGCCGCGTCGACGAGCTCGCCAATCGACTTGGCCGACTCGCGGCCCTCGGCTGGCTTGCCTTTCGCGTTCTCGGCCAGGAAGCTCCACCGCGCCTCTGGCGGTACCACGAACACGCCGTATCCCTGGTACTCCTCCGGGTCGTCGATCAGGTCGGCGATCTGCTCGTCGTCGAGGCCGTCGGCGGTGAGGTCGGCGCGGATCGTCCCGCGACGCTCCTCGTAGGCGTCGGAGACGTACTTGAGGAACACCAGCCCGAGGATCACGTCCTTGTACTGGTGCGCCGACAGCGAGCCGCGCAACTTGTCGGCCGCCTTCCACAGCGTGTCCTCCAGCTCCTTCATGGTGGACGGCGCCGTGGAGGCCTTCTTCGTGCGTGTGGGCACGTCAACCTGCTTCCGTTCGGGTGAGGGTCGGGTCGAGCGTCACCGCGCCGGCGGCCACGCCCTCGATCAGGCTCGTGACGAGATCGCGCGCCGCGTCGGTGTGTCGCCGCAGCTCGTCCTGATGGTTCGCGACAGCGACAAGCGCCTCGTCGAGCGCAGCCGCATCGACCTCGGACAGCAACGGCACTCTCCATGTCGTCCACGCAGTCCCCTGCGGCGTAAGCGTGTTGACGACGGCGGCGAGCACGTGGGGGCCGAGGGGGGCGCCGGGTTGCAGGCGCAGGATCCGGCTCGGCGCGGCGACCAGCGCACCACCGACCTCGTCGACCCGCGCGGTCGGCGATGGCCGTTCGAGGAACACGACATCGCCCGGTTCGGTTCGGGTCGCGCGTGGATAAAGACGGGCCGCGTCGAATGGGTCGAGTCGCACATGGTCGGCCGCACCGTCCGCAGTCAGCACTGCCACCGTCCCCGCCGGATCGACGTGAGCGAGATTGACACGCGTCCCGTGCTTCATGACGAGTTGTCCGTCCGACCTCAACTCGGCGAGCGAACGCCGACGCAACGTGATGTTGGTGGGGGCTGGCGCAACGGGGACGTCACATCTGGGGATGGCACGGCTCGTAGTGAGCGTAGCTGCGTACACCCGGTCCAGATGAGAGGACGATCGCCCGCTGCCGAGATGCACGGCCGTGACGCCGCGGGGTACGACCGCTGTCTGCGCCAGCACGGCGGTCAGATCCCGGCGACGGGCGTAGCGCGGGGCTCGGCTCCCCCGAGTGGCTTCGGAGGCCGGCTCGAGCAACGCCGCGGCGACATCCGCGCCGAGGTCGTCGAGGTCGATCGTCAGGCCCTCGAGATCCGCGAGGGACACGAATTCGTTGCGGCGGGCCCCGTGCAGCACCCAGAGCGCCAGACTCTGCCGGTGGGCGCCCTTCCACAAGCCGCGTGGCAGGCGGATCGCGGCTGCTAGGACACGGCCGGACACGGTGTCGGTGCGGTCTCGGCTCGCGTCACCGACAAGTGGATCGCACAGCGTTCCCGCCGCGCCCACCACGACGCCGACATCCGTCGAACCCAGACCGAGCACGAGATCGTCTGCCGCCCTCAGTGCCTCGACGTCGGACATCCCGATCACGGAGAGAACGTGCACCGCGGAGGCACCACCGGTGCCATCATGAATATCGGCCTCCTCGATCAGCGCCCGGCGCCGCAGAGCCCGGTGTTGTCCGGGCGCGAGCACGACACCGGAGAATCCCGTGACGAGCGTCCGGAACATCGTGGCGTCGGCCGGCGGCACGAGAACCACACCGTCGTTCCCCAGCGCATCGCGCGCCGCCCCGGCGGCTGCGGCGACGATGTCGACAAGGTCTTCGTGGACACCGCGTCCGCCCTGTCCCCGACGAAGTCGGCTCGACTCCAGACGGGCCAGCGCGTCGGAGGGGCCGAACGACGCCGCGACGAGGTCGTCGACGTACACCGTCAACGCCTCCGTGACTGTCACCGCACGCACCTCCCTGAGCAGCAGGGCGTCGGCGGGGTCGGCCAGGCTCGCGAGGCCGGTCAGCTCTGCTGCTGAGCGGCCGCCGATGTCCTCTCCGGTCGCGGCGTGCAAGGCCAGCAGGGTCACGACGTCCTCGGCGTCGACGTCGTCCGGCACCGACAGCGCGGGCGCATCCTGGTCGACCTCGGTGTTGTACCCCCGGCCGGTCGTCTGCAAATAGGCAACGATGTCGTCGCGGTCGAAGTGCTCCACACCGTCGGCCGAGGACACCACCTCGGGAAACGAGACGATGCGGCCGCGGACCCGCGGGCGCCTGCGCCACATCGTCACCACGTGCCGGCGGACGTGCGCCAGGTCGGCGATGTCCTGCAACGTGACGGTCGAGCGCTGTGCCACCATGGCGCACCTCCTTCCGCAGTCCGACTCCGCAGAGACTAGGGCAGCATCCTTCGTTTCGTGGATGGGTCGCTGAGAACCCGGCTTCTCAGAGTCCGGCCTTGGCTCTATTAGCTGATCTGCGCATCCTTCGTCGCATCGGTCGGCCACCCAGGTCAGGTCGGCCACGAGACTGCGAGGAAGCACATGCCCGCACACTTCGACGCCGACGGCCCCGCGCTGATCGCCGAGCATCTGACCCTGCACGACTCGAATGTCCTGGCGGAGGCGCGCCACTGGCCGACCGGCCGCCGCGGCGCCGCCGTGCCCGCGACGGAGATGGCCGACTGCGACCTGACCGCCTTCGTCACCCAGGCCGCCGTCGTCGGTTCCCAGGCGATCGCCACCGCAGGCGGTACCCAGGAGGCGTACCGGCTCGACGCGCTCGTGGCCGACGTCGGCGAGCGCACGAGCCAGCTCTCCCGCGAGGCCGAGCGTGCCACCGGCGCGGCCGTCCAGCAGGCCACGGCAACGATCGAGGCATCGACCGCCGCGGCCCGCAAGACCTTCGACGAGATCGCCGCACAGTCCCGGCGCAGCTTCACCGAGTCCGTCGAGACCGCTGGCACGGCCCTGCGCGCGGACCTCACTCGGTTGCTGGGCGGCGAGAACTCCGAGTTGCTGAACCGTCTCGGCCCCGTGATCGAGAAGTTCGGCCGCGAGCTGGAGGCCCGTACCGCAGCACAGACGGTTGAGCTCATCACCAAGGCCGCCCGGGCGCTCGATCCCGCCGACCCGGCCTCTCCCGCTGCGCAGCAGGCCCGCGCTCTCGCCGAGCAGCAGGAGCGGCTCGCGGCCACGCTCACCGCCGGCTCTCAGGCGCTGACGGACAAGATCGACACTCTCGTCGAGGCAACGAAGGTGGCGCAGGCGGCCTCGAGCGCGCGGGCGGCCGTGGTGAGCACCAGCTCTCTCAAGGGCGACGAGTTCGAGGACGCGCTGCAAGGACTGCTTGCCGAGCTGGCCACGGGCTTCGGCGACGAGTACCGCGTCACCGCCCGCAAAGCCGGCCGCTTCCCGAACAACAGGAAGGGCGACGGGGTGCTCGCCGTCAACGGCGGCGACGTGCGCGTCGCGGTGGAGATGTCGGACTCGCAGCGCAACGGCTGGAGCGACTACCTGCGCGACACCGAACGCAACAGGGACGCCGTCGCTTCGCTCGGCATCGTCCGGTCGCCCGAGCAGCTCGGTGGTCACAGCGTGCTGAGTCTCGGCCCGCGCCGCATCGTGGTCGCCTTTGACCCCGACACCGGTTCGGCGGACCTGCTGCGCACCGTCCTGCAGCTGCTGCGCCTGGCCGCCCTTGCCGCGGCGAGCCGGCAGCAGGACGGTGACGTCCGCGTCGCTGACGAGAAGATCGCTTCCGCGCTCGCGGTCTTGGTCCGCATCGACGAGATCACCAAGTCGGTGGGCCTGATCCAACGGCACGCCAAGACCATCGGCGGCGAGTCCGACGAGCTGCGCACCGAAATCTCGCGCCTGCTCACCCAGGCCCGCGCGGCGCTCGGAGCCCACACATCAGGCACCGACAATGCCGGCGCCTGACGACGCCGCCGCGGTGCTCGGGCTGGCCCTGTCCGGGCCGGATCGACCTCACCGTCGACCCGAACTCCGTTCTGCTCAGCCCGCACGCCGTCCAGCGATACCGCGAGCGGATCGAGGTGTGTCGGTCCGTCTGGCAGTTCGCCGGCTCCGTGGGCGTATCTCGACGGTGCGCTGGCAGTCACGGCCCGCCGCCCGTGGTACTGCGGTCTGGCGTGATCTACGGGTTCAGCGAGAGCAGCCCGGACGCCTGCCTGCTCCTGCGCAGCCGGGTGCTCGTGACCGGCCTGGCGGGTGACCGGCCGCAATCGAGGGATGTCGCCGCAGACCCCGGCCCGCGGCACCGCGCGCAGGGGCGCCGACCGCGGTGACAGGCCGCCGTTACCGACCGGACCGGGTCGCCACCGGGACGAGCCGACGCTCGTCGCCAGCGACTGCCCAACCCTGGTCATCGGCTTCAATCGGGCCGGGTCAAGGACCTTCAGCGAGCCCACCATTTCATGCGTACGGCTGGCGCTGGAGGCGACCGGTTGGTCTGCCTCGCACGTCGGCCGGTAGCCCGCCGCCTGGCGCGCCGGCCCGGGTCCCGGCGGACACCGGCTGCCGGCGCAGGCGCGGCGCATATACCAAAAGCTATACTCTGTTGGCGTGAGTGACGCCCCCTGGGAGGTGTACATCGCCAACGAGGTACTCGACTGGCTCGAGAGCCTCGACCACACTGTTCACAGCCGGGTAGTCCAGGCCATTGACCTTCTCGCTGACAGCGGACCTGGACTCGGTCGGCCCCTCGTCGACACCATCCGCGGATCTTCGATCCCCAACCTCAAAGAACTCCGCCCCGGCACCGTCCGGATCCTGTTCGCCTTCGACCCGTGGCGATCCGCGATCCTTCTCGTGGCAGGCAACAAGGCCCGACGGTGGAAGACTTGGTACGCCGAGGCGATCCCGATAGCCGAGCAACGTTACGAGCGATACCTAATGGAATGCGGTCAAGAGAAGGGACAGCCATGAGCAGCCACGTCGCCTGGCGCGACATCCGCGCCGACCATGTCGAACGCGCCGGCGGCGACGCCGCCGTCGACGCCGGCAAACGCCAGATGCTCGCCGAGACCGTCGGCTACCGCCTCGCCGAGGTCCGTCGCGCCCGCGGCCTCACCCAGCAACAGGTCGCCGACCGCATGGACATCACCAAGGGCCGCGTCTCCCAGATCGAATGCGGCAAGGTCTCCGGACAGGACGTCCTCGCCCGATACGCCGCCGCACTCGGCGGTCGTCTCCACCAAGCCATCTACTTCGACGACGGCGACATCACCGCTATCGCCTGAGCTATCCGAAGACCGACAACTGCAGCTCAGCGGGACGCACAACGGTAGGGTTACGGTTCGACTCGCCCTCGGACACACGATCAGCTTTGTAGATCGACGCAGTTCTGCGTACTGCCAGACGGGGATGTATTGCGGGCGCCAGAGACGCCCCTCCGCGCGCGCTCCCCCGGACTCTGCGCACGACCGTCGGTCGATGCGCCCTGCCGGAGGTCGGCACCAGGGTGACTCACGAGTCCTGCACACGTCGGCAGGCCGGCCGGCACCGTCGGCGAGCCGGCAGATCCGACCCACGGCTCCGTGCCGGGCGTACCCGCACCCACGCTGCAACGACCGCGGGTCGGCCAGCCGCCGGGCCCGGTCGATGTCGATCCCCATCAGCGGTCCGTCCCCCTGTACCCCGCGCCGGCCGGCCGGGCACGGGCGCCGCCCCGCGCAGCTGTCTCGTCCACTCCCGCCGACCACCCGGCTCACCAGGCCGGATCGCGCGACCAGATCGCGGACAGGGCCGTCGCGCGCGGTAGCAACGTCTGCGCCGACGGGCCCGCCCGCCACGTGCGCCCCTCCCCCTCGACGAGGTCCAGGGCCTCGAGGTCGGCGCGCATCCCGTTGATCATCGAGTCGACGTCGGCGCCGGTCAGTGGCCGACCGTCCAACGACCAGCGGTTACCCAGCAGGGCGTACACGCGCTCCGCGAGCTCCGCGCACCGGATCGGGCCGGACGCCGACAGCAGGGCGACGGCGGCCGTGGCGAGGATCCCGCGGAAGCCGTCCTCGGGCTCGAACCACGACCGCAGCCGGCGGACGGTCTGCAGGTCGTCGGCGGCCGCGCGGGTCGGTGTCAGCACGCCCCGGGCCAGGCGCAGCAGGCCCACCCGGCGCAGCATGTCGTGCAGCACGGCCAGCGGGACGAGGTCCTCCTCGATCGACGCGGGCCGGTCCAGCGGGTGCCAGCCGGGGCGGTGCTGCTGCATCTGCCGCACGACCGAGCGGGGCAGGCGCCCGCCGGGGGTCAGCCGGACGCCGCCGGCGAGCAGGTCGAGCAGCAACCGGACGCTCACCGGGACCTCGCCCACGGTCTGCCGGACCAGCAGGTCGGTGGCCGCACGATCGAACGACGGCAGCTCCCCCGCCCACTCCCGCAGCCGGGCGTGGTCCTCGTGGCCGGGGTCGGCGAGCACCGCCTGCAGCTCTGCGTACCCGGGCGCGCCACCGCAGTCCTCCGGCGGACAGCCACCCGTACCCTCGACGCAGCCCGGGACCTCGCCCCCGGCACCGACGACCTCGACGTCGTGCTCCCAGCCGTCACCGAAGTCGTAGTGGTACTCGAAGTGCGCCGGCAGGTCCCGCAGCCGCATGCGGGCCTCGTCCTGCTGCAACCCGTCGTCCCAGTCGGGGTTCGCTACGCCGTAGGTCCGGTCGCTTGCGACGAACTGGTGGAGGTGGCTGTTCGTCCAGCCCAGCGCCATCTGGAGCAGCTCGTGCAGCTCCGGCAACGAGGCCGTCGCCGGGACGTCGATCACCCGCACCACGGCAGGCGAGACCTCCCGCAGCGAGATCCGCAGCCGCACCGTTCGCACGGCCCGGACCGTACCTGCCCCCAGGATCCGGATCTCTCGGCGATGGCCCCAGGTGGTGGACAGCGTCGCTACCAGCGGGAACGCTGGTGGGTGTCTCCGCCTGCCGCCTCGCCGTCGTGGATGGTCGACCAGCGTGGCCGGCTGTGACCGGTCAGAGCGGGACCACCAGCCGGGCTTTCCTCTGCTCGGTGGCGTAGTTGAGCGTGTACCAGGTGCCTCCGCCGGCGGACTCGTCCCCCCTCGGGAATCCGATCACGAGGCCGCAGTGGTCCACCATCCATCGGTTGCGGGCGTGGTAGGCGTCCTTGCCGAGGAGCGTGGCACCCATCTCGACGACGTCGGCGAGGCGCTCCTCGCCCCGCAGGCTCTCGATGACCTCGGCGGGACCGACCGGCTGATCGACGATCCGGCAGGGCACGACGACGGTCAGCGCCGCCTCGGAGTTCCTCGCCAGCCACTGCAGTGCGGCGGTGTCGACGCCGGAGGCCCCGCCGACGTAGAAGTGCGCCGTCGAGTCGGCGAACGGCCTGAGGTAGGCCGCGAACACCTCGGCCAGCTCGTCGACGGGAGCATCGCCGATGCTCCGCGTGCCGGTGATCGCCACGCTGCGTTCCACTCGGGTGCGCTCCTTGGGATGAGGTGCGGGTGCCATCGGACCTACCCGCCGAACCTACCGCTCCGAGCCGTTCGCGGTTCGGTTCAGACGCTCGTCGGCTGCGCCTGCTCACCCACGATCACGACGTCGGCGCGCCTGCTACCGGCACCGGCGGCCGGCGGTGGTCAGTCCGGCTCCGACAGCTCGCGCGGCCGGCTGCCCAGGGCGAGCACCGCGCCCAGGGTCGCGGCGCCGGCGAGGATCCCGAACACCACGGGGTAGCCGCCGAGCACCCCGGCCAGCGCCGCGCCCGCCCACGGCGACACCGCGACGGCGACCATCGCCGGGGCGGACAGCAGGCCGTTCAACCGGCCGTAGTACCGCGACGGCCACCGGTCCGAGACCGCCGTGGCCTGCAGCAGCGTGGTGATCCCGCGGGCCGCCCCGGCCAGCATCGCGGCCGCCACCAGCAGCCACCACGGCCCGGGCAGCACGGCGAGCAGCGCGGTCGTCACGCCCAGCGCGCCGAGCACCGCGACCGCCCGCACCCGGACGCCGAGCCGGCCCACCACCCGGGTGTAGAACGCCCGGCCGAGCACCTGCCCGACCCCGCCGAGGCCCAGCGCCCAGGCCGCCGTCCCGACATCCAGGCCGCGCTCGATCAGCAGCGGCACCTGGTTCACCGCCACCGCGAACGCGGTGAAGGCGCCGAGGAACACCGCCGCCGTCGTCAGCAGGAACACCGGGCTGCGCGCGATCACGCCGGGATCGGCGTCCGCAGGCGGCTCGGGCGCCTCCGGCCACGGCCCGCGCAGCCCGAACAGGTGCGCGGGCACGGTCACGACCGCGAGTACCGCGGCCAGCACGAGGTAGGTGCCCCGCCAGCCGAACGGTTCCAGCAGGGCCGCCGTCAGCGGCGCGAACACCGTGCTGGCCAGGCCCGCGACCAGGGTCAGCCCGGTCAGCGCGCGCACCCGGTCCGAACCCCACCAGCGGGTCAGCGCCGCGAACGCGGGCGGGTACAGCGTCGCCGACTGGGCCAGCCCGGCGAGCAGCCACGCGGCCAGGAACCACGGCCAGGACCCGGCGTAGGAGATCGCGACGACCGCGGGCACCCCGAGCAGCGAGCCGGCCGTCATCACCCAGCGCGGGCCGTGCCGGTCGATCAGCCGGCCGACGACGATCCCGGCCAGCGCCGAGATCCCCAGGCCCGCCGAGAACGCCGCGGTCACCGCGCTCACCGACCAGCCGGTGTCGTCGGCGATCGCCGGGGCCAGCACCGGGAAGGCGTAGTACAGGACGCCCCAGCTGGTGATCTCGGTCAGGCACAGCACCAGCAGGACCCGACGGCGGAACCCCACTCCCGATCACCCCCGGGCCAGTCTCACCCCGGGGCGGGCCCGGGGCCCGATCGGGTTCCGGAGACCGGTCACCGCCGTCGCTACACTGCCCCGGGCCTGCGCCGGGCTCGGGGCACGTCCCGCCGGTGCCCGGCGACGGCCGCGCCCGGTCCGCACATCCGACGCGAGGGGGTTCCCGCCGGTGCGACTCGATCCCACGACCGCCGCCGGCATCGACTCCCCGATCGGCGCCGCCCAGGCACTGCTCGCGCTGCGGGACGACGCCGGGCGGGCCGGCCGCCCGCTGCTCGACCTCTCCCAGGCCGCGCCCCCGTACCCGCCGGCCCCCGAGGTCGTCGAGCACGTCGTCGAGGTCGCGCGGGATCCGGACGGTGCCGGCTACACCCCGGTGCCCGGCCTCCCGCCGCTGCGCCGGGCGATCGCCGACGAGCTGTCCCGCGAGTACGCCGGCGGGGTCACCCCGGACGGCGTCACCCCGGAGGATGTCGTGGTCACCGCGGGCTGCAACCAGGCGTTCGGGGTGGTCGCCTCGGCCCTCGCCGACCCCGGCGACGAGATGATCATGCCGCTGCCCTACTACTTCAACCACGACATGTGGCTGCGGATGCACGACGTCCGTCCCGTGTACCTGGAGCCGGACGCCGGCCTCGTCTCGCGGGCCGCCGACGCCGAGGCCCTGATCACCCCGCGCACCCGGGCCATCGTGCTGATCACCCCCGGCAACCCGACCGGGGTGACGATCCCGCCCGCGGAGATCGCCGAGTTCGCCGCGCTCGCCCGCCGGCACGACCTCGCCCTGGTCGTCGACGAGACCTACCGCTCGTTCCGGGACGCGGGCACCGCCGGGACTCCCCCGCACCCGCTGTTCGCCGACCCGAACTGGCGGGACACGCTGGTCAGCCTGCACTCGTTCGCCAAGGACCTCGCGATCCCCGGCTACCGGGTCGGGGCCGTCGTCGGCGCCCCGGCACTGACCCGCGAGGTACTCAAGCTGATGGACTGCGTCGCGATCTGCGCGCCGCGGATCGGCCAGGAGGCCGCCTGGGCCGGTCTCACCCGGGCCGGGGACTGGCGGGCCGAGCGGGTCGCCGAGATCGCGCAGCGCCGCGCCCACCTCGGCGCGGCCCTCGCGACCCGCCCCGGCGGGTTCGAGGCGGTCGCGCTCGGCGGGTTCTTCGCCTGGGTCCGCCATCCCTTCGACGACCGGCCCACCGGTGACGTCGTGCGCGACCTGGTGCTGACCCACGACACCCTGGTCATCCCGGGGACCGCGTTTCTGCCCGACGACCGCCGGATGTTGCGGGTCAGCGTCGGCCGGGTCGACGCCGGTGCCGCCGACCTGCTCGCCACCCGGCTGGCCGCGGCCGGGCGGTGAGGGAGATGCCCGCACCGTGACCGACACCGGCCTGCGCACCGGAACCGCCGCCGGTCGGTGGGTGCTGCTCGCCTGCATCCTCGGCTCGGGGATGGCGATGCTCGACAACACCGTCGTCGCCATCGCCCTGCCCGCGATCGCCGAGGACCTCGGTGCCGGGTTCGCCGGTCTGCAGTGGACGGTGAACGGGTACACGCTCACCCTCGCCGGGCTGATCCTGCTCGGCGGCTCGCTGGGCGACCGGTTCGGCCGTCGCCGGATCTTCGTGACCGGCGCCGCCTGGTTCGCGACCGCCTCCCTGCTGTGCGCGCTGGCACCGACCGTCGAGCTGCTCGCGGTGGCGCGGGCGCTGCAGGGCGTCGGCGGCGCGCTGCTCACCCCGGGGAGCCTGGCGCTGATCTCGGCGTCGTTCCGCGGGCCGGACCGGGCGGCGGCGATCGGTCTGTGGTCCGGGCTCGGCGGGGTCGCCGGGGCGCTCGGCCCGTTCGTCGGCGGGACGCTGGTCGAGTGGTCCTGGCGGGCGGTGTTCCTGATCAACCTGCCGCTGGCCGCGGTGGTCGTCACGGTCGCGCTGCGGCACGTGCCGGAGTCCCGCGACCCGGACGCGCCGCGCCGGCCGGACGTCCCCGGCAGCCTGCTCGCGGTCGCCGGTCTCGCCGCGCTGACCTGGGCCGGTACCGAGGCCGGCACCCGGTCCCCGGGACTCGGCGTGCTCGCCACCGGGCTCGCCGGGATCGCGGCACTGGTGGCGTTCGCCCTGGTCGAGCGCCGCAGCGAGGTCCCGCTGGTGCCGCCCGCGCTGTTCACCGGCGCCGGACCCGGCGGGTCGCCGGCGGCCGGGCGGCGGTTCACCGGGGCGAACCTGGTCACCGTGGCGGTCTACGCCGCGCTCTCCCTGCTGTTCGTGCTGATCGCGGTGCAGCTGCAGGTCGTGGCCGGGTTCTCGGCGCTGCTGGCCGGGACGGCGACGCTGCCGGTGACCGTGCTGATGATGTTGCTCTCGGCCCGCAGCGGCCGGCTGGCCACCCGCACCGGCCCGGCTCCGCCGGTCACCCTCGGCCTGCTGCTGGCCGCGGCCGGGGCGCTGCTGGTCTCCCGGCTCGGCGCCGGCTCGTCGTACCTGTTCGCGGTCCTCCCGTCGACGGCGCTGGTCGGGCTGGGCCTGGCCGCGGCGGTCGCGCCGCTGACCACCGCCGTGCTGGACGCCGCCCCGGACCGGCACGCCGGCGTCGCGTCCGGGGTGAACAACGCGATCGCCCGGGCCGCCGGCCTGCTGGCGGTGGCGACCGTCCCGGCGGTGGCCGGGATCCGCGGTGACGGGCCGCCCGACCCGGCGTCGTTCGGGTCCGGGTTCAGCACCGCGATGACGATCGCGGCCGGCCTGCTCGTGCTCGGCGCGCTGCTGTCCGGCGTCCTGCTGCGGGGCGGCGGGATCTGCACCGCGCGAGGTCCGGCGTAACGATCGCCCACGGGCCGGCCCGCATCCCGGTCGTGCACAATCAGTGTGCGGCCCGGACGTTCGCCGCACCGGAGTGGTGAGATGCGTGGTGAGCAGGGCCCGGCCCCCGCACCCGACGGCCCCCCTCCCCCGTCACGGACGGTCACCACGCCGGTGCTGCTCGCGCTCGCCAACGCCGTCGAGGAGTTCGCGCTGGCCGCGTCCGGGGACCGGACGGTCGCGGCCGTCGCGCTGTTCCAGCGGGCCCCGTACTTCGCCGCGCACCAGGACGCCTGGGCCCGGATCGCCGCCACCGCCGGCGAGGGTGCGCTGATCGCGCTCGCCGGCGCGCCGCCCGCCGGGCTGCCGGCCGGGCTGGGCTGCGTCCCGCTGGCCGAGCACGAGCCGCTGTCCCGGGAGTGGAGCGTCACGGTGCTCACCCCGCGGTCCGGGGCGACCGTCGTCGGCCGTGACCTGGAGGCCGTCGACGGCTCCGCCCGGTCCTTGGAACGCGGACGGCTGTTCGCGGCGCACTGGTCGTTCCGGCACGGCGACGCGCACGCCGAGCTGCTGCGGCTGCGCCACGAGCTCGGCCCCCGGCTCGGCTCGCAGCGCACCGGCGCCCTGGACGAGGTGCTCTCCCGGGTCGTGCCGGTGCCCGGCACCGCCACCGACGGCCGGCACGACGCCGCCGCGGACCGGCTCGCCCGGCAGGTCTCCGCGGAACGCCGGCGGGCCGACGACACGCTGAACCGGCTCTCCGAGCTCGAGCCCGGCGCCGAGCGCGACCCGCGCAGCGGCCTGCCCACCCGGGCGTTCCTGGAGCGCTGGACGGCCGGGTCGGTCACCGGGACGCTGCCGGTCGGGCTGGTGCTGCTGCGGGTGCAGGAGCTCGGCCTGGTGCAGGGCCGGCACGGCTACCGGGCCGAGACCGCGGTGCTGCAGTCGGTCGCCCGGTTGCTCGGCAGGCACGTCGGCGCGGCCGGGCGGGCGGTGCGGGTCGGTCGCGAGGAGTTCCTGCTGGTGCTGCCCGGGCTCGACGTCGCGGCGCTGGCCACCGCCGCGCAGCGGCTGTCCGAGGCCGTCGCCGAGCTGTCCGGTGGCTACCCGTTCGTCCCGACGCCGTGCACCGCGGTGATCACCCGGACCCGGCTCCGGCCGTTCCCGCTGGACGCGCTGTGGGCGGCCCTGGACGACGCCGTCACCGCCGGTCGCGCGGTCACGCTGCTGCGCACCTGAGCGGGCCCCGCCCTGCGGGGCGGCCCGGACGGGGCTCAGCCGGCCTCGTGCGTGATCAGGTCCGCGGTCCGGCAGGCCAGGGCGACCAGGGCGAGCGTCGGACCGACCGCCCCGGCGGACGGGAACGCCGCGCTGGAGGCGACGTGCACGTTCGGCGTGCCGTGCACCCGGCAGTCCGGATCGACGACGCCGGTGCGCGGCGAGTCCGACATCCGCAGGAGGCCCATCTGGTGGGTCCCGTCGCCCATGTCCATCTCGTGCACCCGCTCGACGTCGGACAGGTCCACCTGCGCCAGGCCGGCTCGCTCCAGCTCCTTGCCGATCAGCGTCAGCGAGGTCGCGATGGCGTCCCGGTCGGAGGCCGACACCCGGTAGTCCACCCGCAGCCGGAGCTGGCCCAGCGCGTCCCGCTCGCGGTCCAGGGTGACCCGGTTGTTCGGGTCCGGGGTCTGCTCTGCATCGAACCGCAGCCGGGTGTGCTCGCTGTCCAGCGGCATGAACGACGGCACCCGCCGCTCCCCGGTCACCCGCGGCCGGGCCCAGCCGCGGGCGAACCGGGCCACCCGCAGCGGGTCGCCTGCGACGTTACGGACGTGCCGGCCGATGCCGGCGGTGTGCGAGTAGTGGGCGTGCGTGCCGGCGGCCTTGAAGCCGGTGCGCAGCTTGCCCAGCCCCCAGTAGGTCAGGGCGAACGTGGACAGCAGCGCGTCGCCGTGGTCCGGGTCCTTGGGATCGGCGAACCACAGCGCCGACTTGAGGTTCCCGAGCCGGTGCGCGGCCTGGGTCCGGGGGCTCAGCGCCAGCATCCGGCGGGCGTAGACCCCGTCGTCGGTGGGCAGGTAGCCCAGCCCCAGCGCCCGACCGGCCGGGGTGAGCCGGATCCGGCCGACCTCGCCGACCGGGTGGGTCATGTAGTGCCGGCCGACCTGGCCGTACTCGTCGCCGATGCCCGAGCCGAGTCCGGTGCCGCCGTAGCCGTCCGAGGCGAGCAGGATCCGGGTGGACTCCAGACCGCCCGCGGCGAGCACGAAGTGCCGCGCCCGGACCCGCACCTCCAGGCCCGGCCGCGGGACGACGACGGCCTCGGTCGCCGCGCCGGAGAGCGGGTCGCGCTCCAGCCGGGTCACCGACGCGTGCAGGAACAGCCGGATCCGCCCGGCCCTGGCCATCTGCTGCACCCGCGGCGCGAACGACGTCGGCGGGCTCCACCGCCACAGGTCGTCCCACCGCAGCACCTCGCTGGAGACCCCCGGCGGCACCGGCGGGAACCCGGAAGCGGCGGCCGAGTACTCGCAGGCGCCGGCGTCGAGGTGCCGCTGGGCGACCGGGTACCAGGACCGCAGCTCGTCGTGCGGGATCGGCCAGGCGCTGCCGGGCAGCCACTCGCGGTCGGCGAAGTCGACGTCGTCGAGCGGGGCGCACCGCCCGCCCCAGACCAGACTGGTGCCACCCAGCCGCTTCTGCCGGACGGCGTCCACCGGGTCGTGCGCGCCGCCCCCGCGCACCCCGCGGTAGGTGTCGCGGGCGGTGCGCTGCAGCCCGGGCCCACCGCCCTCCAGCACCACGACCCGCACCCCGCGGTCGGCCAGCTCGGCGGCCGCGGCGGCGCCGGCCGGGCCGCTGCCGATCACGCACACCTCGGTCTCGAACCAGGACCCTGGCAGGGCCCGCCGGGAGTCGATGAGCATGCGGATCGGCCCTTCCTGACGTCGGTGCGTACCGTCATGTCCGGTTCTGCCGTTATCGGCAGCTTGTTGTCGTTCGTACTCGGTGACCGGTTCGACGGTCGGAGGGAGACAAGTATGGGGCTCGCCGCGATGGCCACGACCGCGCGGGGTATGGCCGCGACCGTGCGGGTGCTCGGACGGGGCGAGCTCGGCCGGTTCACCGGGGGTTCGCGCTCCGAGGTCGCGCGGTTCGAGCAGGAGCTCGGCGACGTCGTCGGGACCCGGCACGCGCTGGCCGTGAACAGCGGGACCAGCGCGCTGGTGGCCGCACTCGTCGGGGCCGGGGTCGGCCCGGGCGACGAGGTGCTGGTGCCCGCCCACACCTGGGTGTCGACGGCCGCGGCGGCGCTGGCGGTCGGCGCGGTGCCGGTGCTGGTGGAGATCGACTCCTCGCTGACCATGGACCCGGCCGACCTGAAGGAACGGCTCACCCCACGCAGCCGGGCGGTTATCCCGGTGCACATGCTCAACCATGTCGCGGACATGGACGCGATCATGGAGGTGGCGGCCGACCACGGCCTCGTCGTGATCGAGGACGCCTGCCAGGCCGTCGGGGTGACGTATCGCGGGCGCCGGGTCGGCTCGATCGGCCACGCCGGCTGTTTCAGCTTCAACCAGCACAAGAACATCCGCGCCGGTGAGGGCGGCGCGGTGCTGACCGACGACTCCGCGCTGTTCGAGCGGGCGTCGATGTACCACGACGTCGGCAGCTACTCCCGCTCCGGCTTCGCAAGCTCGGACGCCGACCTCATCGTCGGGGTCAACCTGCGGATGCCGGAGCTCTCCGCGGCCGTGCTGCGCCCGCAGCTGGCCGCGCTGGACACGCAGCTGGCGCGCCGCCGCCGGCACCGCGCCGTCGTGCTGGAGGCGCTCGCCGGACGGGTCGGGCGGGACCTGGCCCCGGTGCCGCACCACGACCCACCGGCCGCCGCGGGCCTGGCCGTGAGCTTCGACGCCGAGCCCGCGGCCGTCGAGTTCGGGACCGGCCGCGGGGTGCACCGGCTGATCGACACCGGCCGGCACGTCTACACCAACTGGCGGTCGCTGCAGGCCCGCAACCCGGTGCACCCGGCGCTGGACCCGTACGCCGCGGTGGACGCCGAGATCGACCACGGCCCGACGGCCTGCCCGCGGACCCTGGAGGTCCTCGCCCGGACCTGCGCGGTCGACCTGGCCCCCGAGCTGCCGACGCCGGCGTTCCGGGCGCTGGCCCGCCGGATCGCCGCCTGACGGCCGGGGCCCGGCCGTAGAACCGCCCGGCCGTACGGCTGCCCGGCGTACGGCTCCCCGGCCGTCCGGCTGCTCGGCCGACACCTGCTCGGCCGACACCGGCTCAGCCGTACACCGCCTGGACGTGGCCGTCCCGGGTCACGGTGCCGGTCACGGCCAGCGGGACCGGCCGGGCGAAGCCGGGCCCGTCGGTGACGACGGTGTGGAACTCGCCGTTCTCCCCGCACGGGTCGGTGCCGGCCGGCAGCGCGGCGAGCAGGGCGTCGTCGAACGGGCGGCCGGCCAGCGCGGCCGGGACCCGGGCCGGGTCCACCGCGGCGACCCGGGCACGCAGGCCGCCGTCGACGATCCGGCGGGCCAGCGCGGCGGTGTCCGCGCCCCACAGCGGGAACAGCCCGGCGACGCCCGTGCCCTCGAGCACCGACTCGCGGAACGCCCGGACGTCGGCGAGCGCGACGTCGCCGTGTACCAGCGCGGTCACCCCGGCGTCCCGGGCGCCCGGCAGCGCGGTGCCCAGCCGCTCCCGGTAGACCGGGTCCGGACAGCCCCGCGGCAGGACCACCGGGTGAAGGTCCACGCCGAGCGCGTCGGCCTGGGCCGCGAGCACCGCCAGCGGGACGCCGTGCACGGGGACCTCGACGCCGGTGCCGTCGGCGCGCTCGGCGACCGTGCTGAGCAGGCCGGTCACCCGGACGCCCGACGCCCGTGCCGCAGCGAGCGCGGTCGCCGCGTCCTTGCCACCGGACCAGCTCACGAGGGCGTCGACCACGGCCGCGACGGTAGCCCGGATCCGGCGGTGGCGGCGCTCCGCAGCCGGGGGCCCGCCCGCTACCGTGAGGTCGTGCCCGACCGCCCCGCCCGCGTCCCCGACGCCGATGTGACGTCCTGGGCGCTGGCCGCCGGGGCCGGCGACCGGGCCGCTCTGGCGTCGTTCGTGCGCGCGACGCAGGCCGACGTGCACCGGTTCCTGGTACACCTGTCCGGCCCGTCCGAGGCCGAGGACCTCGCCCAGGAGACCTACCTGCGGGCGCTGCGCACGCTGGCGTCGTTCGAGGGCCGTTCCAGCGCGCGCACCTGGCTGCTGTCGGTGGCCCGCCGGGTCGCCGCGGACGCGGTGCGCACCGCCGTGCGCCGGCCGCGGACCCGGGACCTCGGCGCGGACACCCAGGACGCCCTGGAGCGGATGGTGCCGCGCGGCGGAGCCCAGGAGGCGGTGCTGCTGCGCACCCTGGTCGACGCCCTGGCCGCGGACCGGCGGGAGGCGTTCGTGCTCACCCAGCTGCTCGATCTGGGCTACGCCGAGGCGGCCGAGGTCTGCGGTTGCCCGGTCGGCACCATCCGGTCCCGGGTCGCCCGGGCCCGCGAGGACCTGGTCCGGGCCCTGGACGCCGACCGCCCGGGCACGGCCGGGGACGCCGGGCACGGCCGGGCCCGGCGCCGCGGCGGCACCTGAGCGACGGCGATCGAGGCCCGGACGACCCGAGCATCGACGATTTCCATGGTCAACGAAGCGTCCCCCGGACTGATCCGCGCCTGCGCCGTGCCGGGCGCTCCGAGCCGGACCCTCCGGCACCGTCGGAGTGACCGGGATCGCACCCGGGAACCGGTCCGGGCATCCGGGCGACCACTGCGACGTGCCGAACGAACGTCGCGCGTGCCCGCCGCCGCACCGGGAGGTCCCGTGATCTCGTCCCTGCCACTGGCGCTCGGCCTGACCGCCCTGTTCGCGGTGACCGGTGGCTACGCGCTGCTGCGCTGGTCGTCCGCGGTGGCGGCGGCGCTGTCCCCGGGCCGGCGGCTCGCCGAGCTGGCGCACCTGCTGATGAGCGCGGCGATGCTGGTCATGACCTGGATCTGGTACGGCAGCGCCGGGCTGTGGGTGCAGATCGTGCTGTTCGGCGGCTTCGCCGTCTGGTTCGCCGCGGACGCCGTGCGCCGGCACCACCGGCGGGTGCACGGCTGCGCCGGCGGGTCCGCACACGCGCTGATGGCCGCGGCCATGGTGTGGATGCTTGCGGCCATGCCGCTGATCATGGCGGCGCCGGTGACCGCCTCCGGGGGCGGCGGGCACGAGGGCCACGGCGGGCACTCCGGTGGCGCCGGCGCCGCGTCGACCGCGCACGCCGGCCCGGCGGGCTGGGCGGTGACGGTCACCGTGCTGCTGTGCGTCGTGCTGCTGGTCACCGCCGGGTTCTGGGCGGCGCGGGCGCTCGCGTCCGGCACCCGCGGGCACGAGTTCGACGAGGACGTCCCCGGGGTTCCGCTCCGCGGCAGGGGCGACGACGATCCGACCGGCGCCGCGGCCGCCGCGACCACCGCCGTCGCCGAGCGGGCCGCGGTCGGGCCGGTCGGCCGGCTCGGTGCCCGCACCGACGCCGGCTGCCACGCGCTGATGAGCATCGGCATGGTCGTGATGCTCGCGGCGATGGTGGCGGGCTGGTGAGCGCCGGCCCGCAGCTCCGGGACGGCGGCGACCCCGCAGGCACGGCACCGGCGGCACCGCCCGGTCGCTGGCGCGGGCTCCGCCCGCTGATCCTGCGCATCCACTTCTACGCCGGCCTGCTGGTCGGCCCGTTCCTGCTGGTCGCGGCCGTGACGGGGCTGCTGTACACGGTGGCCCCGCAGCTGGAGCGCTGGGTGCACTCCGGCGCGCTCACCGCGCCGGTGTCCGGACCCGAGCGGCCGCTGTCGGCGCAGGTGGACGCGGCCGCGGCCACCCAGCCCGGGCTGCCGGTCACCGAGGTCCGGCCGTCCGGCGGGCCCGGGGCGACCACCCGGGTCTCGTTCGACGCGGGCCTGCCGGAGAGTTACGCCCGCACCGTGTTCGTCGACCCGTACACGACCCGGATCGCCGCCACCGAGGACACCTACGCCGAGTGGCTCCCGGTCCGCGGGGTGCTCGACAACCTGCACCGCTCGCTGCTGCTCGGCGACGCCGGGCGGGTTTACACCGAGCTGGCCGCGTCCTGGCTGGCGGTGCTGGCCGCGTCCGGACTGGTCGTGGCGCTGACCCGGCGGGTCCGGGGCCGGCGGGCGCTGCTGCCGCAGCGCGGCGGGTCCCCGCGGGCGCGGTTGCGGTCCTGGCACGGCGCGGTCGGGATCTGGGCCTCGATCGGCCTGTTCTTCCTGGCCGCGACCGGCCTGACCTGGTCGCAGTTCGCCGGGGCGAACGTGACGGCGCTGCGCGAGGCGCTCGACTGGACGACGCCGTCGGTGAGCTCCACGCTGCCCGCCGCCGGTCCGGCGGCCGGCCTTCCGGCGACCGGTGCAGCGCCACTCCCGGCCGCGGACGTGCCCGCGGCCGCCCAGCGGGTCCTCGACGCGGCCCGCGCGGACGGCGTCGGCGGCCCGGTGGAGATCGTCCCCGGGGACCCGGGCGAGGCGTGGCGGGTGCAGCAGACGGTCCGGTCGTGGCCCTCCCAGCAGGACGCGGTGGCGGTCGCGCCGGGCACCGGCGAGATCACCGACCGGCTGGCGTTCGCCGACTGGCCGGTCGCGGCGAAGCTCGCCCGCTGGGGGATCGACGCGCACATGGGGTTGCTGTTCGGCGTCGCCAACCAGATCGCGCTGGCCGCGCTGGCGTCCGCGGTGATCGTGCTGGTCGTCTGGGGGTACCGGATGTGGTGGCTGCGCCGGCCCCGCCTCCCGGGATCGCGCCTGCCCGGGCCGGGCCCGGCCGGGCCGCCGGGTTCCCCGGAGCGGCCGTCGCCGGCGGCGGTCGCCGTGCTCGGTGCGGCCGGCCTGCTCGCCGGGCTGGTGCTGCCCGTGCTCGGCGTCTCGCTGATCGCGTTCCTGGTGCTCGATGCCGTCCTGGCCGGGCGGTCGGCGGCCCGGTGCCCGGCCGCCGGAGGGCACCGGACGGGGGACGGCTGAGCCGGTCCGCACACTTCGGCGCCCGGGTGGGTACCCCGGGCCCGAGTACCCCGACCCCGCGAATGGAGCTCCCCGTGTTCTGGTCCGCACCCGCCCCCTGGACGACCGCCGACATCCCGCCGCAGCACGGCCGCACGGTGGTGGTGACCGGCGCGACCAGCGGGCTCGGCCTGGAGACCAGCCGGGCGCTGGTGCACGCCGGCGCCCGGGTCCTGCTGGCCGTGCGGGACACCGACCGGGGTGCGGCGGTCGCCGCCGAGCTGGGCGGCGCGGCCACCGCGCACCGGCTCGACCTGGCCGACCTGACGTCGGTGCGCGAGTTCGCCGCCGGCGTCGAGGGCCCGATCGACGTGCTGATCAACAATGCCGGCCTGATGGCGGTCCCGCAGGGCCGCACCGCCGACGGCTTCGAGACCCAGCTCGGGGTGAACTTCCTGGGGCACTTCGCGCTCACCGGGCTGCTGCTGGACCGGATCACCGACCGGGTGGTCACGCTGTCCAGCGTCGCGCACCGGATGGGCCGGATCCGGCTCGACGACCTCAACCGGGAGTCCGGCCGCTACGAGCGCTGGTCGGCCTACGGCCAGTCCAAGCTGGCCTGCCTGATGTTCGCCTACGAGCTCCAGCACCGGTTCGTCGCGGCCGGCTCGACGTTGCGGTCGATGGCCGCGCACCCCGGGTACGCGGCGACGAACCTGCAGTCCCGGACCGAGTCGTTCCAGGACGCGGTGATGAGCGTGCTGAACCGGGTGGTGGCGCAGTCCGGCGAGGCCGGGGCGCTGCCGTCGCTGTACGCGGCGACCGTGCCGGACCTGCCCGGCGGCAGCCACATCGGCCCGGACGGGATCGGCGAGGCCCGCGGCAACCCGCGCCCGGTGGGGTCGACGGCGGCCTCGCACGACCGCCGGATGCAGCAGGCGCTCTGGGAGCGCGCCGAGGAGCTCACCCGGGTCGCGTTCCCGCTGTAGAAATCCCGCCGGAACGCGAGCGATGAGTTCCGCCGCCCGGACCGGTCGTCCCTCCCGAGCACCGAGTGAGGGAGGGCACATGTCCGGAGTGCGGGTACTGGTCGGGACGCGCAAGGGCGCGTTCGTGCTGTCGTCGGACGGCCACCGCCGGGACTGGGAGGTGACGGGACCGCTGTTCGGCGGCTGGGAGGCCTACCACGTGGCGGGTTCCCCCGCCGACCCGGACCGGCTGTGGGCAGCGCTGTCGCTGGGCTGGTTCGGCCAGCAGGTGCAGCGCTCCGACGACGGCGGGCGCAGCTGGGCACCCGTCGGCAACGAGTTCAGCTACGCCGGAGTCCCGGGCACGCACCAGTGGTACGACGGCACCCCGCACCCGTGGGAGTTCACCCGGGTCTGGCAGCTGCAGCCGTCCGCGACCGACCCGGACGGCCTGCTCGCCGGGGTCGAGGACGCCGCCCTGTTCCGGTCCGCCGACGGCGGCGCGACCTGGTCGGAGATCGCCGGGCTGCGCGAGCACGGCTCGGGGCCGCACTGGCAGCCGGGCGCGGGCGGGATGTGCCTGCACACGATCGTCCCCGACCCGCGCGACGACGACGCCCTGCTGGTCGCGATCTCCGCGGCCGGGGTGTTCCGCACCGCCGACGGGGGCGCGAGCTGGAAGGCCGCCAACAAGGGCCTGCTCAGCGAGGGCATCCCGGACCCGGACGCCGAGGTCGGGCACTGCGTGCACAAGCTGGCCCGGCACCCGGCCCGGCCGGACACGGTCTACATGCAGAAGCACTGGGACGTGATGCGCAGCGACGACGGCGGCAGCTCCTGGTACGACATCGGCGAGGGCCTGCCGAGCGACTTCGGGTTCGTGGTGGACGTGCACGCGCACGACCCGGACACCGTCTACGTCGTTCCGATCACCAGCGACACCGAGCACTTCCCGCCGGACGGACGGCTGCGCGTCTACCGCAGCCGTACCGGCGGCGAGGGGTGGGAGCCGCTGAGCACCGGGCTGCCGCAGCAGCACTGCTACGTCGACGTGCTGCGGGACGCCATGGCGGTGGACGCGATGGAGCGCTGCGGGCTCTACCTGGGCACGACCGGTGGGCAGGTCTACGGGTCCGCCGACGAGGGCGACACCTGGGAGCCGATCGTCCGGGACCTGCCCGCGGTGCTCTCGGTGGAGGTGCAGACGCTGTGACCGGCACCGGATCGGGGACCGGGCCGGTGCCCGGGTCGGAGCCGGAGGGCACCGCCGTGCGGGTGGTGCTGCCGGCCCAGCTGCGCCGGCTGGCCCGGGTGAACGGCGAGGTCCGGCTGGCGGTCCCGGCGGCGCCGGTCACGCTCGGGGAGGTGCTGGACGCGCTGGAGGCCCGCCATCCGGAGCTGCGCGGCGCCCTCCGGGACCGCGAGACCGGTCGCCGACGCGCGTTCGTGCGCTACTTCGCCTGCGAGGAGGACCTCTCGCACGATCCCCCGGCGACGGTGCTGCCGGATCCGGTCGCCCGGGGCGCGGAGCCGCTGCTGGTCGTCGGCGCGATGGCGGGCGGCTGAGCGGCCACCGTGCCAGGTGACATGCGCCACTTGACACGGACGAGCGATCTTGGAAATGTGCTCTGTCGGCGGGATGGACTTCGATGACGTTCGGGCGATGCCCGCCACCTTTCCCGGCACCAGAATGATCGAGTTCGGCGGGGACTTCTTCGCGATCCACGACCCTGCCGGGGACTACGAGCAGCGCCCCCGGCAGGGCTGGGCGACCCTCGTACGGTCCGATGCCCACGACTCCGCATCCGACCTGACCCGACCCGGTGTGTACCGGCTGAACATCGGCCGTCCGCGCCGGCGGTTCCGCGAGCTCACCGACGAGGTGGTCGCCCCGGACTTCACCGAGGCCGACGTCGTGATGCCGCACCCGGTCTACGCCGGCTACGGCTGGGTGTGCGTGCTCAACCCCGACCGTTGCCGGACGACCGTCGAGACGCTGCTGGCCGAGGCTCACGACTTCGCGGTCCGCAAGCACGACAACGCCGCCCGACGTCGGACCGAGGCGTCGGAGTAGCCGCGAGCGGGACGTCACGGCTGTTCGACCAGGCCCGGGAGCCGTGACGTCCCGCTCACCGGTTCAGGGTTTCGAGCTCCTGGCGAAGCTCTCCGGGATGATCAGATCGTCCCGGGACAGCTCGTGGATGGACGCCTTGCCCAGCCCGAGAAGCGCCTCGTCGATGCCCTTGTACATGATCGACAGCACGTTGCTGACGCCCCGCTCGCCCTGCGCGGCCATCCCCCACAGGTAGGCCCGGCCGATCAGGCAGGCCCGGGCGCCCAGCGAGAGCGCCTTGACGACGTCGGCGCCGCGGCGCACGCCGCCGTCCTGCAGCACCTCGATCTGGTCGCCGACGGCGTCCGCGATCGCCGGCAGCGCCCGGATCGATGCCGGTGTGCCGTCCAGGTTGTTGCCGCCGTGGTTGGACACCGAGACCGCACTGGCACCGGCGTCGACGGCCCGGCGGGCGTCGTCCGGGTGCATGATCCCCTTGACCATGAACGGGCCGCCCCACTGCTCGCGCAGCCAGGCGATGTCTTCCCAGGTCGGCAGCGGCGAGGTCCACCACTGGCCGTAGGCACCGAAGAAGGTCGGTGCGTCGTCGGTGCCGGGGGGCGCCATGTTCGGCGTCGTCAGGTCCGGGAGCTTCCCGGTCCTCGCCCAGTCCAGCAGGTAGCGCGGCTTGGTGACGACCTCGGGCGCGAACTGCATCATCGCCCTGAGGTCCATCTTCTCCGGGATGGGCGGGCTGCCCCAGTCCCGGCGGGTGGCGAAGGTCCAGTCCAGGGTCACGATGAGCGCCTTGGCGCCGGCGGCCTTCGCCCGCATCGCGCGGGCCAGGACGTCATCCCGCGAGCCGGCCCAGTAGACCTGGAAGAAGACCCTGTCGTGGACCGCGCAGACGTCCTCGACCGAGCGCGAGGCGAACGACGAGAGCCCCATCGCGGTGGAGACCGTCTGCTCCGGGTTCAGCGGGTTCTGGATGTTCGAGCTCGCCGCCGCCCTGGCTACCGCGACCTCGCCCTCCGGGTCGACCGCCTGCACGCCGGTCGGCGAGATGACGACCGGGAAGTCGATCTCCTGCCCGAGCACGCTGGTCGTCTGCTCGCGCTGCTGGGGCAGGTCGGCGATGTGCGGGCGGAAGCCCAGCTCGTCGAAGGCGGCGACGTTGTCGGTCAGGGTGATGCCCTGCTCCGCCCCGGCGACCAGCGCGTAGTAGACCGACTTCGGGAGGCGCCTGCGCGCGCGGCGCTGGGCCTCCGCCACCGTCTCGAACCAGTCCTTGGTGCTCGCCATCGAAGCCCCTTCGCCGTCGGTCGTCGATCGTGGCCCGTGACGGTGCCACGTGATGCGGTTCACGACACGGTAGCGATTCGGCACCCGGTGCCATAATGCGGGGCACCCGGACCCCGCCGAACGGCGAGGACGCGCTCACCCGGCCGGCCGGGGAGCGCGACCGGCCACCGCGGCACCGGCCCGCCGGGCCACCGGACCGGACGCCGAGCGCTCACCCTCCGTCGTCGACACCACCGACCCGGCCTACCCCGCATCGTGGTACGGCGCGGCCGGGCCCGGGGGGCAGTGACGCTGTGCAGTCTCGCTACGGTGTGCCGGCAGTCACCGGTCAGCGGACTCCGAGGTCCGCGGCGAGGAGGAGCCGTGTACAGCCACGCGCGCGGTGGGCCCGCTCCCGGCACGATGCCGGTCGCCCCGGGCCCCACCCCCGGGTTCGGCGCGCCCGCCGGCTACGGCGCGAACCACCACCGGCCGATCGGGCTGCCCGGGCAGTCGCCCAGTCCCGAACCGCCACCGCCACCCACCCCGAGCGGTGCGATGACCGTCCTCGCGGTGGACGACGAGGAGCCGGCCCTGCTCGAGCTGGCGCACCTGCTCGGCGAGGACCCTCGGGTGGGGGACGTGCTCACCGCACCGGACGCCACCGAGGCACTGCGCATCCTGCACGGTTCGCAGGTCGACGGCACGACTCCGCGGGTGGACGTCGTGTTCCTCGACATCCGGATGCCCGGCCTGGACGGGCTGGAACTCGCGCGGGTGCTGAATGCGATGGCCGACCCGCCGCAGGTGGTGTTCGTGACCGCGCACGACGACCGCGCCGTGGACGCCTACGAGGTCGGCGCCGTCGACTACCTGCTCAAGCCGCTGCGCACCGAGCGGCTGGCCGGCTCGCTGGACCGGACCGTGGCGTTGCGCACCGCACGCCGCACCGAGCCGGGCCCCCGGCCGGACGGCGCCGCCCCGGCCCCGGACGGCGCCGCGGTCCGCCGCGGCGCGGCGCCGGCACCCTCCGCCGACGACGAGGTCGTCCCGGTCGAGCTGGCCGGCACCACCAAGCTCATCCCGCGGTCGTCGATCCGGTTCGTGGAGGCGCAGGGCGACTACGCCCGGCTGCACACCACCGAGGGCAGCCACCTGGTCCGGATCCCGGTCTCGGTACTGGAGGACCGGTGGGGCGACGCCGGGTTCGTCCGCATCCACCGTGCGTACCTGGTGGCGCTGCCGCTGATCACCGAGCTGCGGATGTCCGGGTCGGGCTACGTCGTCCGGCTCGGCACCGGAACGAGCGCGGTCGAGCTGCCGGTCAGCCGCCGGCACACCGCCGGGCTGAAGCGGATCCTGCGCGGCCGGCCGCCGCGCCCGCCGCGGAGCCCGGAGGACGGCCCCGACGGGCCGATCCTGCCCCGCTGAGCAGACCTGCCGACCACGCCGGCGGCCGTCCGGGCCGGGCTTGTGCGGAGAGACACGCCGTGGTCACGCTCCGGTACACCGGGGGACGCCGCGTCACCTAACGTGGTGACAGTGTCTGCTCCCGGGGGTCCGCGTCCGCTCACCGTCCGCCGTCGACCCGGCCGCCTCCGGCCGGCCGCGCTGCTCGCCGTGCTCCTCGCGGCGTGTGCGCTCGCCGCCGGGTGCACCGGCGCGCCCGCCGATCCGGCGACCGCCGGGACACCGCCATCCGGGCCGCCGGCCGCCGACGCACCGGCCACCGCGGCCGCGCCGCCGGTCCCCGAACTGCCCGGCGGCGGCACCGAGATCTTCCCCGGCCGCCGGATGGCGGCCCTCTACGGCCACCCCGGCGCCCCCGGTCTCGGCGTGCTCGGCGAGCAGGACCTGCCCCGCTCGATCGCCCGCGCGGAGGACCTCGCCGCCGACTTCCAGCCGCTGGTCCGCGAGCCGGTGGTGCCCGCGTTCGAGATCATCGCCACGGTCGCCGACTCCGGTCCCGGGCCGGACGGCGACTACTCCGCCGAGTCGACGGTCGAGACCCTCCGGCCCTGGGTGGACGAGGCCCGCAAGGCGGGCGTCTACGTCGTGCTGGACCTGCAGCCGGGCCGCGCCGACTTCCTGGAGCAGGCCCGGCGCTACACCGAGCTGCTCCGCCAGCCGCACGTCGGACTGGCGCTGGACCCGGAGTGGAAGCTCGAGCCCGGGCAGCGACACCGGACACAGGTCGGCTCGGTGGACGCCGCCGAGATCAACCGCGCCTCGGCCTGGCTGGCCGACCTGGTCCGGCGGGAGCGGCTGCCGCAGAAGGTGTTCCTGCTGCACCAGTTCCAGGTCCCGATGATCACCGATCGGCAGGCGGTCGTCACCTCGCACCCGGAGCTGGCGACGGTGCTGCACGCCGACGGGTTCGGCTCGGCCCAGGAGAAGCTGGAGACCTGGAACACGCTGCACACCGCGCCGGGCCCGGCCGGGCTGTGGTGGGGCTGGAAGAACTTCCTCGACGAGGACACGCCCACCTTCACCCCGCGGCAGACCTACGATCTCGGGCCCGCGTCACCGGTGTTCGTCTCGTACCAGTGACCGACCGCCGCCACCAGGTGCGTTCGCCGGTGCGTGCTCCCCCGAACGGCCGACGCTCGGGCGGGTGGGTGGGCGCCGGGCGGGTACCGGGTGGGCAGCCCCCGAGATCGTGATCACGGGAAGTATCCTCGACGCACCCGGACGCCGCAGCCGTCGCCGGGCACACGAGGCCCGTGGCCGGTTCCGCACACCGACCGCGGGGTACCCGTCCGTGCCGACCAGTGAAGGGGGGTGCCCGGGTGGGAGATCGACCACGAGAGGGCGCCCGTCCCGCGGACGACGACCCGCGACGTCCCGGCAGTCCGGCGGGCCGCCGGAGCCCGGCCGGTGGTCGCCGTCGTCCCGACGAGGGCACCCGGCCCGACGACGCCCCCGGCGCCGCTCCCGAGGACCCCGCCGCGGGTGCACGGCGTTCCGGGCAGCCCGGCCCGCGCGGTGCCGACCCCCGCGCCGCCGACCCCCGAGCGGCCGACCCCCGAGGCCACGCCTCGCGCGGCCCCGCCCCGAGCGGCTCCGTGCCGCCGGGCGCCCCGGAGGCCCGGGACGCCGGGTCCTCCGGCCCCCCGCCGCACGACCGCCGGCCCGCCGGTCCCCCGCCGGCCGGCCGGCCGGTCCCGCCACCCGCCGGCCGCACGGCCGACGACCCGGCCGGCGGTGCACCCGGCGGGCCGCCGCCCGGAGGCGGCGCGAACCCGTCCGGCGAGGTCTGGCCGCGCCGCCGCGAGCGCGAGGCCGCCGCCGATGCCGAGCGCGCCGCCGCGTGGGCCCAGCGCAACACCCGTCCGGCCGCGTCGGAACAGGGCAGGCACAGCGACAGCCGCCCGACCGACATCCGGTCGATCGGCGCCGGTCGGCGCGGTATCGGCGCGACCACCCGCAGCCCGAGCAGCACGGGCGGCACGGCCGGGCGGCCGGAGAGCGCCGCCGAACGGCGCCGGCACCGGGCCGCCGAGGCGGACGCCCCCGCGGCCGACCGGGACCGCGCGGCACGCCTGAGCGGCGAGCTGCCGGTCGTCCCCCGCCGTCCCTCCGACGAACCGGGCGCGCCCGGGCGGCCGGTGCCACCCGGCACACGGCCGGCCGGACCACCGCAGGCCGGAGCACAGCAGGGCGGACCGCCGCAAGCCGGACCGCCGCAAGCCGGACCGCCGCAGGCCGGGCGAACGCAGGGGCCCGCCGCCGCGAACCGTGCGCGCACCGGGCCTCCCCCCGGCGCCCCGGCCCCGAACGGTCCGGGCAGCGCAGGCCCGGGAGCCGCAGGGCCGGGACCGGCCGGAACACGGCCCGGACGGCCGAACCCGGCGGGCCCGGGCCCGGCCGGAGGGTCCCGGGGAGCCCACCCGCAGGCGGGACCCGGCGGCCCCGGTCGCCCATCGGCCGGCACGAACCGTCCACCCGGCGATCCCTCCGGTAAGGGCCCCGGGCCGGCACAGCCGGGTGACGCCCCCCGCACCGCCACCGGTCGCCCGCCCGCCGGCGCCCCGCCGCGACCCGGCGGCCCGGGCGCCGCAGGAACGGCGGCCGGAGCGGGCGCCGTGGCCGGAGCGGGCGCCGCCGGCGCCGCAGCCGCGACCGGTCGCGCCGCGGGAGCGCCGCCGGCCGGGGCGGGCGCCGGTACCGGACGGCTCGGGGCGCGACGCCCCGGCACGGCCGACCCGGACGCCCCCGGCGAGGGACCGCGGCCGCCCGGCGGCCGGGAACACCCCGCGGCACCGACCGAGGTCGCTCCGGCGGCCGGGTCAGGCACGCCAGGGCGCAAGCGCCCGCTGGACACCGCACGGTCGTCGCTGGCCGCCGCGCTCGGCCTCACCGCCGCCTCCACCGTGCTGCCCGGCAGCGGCCACCTCGCGCTGCGCAGGCGCCGGACCGGCGGACTGATCATCGGCACGCTGCTCGCGATCGTGGTCGGGCTGGCGGTCCTGGTGCTGCTGACCCGGCGCTCGACGCTGCTGCAGAACCTGCTGTCCACCACCACGCTGACGGTGATCGCCGGCGTGCTGGTGCTCGGCGGCATCGGCTGGATCGCCCAGATCGCCCGCACCTACGCGCTGGCCCGCCCGCGCGGGATGCCGTTGGGCCGGCGGATCCTCGGCACCGGCACCGCGGCCCTGATGTGCCTGACCGTCGCCGTCCCGTTCGGGTTCGGCGTCGAGCTGCTGAACTCCCAGCGCGGCCTGCTGAACTCGCTGTTCCAGGGCGGCGGGACGTCCGCGGCCGAGGCGCTGGGCAAACCCCGGCTCAACGTGCTGCTGCTCGGCAGCGACGCCGGGGACGACCGGACCGGGACCCGGACCGACACCATGATGGTGGCCAGCATCGACACGGTGTCCGGGCGGACGACGTTGTTCAGCCTGCCCCGCAACATCCAGCGCGCCGAGTTCCCGCCCGGCAGCCCGGCGTCCGAGGAGTTCCCGAGCGGGTTCAACGACCCGTCGGGGTCGTCCGGGGACTACCTGCTCAACGCCGTCTACGCCTACGGCCAGCGGAACCCGCAGGTCGCCCCGCAGGGCCCCACCCCGGACCCCGGACTCAACCTGCTCCAGTCGACGATCTCGTACATGACCGGCCTGCCGCTGGACTACTACCTCGAGGTCAACATGGCCGGGTTCACGTCGATGATCGACGCGGTCGGCGGGGTCACGGTGAACGTCGGCCCGGAGCCGATCCCGGTCGGCGGGGTCACGGCGGGCGGCACGTACGTCAAGCCGGACTACTACATCCAGCCCGGCATGCAGACCCTCAACGGCACCGACGCGCTGTGGTTCGCCCGCTCCCGCCGGAACGGAACCGACTACCAGCGGATGGGCCGCCAGCGGTGCCTGATCCAGTCCGTGGTCGCCGAGACCAGCGCCACCGAGCTGATCACCCGGTTCCAGCAGATCGCCGCGGTGACCCGTGACCACGTCGCCACCGACATGCCGCAGCAGGTGCTGCCGGCACTCGCCGTGCTGGCCGACGAGGGCTTCCGGCTGGAGAGCGTGGCCTTCGACCCGTCGCTGCCGGACCCGAACACCTCGTCCGGCACGTTCGACACCTCCGACCCGGACGTGCCCTACATGCAGGAGGTCGTGCGGTCGGCGATCGCCGAGCCGCCGCCACCCCCGGACCCGGCCCTCGCCGCACCGCCGCCGGCCGCCCCGACGCCGTCGGACAGCGCGTCCCCGGACTCCTCCGGGTCGAGCGGGTCGGGGTCGAGCGAGTCGTCCGAATCGTCGGAGTCGTCCGGGTCGCCGTCGGCCGGGGCCGAGCCACCCGCCACCTCGGCCGCACCGCAGTCGGTCGCCGACTCGTGCGGGGGCACCGGCGGGGCCGGGGCACCGGCCGTCGACCAGTCCCCCGGGACCTCCGACTCCGGCGGCAGCTCGTCGGGGGGCGGCTTCTCCGGGGGGTCGGGGACCACGGCCAACGGCCTGGGCCCGGCGGCGGAGCTGCGCCGCGAGAGCGACTGAGCCCCTCCCCTCCGGCGCCCCACGCTGTCGGGCGGGGCCTCAGGCCGTGGCGAACGCCCCGAGGACGTGGCTCGGGCGGATCCCCGCGAAGTGGCCCTGCCAGATCTCGTAGTAGAGGAACTCCTCCTCCGAGCGCAGCGGCCAGCTGTCCACGGGCTGGCCCGGCACCGACCGGGTCTCCCCCCGTTCCCGGGCGGCGTCGGCCTTGCGGGCGGCCAGCTCGGCGAGCACGGTACCCGCGCCGGAGCCGTCGCCGAACTGCTCCTTGCCCCGCCACAGCAGGTCCTCGGGCAGCCAGCCCTCGAACGCCTCGCGCAGGATCGCCTTCTCCGGGCGACCGTCCGGGCACTGCTTCCACTCCGGGGGCAGCGCCAGCGCGGTGCGCACCAGCGCCGAGTCCAGGAACGGCTCGCGGGCCTCCAGCCCGACGTACATCGTGGTCCGATCGCAACGCTGCAGGTTCAGGTGGTGCAGCTGCTCCAGCGACCGGACCAGCTCGGCGTGCAGGGTGCTCGGGTGCGCGTACTCCGGGCCGTGGATGTAGGAGTAGCCGGCGAACAGCTCGTCGGCACCCTCCCCGGTGAGCACCACCTTGACCTTCTTCGACGCCTCCCGGGCCAGCAGCAGGTTCGGCACCGCGCTGCGGACCAGGGCCGGGTCGAAGTGTTCGATCACCTCGACGGCGTGGTCCAGCGCCTCGCCGATGTCGGAGGCGCTCACGACGATCTCGTGGTGGTCCGAGCCGATGTGCTCGGCCACCCGGCGGGCCGCGACCAGGTCGCCGGAGCCCTCGGTGCCGACAGCGAAGGTGGGCAGCACCTCGCCGCGGGCGGTGGCCTCGCGCGCCGCGATCGCCGCGACCAGCGCGGAGTCCAGGCCACCGGAGAGGAACACGCCCACCCCGACGTCGGACATCATCCGGCGGCGCACCGCGGCGATCACCGCGTCCCGGACCCGGTCGAGCACGGCCTCGTCCCACCGCGGCTGCTCGGCGCGGCGCGCCGGGCGGACCTCGACCGGGACGGCGTCGGCGTAGCGGACCAGACCGGACGCCGGGCTCCACAGGCAGCCGGGCGGGAAGGACTCGACCAGCGGCCGGTCCTCCGGGTCGAAGGCCCGCAGCTCGCTGGCGAACAGCACCGTCGTCGACGGATCCGGCGCGGTGTAGGGGACGGTGTCGTCGCCGCCGTCGGCCAGGTCGGCCGCCGGGATCCAGTACAGCGGCTTGACGCCCATCGGGTCCCGGGCGACCAGCCCGCTGCCGTCGGCCCGGCCCATCGCGACGGCGAACATGCCGTTCAGCGAACCGACCGCGATCTGGCCCTCGCGCATCAGCGCGTGCAGCGCGGCCTCGGTGTCGGACTTGGTGCGGACGGTGCCGTCCGGAAACTCCGCGGAGATCCGCTCGTGGTTGTAGATCTCGCCGTTGCCGACGATCCAGGCCGTCTCGGCCGCATCGGACATCGGCTGATGCCCGCCGCTCACGTCCATGATGGACAGTCGCTGGTGGCCAAGCCAGGTGTTCCCCACGACCACCACGCCGGTGTCGTCCGGCCCGCGGTGCGCCACCCTGGCGAGCATCCGCTCGTACTTCTCGGTGTCCTTCGGTGTCCCTACCGCTGTCCCGCCGAACGCGGCGACGATCCCGCACATGAACTCCATCGTCGCACGTCCGGATGGGTCCGCATCCTGCTTGCGCATGATCAGAGTGTGAGTTCCGACGCCGAAAGCCGTTTCCACGGCGTTCCGGTTTGCCCCCCACCCGCGGGCTTCGTACCGTCGTCGATGGCCGGGACCGTCGTCGTCACTGGTGCCGACTCCGCAGACCGGACCCGCGCACCACGCGGGGAGGCCCGAATCCGGCCACCGAGCAGGCGCGGACACCCCGCGCACCGGACCGACCGACGAGGGGCGGACTCACGTGAGCACGGCAGCACACGACGAACGGCGGGGCCGGCACAAGGTCGTGATCGTCGGCGGCGGGTTCGGCGGTGTGCAGGCGGCCAAGGCCCTCAAGGGCGCCGACGTCGACGTCACCGTCGTCGACCGCACCAACCACCACCTCTTCCAGCCGCTGCTCTACCAGGTCGCGACCGGGATCCTGTCCCCCGGCCTGATCGCCCCGGCGCTGCGCCGGGTACTGAAGACCCAGCGCAACGTGCGCACCCTGCTCGCCGAGGTCGGCGAGATCGACGTCGACAACAAGGTCGTGCACGCCGCCGCCCCCGACGGCCAGCACCTCGATCTGCCCTACGACACCCTGGTCGTCGCGGCGGGCGCCACGCACGCCTACTTCGGACACCCCGAGTGGGCCGAGCACGCCCCCGGCATGAAGAGCATCGAGGACGCCCGGCTGCTGCGCAGCCGCATCCTCGGCGCCTACGAGCTGGCCGAGGTCTCCGACGACCCGGCCGAGCAGCAGGCCTACATGACCTTCGTGGTCGTCGGCGCCGGCCCCACCGGCGTGGAGCTGGCCGGCCAGCTCTCCGAGCTGGCCCGCCACGTGCTGCCCCGCGAGTACCGGTCGATCGACACCCGGAAGGCCCGGATCGTCCTCCTGGACGCCGCGCCCGCGGTGCTGCCGCCGTTCGCGAAGAAGCTGCAGCGCTACACCAAGAAGACCCTCGAGGAGAAGGGCATCGAGGTCCGGCTGGACACCATGGCCACCGACATCGACGCCGACTCGATCACGGTCAAGGGCCCGAAGGGCGAGGAGCGCATCGTCGCCCGGACCAAGGTCTGGGCCGCCGGCGTGCAGGCCTCCCCGCTGGGCGCGATGCTGGCCAAGGCGACCGGTGCCGAGGTCGACCGGGCCGGCCGGCTCCCGGTCGATCCCGACCTGGCCCTGCCCGACCGCCGGGACATCTTCGCGATCGGCGACATGGTCTCGACCATCGACCGGCTGCCCGGCGTCGCCCAGGTGGCGATGCAGCAGGGCACCTACGTCGGCAAGCTGATCAGCGCCCGGGCCAAGGGCGACGACACCACCCCGGCCCCGTTCCAGTACTTCGACAAGGGCTCGATGGCCACGATCGGGGCCCGCGAGGCCGTCGCCGACGTGCGGGGCGCCAAGTTCACCGGGTGGCCCGGCTACCTGATGTGGTGCTACGTCCACGTGATGTTCCTGATCGGCTGGGGCAACCGGCTCGGGACCCTGTTCAACTGGGTCCGGTCGCTGCGCTACGCCCGCTACCGCGGGCACCGGCTGATCAGCGTCACCGCGAACTACGACACGGAGCAGCACTCGGGGCACCCGCCCGAGGTGGTGGAGCACCGGGCCGAGGTCGACCCGCGGACCGCGCCGGGGCGCACCGCCGCCTCCTGACCGGCCCGGCCGCGCCGGGCGGGACCCGCCCTCCCGTGCGGCGCCACCCGGTCGCCGATCCGGGTGACACCTCTCGTTCCGGTCGCTGACCTGCGACGACGACCCCGGTCGGGGTTCTGCGACGGGCGGTCGACCGGGTGCGCCGAGAAGCCGCTGACCAGCGGCGACACGCCTCGATCCGGGGGTTCCCGCAGGTCGCGGGCATGGCTCTGCCACGCTGTACCGCGACCTGCGATCCGTAGCCACCCCGTACGGGGTGCGTGGAACCGAGAGGAGGCGTCAGCGATGGCCCTGCCCACCCTGACCCCGGAACAGCGCCAGGAGGCGCTCAAGAAGGCGGCCGCCGCGCGCACCGCCCGCAAGGAACTGCGCGACAAGATCGCCAGCGGCGAGGAGACCATCTCCGGCGTGCTGGGTCGCGCGAAGACCGACCAGATCGTCGGCAAGACCAAGGTCGCCGACCTGCTCAAGTCCGTCCCGGGCTGGGGCCCGGCGAAGGTCACCAAGGTGATGGAGGACGCCAACATCGACGCCTCCCGCCGCGCCGCAGGCCTCGGCGACCGCCAGCGCCAGGCACTGATCGAGAAGGTCGGCTGAGACCCTCCTCGATCGTCGCGACGGCCCGGTCCGCCTCCCGCGGACCGGGCCGTCGCACGTCCGGGGCCGGTGCCCGGCACGGGTGCGCGGGCCCCTCCCGCCGCGGGCGTGATCACCGGCTGGCAGGCTCGGCCCCGTGCAGCGCGAGGTCGAGGTCGAGCCCGGGGTGACGCTGTGGGTCGAGGACCTGCCCGCGCACCAACCGGCCGCCGACGGCCTGCCGGTGCTGCTGGTCGCCGACGGCGACACCTCCGGTCTCGGCTGGCCGGACGAGCTCGTCGAGCGGTTGCGTGCCGGGCACCGGGTCCTGCGCTACGACCACCGCGACACCGGCCGGTCCACCGCGGCGTTCGAGGACCACCCGTACGGCATCGCCGACCTCGCCACCGACGCCGTGACCGTGCTGGACGCCTGCGAGGTCCCGCGGGCGCACGCGGTCGGCACCGGGACCGGCGGCATGCTGGTCCAGCTCCTGCTGCTCGACGCCCCGGAACGGCTGGCGAGCGCGGTGCTGCTGTGCACCGCCGCCCTCGACGCCGACCGGTCCGGGCTGCCCGGCCCGTCCCGGGAGGTGCGGCGGATGTGGCAGGAGCGGCACGACCCGCGCGACGAGGCCGGGGAGCTGACCTGGCGGGTCGAGTACCGGCGCCGGCTGCACGGGGCCGCGGGCGGGTTCGACGCGGCGTGGTCCACCGAGCTGGAGCGCCGGGAGATGGCGCACACCGGCCGCACCGAACCCCCGACCGCACACGCCGAGGCCCACCTGGACGGGCTGGACCGCGCCGACGAGCTCGCCGGCGTCACGGTGCCCACGCTGGTCGTCGAGGGGCCCGAGGACCCGGTGTACCCGGCGCCGCACGCGGCGCACCTGGCCGAGCGGATCGGCCCGGCCGCGCGGGCGGTCGCTGTCGAGGGCATGGGGCACGTGTTCGGCCCGGCGCTGGTGGGCACCCTGACCTGGCTGCTCGCCGAGCACTGGGTCCGCGCGGCGCGGGCGGCCTACCCGACCCAGCTGTAGCGACGCTCCGGGCGGCCGGTGCCGCCGTAGCGCAGGCGCACCGTCACCGCGCCGGTCGCGACGAAATGCTCCAGGTACCGGCGCGCGCTGACCCGGGACAGCGCGGTCGCCTCGGCGCACTCGGTGGCCGACAGGTCCGTCGCGCCGTCCGCGGTCCGGAGCCGCAGCGTCCGGGCCACCAGGTCCGCGGTCGGCGTCGTCAGGCCCTTCGGCATCCGCTCCGGGCCGCCGGCCGGGTGCGCCGGGGCCGGGCCGGAATGGAACAGCCGGTCGATGTCGTCCTGCCCGCGGACCCGGTCGAGATCGCGCCGGAGCCGACGGGCCCGCTGCACCTGGGTGGCCAGCGCGGCCTGGTCGAAGGGCTTCACCAGGTAGTGCAGGGCGCCGCCGTGCAACGCCGCGGCCACCGTGTCCGGGTCGTCGGCAGCCGTCACCACCAGGACGAACGGGTCGTCACCGGAGCCGGTGCGCAGGCTGCGCAGCACCTCCAGGCCGGAGACGTCGGGCAGGTACACGTCGAGTAGCACCAGGTCCGGGCGCAGCTCGGCGGCCCGCGCCACCGCGTCGGCGCCGGTGTGGGCCACCCCGACGACCGTGCAGCCCTCGATCCGCTGCACGTAACCGGAGTGCACCTTCGCGACCATGAAGTCGTCGTCGACCACCAGCACGTTCATCCACGCACCCCCTCGCGCACCGGATCGCCGGTCCCCGACGGGCCCGGGCCCGGGCGTGGCGGCAACGACGCCGTGAACACCGCGCCGGTCCCGGTGCCGCCGGTCACCGCGATCGTCCCACCACGGCGCAGGCACGCCTGCCGGGCCAGCGCCAGGCCGAGCCCGCGACCGCCGATCTCGGCGGCCTTCGTGCTGAACCCGGCCCGGAAGACCTCCTCGGCCAGCCCGGAAGCCACCCCCGGGCCGGAGTCGCGCACCTCGACCCGCACCTCCTCGTCGGCGCCGCCGGCCAGCCCGATCCGCACCCAGCGCGGCTCGGCGGCCCCGGCGGCGGCGTCGACGGCGTTGTCCACCAGGTTGCCCAGCACCGTCACCAGGTCCGCGGACAGGTCCGGGTCGCGTTCCGGGTCGATCGGCTCGAGCCGGGTGTCCGGGTCCAGCGCGAGCGCCACACCCCGCTCGGCGGCCCGGCTGTTCTTCGCCACCAGCAACGCCGCCGCGGCCGGGTCACCCACCGCCGAGGACACCTCGCGGCGCCAGCCCTCGGACGCCGCGACGATCCCGGCGACGAACCGCCGCACCTCCTCGTGCTCGCCCAGCTCGGTCAGACCGGCGATGGTGTGCAGCCGGTTGGAGAACTCGTGCGCCTGGGCGCGCAGCGTGTCGGTGACGGTGTGCGAGGCGTCGAGGCGATGCTGCAGCGAGGTCAGCTCGGTCCGGTCCCGCAGCGTGACGACCGCGCCCACCTCCCGGCCGTCGAGGCGGACCGGCATCCGGTTCAGCACCAGCGCCCGGGTGTCGCGCAGCACCAGCTGGTCCGCACCCGCCGCGGCGCCGGTGAGCACCTCGCGCAGCCGGTCGTCCAGATCCAGGTCGCCGACGTGGTCGCCGGGACCCGCGCCGGGCAGCTCCAGCAGCTCGCGGGCCACCGGGTTGAGCAGGGTGATCCGGTCGGCGGTGTCCAGCCCGACGACGCCCTCCTTGATCCCGAGCAGCATCGCCTCCCGGCGCTGCACCAGCTCGACGATCTCGTCCGGTTCCAGGCCGAGGGTCTGCCGGCGCACCCGGCGGGCCAGCAGCAGCGACCCCGCGAGCCCGACCCCGAGCGCCAGCCCGAGCAGCGCCACCGTCTCGGTGCCCGTCCCGGCCAGCGACGCCCACAGCGACGGCGCCCGGATCCCGGCCGACACCAGCCCGGCGACGGCGCCCCGGTCGTCGATCACCGGCACCTGGGCGACGACGGTCCGTCCGTCCGGGTTGCCCACCCACGCGCGGCCGGACGGCGCGGTGCTCGCACCCGGATCGAAGGGCTGCCGCACCCGGGACGGGTCCGGGGCGGTCCGCACGACCAGCCCGGCGTCCACGATCTCGATCTCGTCGGCCCCGGAGAGGTTCTCCGCGCTGCGGGCGAACGACGGGAGCAGGTCGTAGCGGCCCTGCTGAAGCGCGTCGCGCACGGTCGGCACCGCGGCGAGGTCCTCGGCGACCGACAGCATCCGGCGGCCCTGGGTCTCCCGGAACGACTCGGCCGACTGCACCGCGGCGAGCGCGGCGACGGCACCGAGCAGCACGACGACGACCGCCAGCTGCCAGACCAGGAACTGGCGGGCCAGCGGCCCGCCCGTCCCGCCGGCGCGCCGTCGCATCCGCCCAGCCTAGGCCGAGCCCGGGCCGGCGCACCGTGTACGAAACGACCACAACGACCGTTGTGTGCCCAACGCAGACAAGGCCCCGGCGCGCCGCGCAGACTCCCCGGAACCGGATCGACAACGGCGAGATCGGACGAGGATGACCCAGTCAACGACGACCGAGGGCAGACCGGCGGAGCCGGACGGTGCCCCGCCGCCCCCTTCCCGGAGGGCAGGCACCCTGCTCGGCACAGCCGTGGCCGTGCTGGCCGCCCTGCTGCTGGTGCCGCCGGGGATCGGCGCGCTGAGCGGTGGCGGTGACGGCACCCAGCTGCGCGGCCTGCGGATGCTGGTCCCGAACGCGCCCGGCGGCGGCTACGACGTGACCGCCCGCAGCGCGGCCAAGGCCATGGAGGACACCGGGCTCACCGGCTCGGTCGAGGTGTTCAACCTGCCCGGCGCCGGCGGCACCGTCGGCCTCGGCCGCACGGTGAACGAGGCCGGCAACGACCGGCTGACGATGAGCATGGGCCTCGGCGTGGTCGGCAGCGTGTACTCGAACGACTCGCCAGCCACGCTCGCCGACACGACGCCGATCGCGCGGCTGACCGAGGAGACCGAGATCGTCGTGGTCCCGGCGGACTCGCCGTTCCGCGACATCGGCCAGCTGCTCGACGCCTGGAAGCGCGACCCGTCCGGCACCCCGGTCGGCGGCGGCTCCTCCCCCGGCGGTCCGGACCACCTGGCCCCGATGCTGATGGCCGAGGGCACCGGCCTGGACCCGACCCGGGTCAACTACGTGGCCTATGACGGCGGCGGCGAGCTGCTGGCCTCCGTGCTCGGCGGCAAGGTCGCGTTCGGGGTCTCCGGGCTCGGCGAGTTCGCCGACCAGATCGAGTCCGGGGACCTGCGGGTCCTCGCCGTCACCGCCGGGCAGCGGGTCCCCGGCGTCGACGCGCCGACACTGCGCGAGTCCGGTGTGGACATCGAGTTCACGAACTGGCGCGGCGTCGTCGCCCCGCCCGGGCTGTCCGAGCAGAGCCGTGCCGAGCTGGAGCGGGCCTACGCGGAGATGGTCCGGACCCCCGAGTGGCAGGAGGTTCTGGCGCTCAACGGCTGGGAGGACGCCTACCAGCCCGGACCGGAGTTCGGCGAGTTCGTGCAGTCCGAGAACGACCGCGTGGAGCGGGTCCTGAGGAGGCTGGGGCTGGTATGACGATCACCGACGGATCGACCCCGGCCGGGCCCTCCGGCCTGCGGGAACGGCTGAAGGGACGCTCCGAGCTGGGGGTCTCGGCGTTGCTGGCGGCGGCCGGGCTCCTGGTCGTCGTCGACACCCTGGCCGAGTCCGGTGGGGGTGCCGCCGGTTCCGACCCGCTCGGCCCGCAGCTGGTGCCGCTGGTGCTCGGCGGCGCGCTGCTGCTGCTCGCGGCACTGCTCACGGTGGACATCCTGCGCGGCGGGCGCGGGGAGGCCGAGGGCGGCGAGGACGTCGACCTGACCGCGCCGATGGACCTGCGGACGGTCGGGACGCTGGTCGGCGTGCTGGTCGCCACCGCGGCGCTGATCCCGGTGCTGGGCTGGCCGATCGCGGGCACCGTGCTGTTCTTCGGCGCCACCTACGCGCTCGGCTCCCGCACCCTCGCCCGGGACCTGGCCATCGCGGCGACGATCTCGCTCGCCACCTGGGTGCTGTTCGACGTCGTGCTGGGCGTCGACCTGCCCGGTGGACCGCTGATGGGGGTGTTCGGGTGATGGGCACCTTCGACCTGCTCATGAACGGGTTCGGGAACGCGCTGACCCCGGGGAACCTGTTCTTCGCCGCGGTCGGGGTGCTGCTCGGCACCGCGATCGGCGTGCTGCCGGGCATCGGCCCGGCGATGGCGGTGGCGCTGCTGCTGCCGGTGACCTACGCGTTCGAGCCGACCGGTGCGTTCATCATGTTCGCCGGGATCTACTTCGGCGCGATGTTCGGCGGCTCGACGACGTCGATCCTGCTCAACACGCCGGGCGAGTCGGCGTCGGTGATGGCGGCGATCGAGGGCAACCCGATGGCCAAGTCCGGCCGCGGCGCGCAGGCGCTGGCTACGGCGGCGATCGGGCACTTCGTCGGCGGGCTCGTCGGCGTCACCGGGCTGGTGCTGATCGCGCCGCTGATCGCCTCGGTGGCCGTCAACATCGGTGCGCCGGACTACTTCGCGATCATGGTGCTGGCGTTCGTCGCGGTCACCGGTGTGCTGGGTGCGTCCCGGGTGCGCGGGTTCGCGGCGCTGGCGCTGGGCCTGACGATCGGGCTGGTCGGGCTGGACCCGGTCGCGGGCCAGCCGCGCCTGACCTTCGGGGTCCCGCAGCTCGCGGACGGCATCGACGTCGTCATCGTCGCGGTCGGCCTGTTCGCGGTCGGCGAGGCACTCTGGGTGGCCGCGCACCTGCGCCGTACCCAGCAGGAGGTCATCCCGGTCGGCCGCCCCTGGCTGGGCCGCGCGGACCTGCGCCGCACCTGGAAGCCGTGGCTGCGCGGCCCGTTCATCGGGTTCGGGTTCGGCTCCATCCCGGCCGGCGGTGCCGAGATGTCGACGTTCATGGCCTACGTCACCGAGCGGAAGCTGTCGAAGCACCGCGACGAGTTCGGCACGGGCGCGATCGAGGGCGTCGCCGGACCGGAGTCGGCGGCCAGCGCGTCCTCGGCGGGCACCCTGTCCACGATGCTGACGCTCGGCCTGCCGACGACGGCGATCGCCGCCGTCATGCTGGCCGCGTTCCAGCAGTTCGGCATCCAGCCCGGCCCGCTGCTGTTCGAGCGCGAGCCCGAGCTGGTCTGGACGCTGATCGCCAGCCTGTTCATCGGGCTGGTCATGCTGCTGGTGCTGAACCTGCCGCTGGCCCCGGCCTGGGCGAAGCTGCTGCGGATCCCGCGGCCCTACCTGTACGCGGGGATCCTGTTCTTCGCCTGCGTCGGCGCCTACGCGGTGTCCGGGCAGGCGGTGGACCTGCTGGTGCTGCTGGCGATCGGTGCGGTCGGGTTCCTGATGCGGCGGTTCGGGCTCCCGGTGCTGCCGGCGATCATCGGGGTGATCCTCGGGCCGGACGCGGAGCTGCAGCTGCGCCGCGCCCTGCAGATCTCCGACGGGGACGTGACGACGCTGTTCTCCACCCCGCTGGCGATCATCGTCTACGGGGCGATCGTGATCCTGTTCGTGGCACCGGTGGTGCTGCGGGCGGTCCGCGCGCAGCGCGACCGGGAGACCGAACAGGTCTGACCCGGATACCCGGCCCGGGGCCCCCGGCCGGGCGCCCCGCGATCGAGCGGGGCGGGGGGCGCCGGCACGCTCTGCTCGGCCACGCAGTCAGCAGGCCACGCAATCAGCAGGCCACGAAGCAGTACCGGTTGAGGGTGAACAGGTAGTCCTCGCCGCGGCTGCGCAGGTCGTCCGCCCACGCCTCGACGTCGGCCGCGGTCAGGCCGTCCCGCCCGGTGACGTACGCGGCGACCGTGTCGATCGTCAGCGCGCTGTAGGTGTCCGGGTCGTAGGACGGGTTGAAGATCGGCACGAGGTGCCGCCCGGTGACCCGGAACCCGGCGCGGCGCAGCATCCCCGGCAGCGTCCGCGGCAGGTACGGGTGCACCAGGTGCCCGTCCCAGACCGCCATCACCCGGCGGTGCCGGTCGGGGTCGGCCGCGTGCCAGACCACCGACTCCCAGTCGGTGTCCAGCACCACCACGCGGCCGCCGGGGCGGACCACCCGGCGGAGCTCGGCGAGTGCGGCGGGCACGTCGGGGACGTACTCGTACACCTGGGTGGAGACGGCGGCATCGAAGCTCGCGTCGTCGTAGGGGAGCGCGCAGGCGTCCCCCTCGTCCAGCCGCACGACCGCCCGGTCCGCGATCAGGGTCGCGGCGATCGCCTGCATGGCCGGCGCCGGGTCCAGGCCGTGCACCGCGCCACCGGGGCCGACCCGGTCGGCGATCTCGGCCAGCAGGTAGCCCGGACCGGAACCGACGTCGAGAACCCGGTCGTCCGGCCGCGGATCGAGCAGCTCCAGCACCCGTTCCCGCTGGGCGACGACGTCCGCGGTGGCGTAGACCCGCTGGATGTGCCGGGCCGCCCGCTCGTCGAAGTCGAGCGTGGGCATGGTCGCCCTCCCGTCGCCGCGTGCAGCGGGACTCGGGCCGGCTACCGGTCGCGTTACCGCCCGAGCAGCGCCTCCGGCACGTCGACGAGCCGGCTGCGCAGGTACTCCCCCAGCCCCTTGGCCTGCGGGTCCGGCCGGACCGAGGACGCGACGCCGTCGCCGAGCAGGCCGTGCACGACGACGTTCACCGCGCGCAGGTTCGGCAGCCCGAACACCTCGACGTCCAGATCCGCGGCCTCCGGGCCGAGCAGCGCGCGCACCCGCTCGGGGGTGAGGAACGACGCCAGCCAGGCGGCCCCGGCGTCGTCGCGGGCCCAGACGCCGATGTTGGCGTCGCCGCCCTTGTCCCCGGACCGGGCCCCGCAGATCGTCCCGAGCGGGACCCGCTGCGTCGGCCCTTTGCTCTGCGCACCTCCACGCACCACGCCGTCGACCTGCGGTTTCTCCGGCTGCGGGCCGGTGGGCGGGTCAGGGATGCCCCGCCGGGTTCCGTCCGGCAGCACGACGGTGTGAGTCACCGCGTCCCGCGACACGGCGGCGGGCCGGTAGACCCCGAACGCCGACGAGTCGGTCGGCGGGGTCGTGGTGTGGAACCCGGCGTAGCCACCGAGCGCGAGCTGCATCGTGGCGTTCGAGAACGCCCGTCCGACCTTCTTCGGGTCCGGGTCCTTCACCGTGATCCGCAGGTGCGCGGTGGCCTCGGCGTTGCCGCCGGCGTCCGGGTGGTCGAAGCGCAGCAGCCGGACGTCGACGCCGGCGAACCGATCCCGGCCGCCGAGCACGTCGAACAGCAGCGCCTCGGCGTGCGCGGCCTTCGCCTCGACGTCCAGGCCCGTGAGCACCAGGGTCATCGTGTTGCGGTGCCCGCCGACGTCGTTCAGCGCGACCTTGAGCGTGTCCGGCGGGGCGCTGCCGCGGACGCCGGAGATCGCGACCCGGTGCTCGCCGTCCGGGGCGAGCCGGATGGTGTCGAAGTGCGTGGTGACGTCCGGGCCGAGGTAGGCGGGCGGGCCGATCTCGTAGAGCAGCTGCGCGGTGACGGTCCCGACCGACACCAGCCCGCCGGTCCCGTCCGGCTTGGTGATCACGCTCGACCCGTCGGCGGCGACCTCGGCGATCGGGAAGCCGGGGTAGCGGCGGTCGGTGATCTCGTCCAGGAACGGGTAGTTGCCGCCGGTCGCCTGCGGCCCGCACTCGATCACGTGTCCGGCGGCGACGGCCCCGGCCAGCGCGTCGACGTCGTCGCGTGCCCAGCCGTGCCACCAGGCGGCCGGCCCGGTGACCAGGGCGGCGTCGGTGACCCGCCCGGTGACGACGACGTCGGCCCCCGCGGCGAGCGCCTCGGTGATCCCCCAGCCGCCGAGGTAGGCGTTGGCGGACACCGGCTCGCCGGACACCGCGGGCGCGATCCGGTCCAGGTCGCCGCGCAGGTCGTCGCCCTGGACATGGGCGACCTTCGCGTCCACGCCGAGCCTCGTGGCGACCTCGCGGATCGCCTCTGCCAGCCCGGCCGGGTTCAGCCCGCCGGCGTTGGAGACGATCTTGATACCGCGCTCGACGCAGGACGCGAGGACCTCCTCGACCTGGGTGAGGAACGTCTTCGCGTAGCCCAGCGACGGGTCCTTCGCCTGCGCCTTGGCCAGGATCAGCATGGTCAGCTCGGCCAGGTAGTCGCCGCACAGGACGTCCACGTCACCGGTCTCGGCCATCTCCCGGGCGGCGTCGATCCGGTCGCCGTAGAAGCCGGAGCAGTTGCCGATCCTGAGCGGGCGGGTCATCCGATCTCCTTCGAGAACTGTCCGGGAACCCGGCCGCCGCCGGGCGCCCCGGCGAACGCCTGGGCGAACGACATCCACTCGGTCGCCACCGGGCCGGTGATCGTCAGGGTCACGTCGTCGAGATGACGGCGCTGGGTGACGGCCAGGCAGAAGTCGAGCGCCGGGCCGGTCGCCCGGTCCACGGCGTCCTCCGGCCCCCAGGCCCAGAGCTCGCCGTCCGGGGCGGACAGCTCCACCCGGATCGGGTCCTGCGGCATCTCGCGCCCGTTGGCCGTGTAGCTGAACGCGCGCGCCCCGACGCCGATGTGCGCGACGTGCCGCAGCCGGGCGCTCGGCTCCCGGATCGCGCCGAGCGCGTCCGCGACGTCCTGACCATGCGCCCAGGTCTCCATGATCCGGGCCGTCAGCGACGACGCGGCGCTCATCGCGGGGCCGAACCACGGCACCCGCTCCTTCGGGTCCAGCGGGCGGAACGACTCCAGCAGCCGGCCCCGGGCCTCGTCGAACCAGGCCAGCATCGCCTCGCCGGACACGTCGCGGAAGCGCTCCGCGATGCGGTCCGGGTTCACGCCGCCGTCCGCGTCCATCTGCGCCTTCTCCGCCTCGAACTCGTCCGGTCGTACGGCGGACCGGACCGCGACGTCGTCGAAGTAGGCGAGGTGCGAGACCTGGTCGGCGATCGTCCACCCGACGGCCGGGGTGTCCCGCCGCCAGTCCTGTTCGGACAGCGGCGCGAGCAGCTCCCGCAGGACCGTGGACTCCGCGGCCAGGTCGTCGGCCAGCGCGTCCATCGATACCGGCATCTATCGTCCCTTCCAGACCGGGGCGCGCTTCTCCCGGAACGCCGCCGGGCCCTCCTGCGCGTCCCTCGAGCGGTACACCGGCGCCCAGATCTCCTCGGCCCGGTCGTAGGCGTCGTCGAGCCCGCAGTGCGCGGACAGGTAGGCCGTCCGCTTCCCGGCGGCCACCGACAGCGGCGCGTTCGCCGCGATCCGCTCGGCGAGCTGCTGGGTGAACCCGCGCAACTGCGCGCCGGGCACGACGTGATTGACCAGGCCGACCTCGCGGGCGCGCTCGGCGTCCAGCGGGTCGCCGGTCAGCAGGATCTCCATCGCCACCCGCGGCGGGACCAGCCAGGACAGCGGCGCCGCCCAGGGGGACCCGCGACCCACCTTGACCTCGCTCACCGCGAACCGGGCGGTGTCGGCGGCGACGACGAGGTCGCACTGCTGGGCGAGCAGGAACCCGCCCGCGAACGCGACGCCGTTCACCGCGGCGATCGTCGGCTTCGGCACCTCGACGTTGCGGCCGAACTGCGGCAGGAAGTCCGGAGGCGGGATCTCCAGTGACGTCTCGGCCATCTCCTTGAGGTCGCCGCCGGCGCAGAACGCCTTCTCCCCGGCGCCGGTGAGCACCAGGACGGCGGCGGACTCGTCGTCGACGAACCGCCGGGCACCCGCCCACAGGCCGTCGCGGACGTCCTTCGACAGCGCGTTGCGGGCGTCCGGGCGGTTGATCGTCAGCCAGGCGACACGGTCGACGACCTCGTAGGTCACCACGGGGTTGTCAGAGGTCACGGGAACTTCTTCCGCAGCTCGGGACGGTTCAACTTGCCGCTTCCGGTACGCGGCAGCTCTTCCACGATCTCGACCCGGCGAGGCCGGGCGATGCCGCGCAGGTTCGGGTGCTCGGCGCACCAGGCCGCGACGTCGTCGGCGGTGACACCGTCGCGGTTCGGGACGACGACGGCGGTCACCTGCTCGACCCAGCGCTCGTGTGCGGTGCCGATCACGGCGACCTCGGCCAGGTCCGGATGCCCGGCCAGGTGCTCCTCGACCATCTGCGGGAACACGTTCTCACCACCGCTGACGATCATGTCGTCGATCCGGTCGATGTAGTACAGGTAGCCGTCGCCGTCGCGCGACATCAGGTCGCCGGTGTGGAACCAGCCGTCCGACCAGCGCTCCGACGCCTCGATGCCCCAGTACCCCGGGGTCACGGCGTCGCCGCGCACCCAGAGCTCGCCGACGGCATCGGAGCGTGCGGAGCCGCCATCGGCGCCGTGGGAGCCGGACGGGACGTCCTCGCCCGTGTCCGGCGACACGAGTCGCGTGTGGACGATCTGCTCGAGCGGCCTGCCCATGGAGTCCGGGCGGCGCGGGTCACCGGGCGCGTAGCTGATCACCAGGCCGCTCTGCTCGGTCTGACCGTAGATCTCGGTGCCCTTGATCCCGGTACCCGCCTCCAGCCGTTCGATCGCCGCGGACGGCGAGCGGGACCCGCCGAACATGCAGATGCGGAACGAGTCCAGCACGACCGGACTCCCGACCGTCCGGTTCCCGACGTCGATCATCATCGTGGAGATCAGGCCGCCGTAGGTGGGCCGCAACGTCTGCGCCAGCTCCAGCCAGCGCAGCGGGTCCCAGCGCGGCATGAACGTGATCTGTCCGGCGCGCAGCAGCACGGTCAGGCTGGCCAGCTGCAGTCCGCCGACATGGAACAGCGGCATGCAGTTCAGCACCTGGTCCGACCCGTCGATCTCGTAGAGATCGATCACGGCCTCGCAGTGCGCGGTCGTGTTCCGGTGGGTCTGGCGGACGCCCTTCGGGACGCCGGTCGAGCCGGACGTGTACATGAGCAGGGCGTCGTCGCCGTCGACGCGCGGCGTGACGTCGGCGGCCGGCTCGTGCGCGGCGAGCGCCGCGGAGTAGGAGCCGTCCGGGCCGAGCGTGAGCAGCTCGGGCAGCGCATCGCCGAGCACGTCCGTCAGCCTGGCGACGTCGCCGGGCAGCACCACCAGGGACCGCGCCCCGGAGTCGCCGACGGCGTGCCGCAGCGCCGCGTCCGGGAACAGGTAGTTCAGCGGCACGGCGACGGCCCCGGCCTGCCAGACCCCGAGCATCCCAGGCAGGTACTCCAGGCAGTTCGGGAGGAAGAACCCGACGCGTTCGCCGGGCTCGACCCCGGACGCCCGGAGGAACGTCGCGAACCGGCCACCCTCCTCGGCGTACCCGGCGTAGGTGACCTCGGTGTCGTCGAGCCGGAGCGCGACGCGGGCGGGATGGTCGGACGCGCTGCGGCGCAGCAGAGTGGCGATGTTCATGTTCGGCCCTTCTCCCGGCGGCTGTGCCGAAACGTCTCGAACCCCTTCACGGCGCAACCCGCCGCGCGCCGGTCGAGAACGGTTCGCCCGAGGAACGGACTGCTCCTCGCCCGGGGGTCACGTCTCCTCCTCCGGGTCGGTCACGACCGCGAGGACCTGGCCGGTGTCGACCTGGTCGCCTGCGGACACCCGCACCTCGCCGAGGATCCCGTCGCCCGGGGCGGCGACGGTGTGCTCCATCTTCATCGCCTCCAGGACGACGAGCGGCTGCCCGGCCTCGACCTGCCGGCCCGGCTCGCCGAGCACGCGCACGACCGTGCCGGGCATCGGGGCGAGCAGCGAACCGGCGCGGGCGACGGCATTGGGGTCCGCGAAGCGCGGGACCTCGGCCAGCGCGACCGACCCGTCGGGACCGTCCACGAAGGACCACTCGTCGCGGCGGTGCACGGCGTAGTCACGGCGCACGCCGTCGGTCTCCAGCACGACGCGCTCCGGGGTGGCCGACACCAGGACCGTGGCGAGCGGCTCGTCGTTCACGCGCACGTCGAGGCCGCCGCGGCGGAAGCGGTACGCGACGTTCACATCGGAACCACGCAGCGTGTACGTGACGTGCTGGGAGGCGCCGCCGACGTTGCGCCACCCGGACGGCATCCCGGCCAGCACCCGCGCCGACGCACGGTTCGCGGCCTGGGTGGCGAGCGCAGCCGCGGCGGCGTGCCTGCGGCCGCCGTCGGCGAGCGTGCCGGAGAACAGCGCGACCGGGTCGTGGCGCACGAGGTAGCCGGTGTCCGTCGCGCCGTCGAGGAACTCGCGCTCGCGCAGGATCCCGACGAGCAGGTCGCGGTTCGTCGTGACGCCGTGCAGCGCGGCCCCGGCCAGTGCGCGGGCCAGCGTGCGGGCTGCCTCGGCGCGGGTGCGGCCGTGCGCGATCACCTTGGCGAGCATCGGGTCGTAGTGCGGGGAGACGACGGAGCCGTCCTCGACGCCGGTGTCCACACGCACCTCCCCCGGTACGTCGAAGCGGTGCAGCGTGCCGGTCGCCGGCAGGTAGTCGGTGCTGAAACTCGTCCCGCTGCCGCTGCTCTCGGCTCCGTTCTCCCCGCGGGCCACCGACTCCGCGTAGAGCCGCACCTCGATCGCGTGCCCGTCGATCCGCGCACCCAGCACGTCGTCGCCGAGCGCGTTGCCCTCCGCGACGCGGATCTGCTGCTCCACCAGGTCCAGGCCGGTGACCAGCTCGGTCACCGGGTGCTCGACCTGCAGCCGGGTGTTCGCCTCGAGGAAGTAGAACGACCCGTCCTGGCCGAGCACGAACTCGACGGTCCCGGCGCCGGTGTAGCCGATCGCCTTCCCCGCCGCCACCGCCGCGGCGCCCAACTCGGCACGCAGGGCATCGGAGACGGCCGGGGACGGCGACTCCTCGACGATCTTCTGGTAGCGCCGCTGGATCGAGCACTCCCGCTCGTAGAGGTGCACGACCGTCCCGTGCTCGTCGCCCAGGATCTGCACCTCGACGTGCCGCGGGTCGACGACGAACCGCTCCAGGAACACCGTCCCGTCGCCGAACGCGGCCTGGGCCTCCCGGCGGGCGCCCTGCACGGCGTCCCGCAGCGCAGACGGCTCGTGCACGACGCGCATTCCGCGCCCGCCACCGCCGAACGCGGCCTTGACCAGCACCGGGAAACCGATGTCGCCGGCGATCGCGTCCAGATCCGACTCCTCGGTGACCGTGGCACCCGGCAGCACCGGAACGCCGGCGCCGGCCATCAGCGCCTTCGCCTCGAGCTTCGAGCCCATCGAGGCGATCGCCTCCGGCGACGGGCCGACGAACGTCAGACCGGCCGCCGCGCAGTCGCGGGCGAACCCCTCGTTCTCGGACAGGAACCCGTACCCGGGATGCACGGCGTCGGCCCCGGTCGCCCGGGCGGCCGCGATGACCGACGTGCCCACCAGGTAGGTCTCGGACGGCGTCACGCCCGGCAGGCGCACGGCCTCGTCGGCCAGGCGGACGAACGGGGCGTCGGCGTCCGCGTCGGAGTACACGGCGACCGTCGCGATCCCGAGCCGGTGCGCGGTGCGCATCACCCGGACCGCGATCTCCCCGCGGTTGGCGACGAGCAGCTTCGAAATCATCACGGCCCTCACATCCGGAAGACGCCGTAGCCGCGGCGCCCCTGCACGGTCTGGTTGTGCACGGCCGACAGCGACATGCCGAGCACGGTGCGGGTGTCGCGCGGGTCGATGATGCCGTCGTCGTAGAGCCGCGCGGTGATGTAGAACGCGTGCGACTCCTCCTCGATCTGGGCCTCGATCGCCTCGGTGCGCTTCGCGTCCGCCTCGTCGTCGAACGGCTTGCCCTGCGCCTCGGCGGACGACTTCCCGACGATCGACATCACGCCCGCCAGCTGCGCCGCGCCCATCACCGCCAGCTTCGCGCTCGGCCAGGCGAACATCAGCCGCGGGTCGTAGGCCCGCCCGGACATGCCGTAGTTGCCGGCCCCGAACGACGACGCCATGTTGATCGTCAGGTGCGGCACCGTGCTGTTGGTGACCGCGTTGATCATCTTGGCGCCGTCCTTGATGATCCCGCCCTGCTCGTACTCGGCACCGACCATGTAGCCGGTCGTGTTCTGCAGGAAGATCAACGGAGTGTCGGTCTGGTTGGCCAGCATGATGAACTCCGACGCCTTCTTGGCCTCCTCGGAGAACAGCACGCCCCGGTGGTTCGCCAGCACGCCGACCGGGTAGCCGTGGATCCGCGCCCACCCGGTCACCAGCGACGTCCCGTAGAGCGGCTTGTACTCGTCGAACTCCGAGCCGTCGACGGTGCGGGCCAGGATCTCCCGCGGGTCGAACGGCACCTTCGACCCCGGCGGCAGGATGCCGAGGATCTCGTCGGGGTCGTACAGCGGCGCGGCCGGGTCCATGGCCGGGGCCGGGCCGAGCTTGCGCCAGTTGACCCGGGTCATGATCTCGCGCCCGATCCGGATCGCGTCGTGCTCGTCGACGGCGAAGTAGTCCGACAGGCCGGAGACCCGGCTGTGCATCTCGGCGCCGCCGAGCGCCTCGTCGTCGGCCTCCTCGCCGGTGGCCATCTTGACCAGCGGTGGCCCGCCGAGGAACACCTTCGCGCCGCGGTCGACGAGCACGGCGTAGTCGCACATGCCGGGCACGTAGGCGCCGCCCGCGGTGGAGTTGCCGAACACCAGCGCGACGGTCGGGATGCCGAGCCCGGACAGCTCGGTGAGCTCGTGGAAGATCCGCCCGGCCGGGACGAACAGCTCGGCCTGGGTGGGCAGGTCGGCGCCGCCGGACTCCACCAGGTTGATCACCGGCAGCCGGTTCAGGCGGGCGATCTCCAGCGCGCGCAGCGTCTTGCGCAGCGAGTACGGGTTCATCGCGCCACCGCGTGCGGTCGGCTCGTGCCCGATCACGACGCACTCCACACCGGACACCACACCGATCCCGGTGAGGATGCTGGCGCCGACGGTGAACCCCGTGCCCCACGCGGCGAGCGGCGAGAGTTCCAGGAACGGCGAGTCCGGGTCGAGCAGCAGCTCGAGGCGCTCGCGGACCGGGAGCTTGCCGCGGTCGCGGTGGCGCTGCATGTACTTCGCGCCGCCACCGGCGATCGTCGCCTCCAACTGCTCGTCGAGCGCCGCGATCGCGGCTTCCTGCACCTTCCGGTTCTGGGCGTACTCCTCGGTGGTGGTGTCCAGGCTGGACCGCAGGACGGCCATCAGGCCCCCTCGTAGTACGCGGCGTTCGACTGCCGCAGGACGTTCTTCTGGATCTTTCCGGTGGACGTCTTCGGGAGCGCGTCGGCGACGATCACCGACTTGGGCACCTTGTAGCCGTCCAGGTGTCGCCTCAGCGACGCCAGGAGCGTGTCCGGGTCGACGGACTCGCCCGGCTTCGGGACGACGACGGCCGTGATCGCCTCGGTCCACCGGTGGTGCGGCAGCCCGACGACGACCGCCTCCGCGATGCGGGGATCGGCCGCGTAGACCGCCCGCTCGACCTCGATCGAGGCGACGTTCTCACCACCGGTCTTGATCACGTCCTTGTACCGGTCGGAGAACCAGAGCATGCCCTCGGCGTCGAGGTGTCCGACGTCGCCGGAGTGGAACCAGCCGTGCCGGAACGCCTCGCCGGTGGCGTGCTCGTCGTCCAGGTAGCCGTTCATCGTCGACGGCCCGCGGTAGACGATCTCGCCCAGCTCGCCGGGCGGCAGCAACGCGCCGTCCGGGCCCATGATCGCGACCCGGACCCCGGTGATCGGGGTGCCGACGGCGCCGACGTGGCTGAGCTGGTGCTCGGGCCGGAACAGTGTGGTGCACGGGCTCATCTCGGTCTGGCCGAACAGCAGCGCGAAGTCGCAGCCGAACCCTTCCAGGCAGGCCCGGATCAGCGGTTCGGGCATCGGCGCCATCGCGTACACCGCGCGCCGCAACGAGCTCAGGTCGCGGCCGGCGAACGAGCCGTGCTCCAGCGCCGCCCGGTACATCATCGGCAGCCCGAAGACCTGGGTGATCCGCTCGCGCTCGACGGTGTCCAGGAACGCACCGGGCTCGAAGCCACGGGCGGTGTGGATCGTGGCACCGACCAGGACCGCCGGCGTGCAGAACGCGTTGAGCTGCGCGGTGTGGTACATCGGCATCATCGCGAGGAACCGGTCGGCGGAGTTCCAGCCCGAGTCCAGCGCGGCCGAGAACGACTCCATCGTGATCGCCAGGTGCGACGTCGCGACGCCCTTCGGGAACGACGTCGTGCCCGAGGTGTAGAGGTAGCTCAGCGGGTCCCGGTCGTCGACGAGGACCTCGACCGGCCCGCCGCCCGCGGTCTCGACCGCGTTCAGGGTGCACCAGCTCCGGTCGGTCGGCTCGGCAGCGTACTCCGCGCCCGTCCCCGGCGCGACGACCACGTCCGCCACCGCCGGGACCGCCCCGACCGCCTCGGCGACGGCGCCCACCAGCTGGGTCTCGACGACGATCCCGCGGGCACCGGAGTGCCCGAGCACGTAGCCCACCTCGTCCGGGCGCCAGCCCAGGTTGACCGGCACGCAGACCAGCCCGAGCCGGGCGCAGGCGTAGTAGACGGCCAGGAACTCGGCGCTGTTGCCCGCCGCCAGGGCGAGCACGTCGCCGCGCCCGTAGCCGCGCGCGGCGAACCCGCGGGCCAGCCGGTCCACCCAGGTGTCCAGCTCGGCGTAGGTCCAGGACCGGTCGCCGTCGACGACGGCGACCTGCGCCGGCCGGGCGGCGGCGCTGCGGCTCAGCGCGTCGGCGACGTTGACCCGCTGGATCAGGTTCCGCGCGAGGTCGGGGGTGGGATCGGGGCCGGTCATCAGTACGACCTCGGCAGGCCCAGGCCGTGCTGGGCGACGTGGTTGAGGATCATCTCCCGGTTCACCGGGGCGACCCGCATCAGCCGGGCCATCCCCCAGTACGGCATCAGGCCGTACTCGCTGGCCAGGCCGTTGCCGCCGAGGGTCTGCATGGCCGCGTCCAGGGCGGCGAGCGAGGCCTCGGCGGCGGCGTACTTGGCCATGTTCGCCGCGTCGCCGGCGGGCAGGCCGTGGTCGTGCAGCCAGGCCGCCTTCCGGGTCATCAGCGCGGCCAGCTCGGTCTCGATCCGGGCCTTCGCCAGCGGGTGCGCGACGCCCTGGTGCGCGCCGATCGGGACGTCCCAGACCTGGCGGGTGCGGGCGTAGTCGGCGGCCTTCTCCAGCGCGAACCGGGCGATGCCCACGCCCAGGGCGGCGCCGGTGATCCGCTCCGGGTTGAGCCCGCGGAACACCTGCCGGAAGCCGTCGCCCTCGGCGCCGACCAGGTTCCCGGCCGGGACCCGCACGTCGTCGAAGTGCAGGACGTGCTGCTTGTCCGGCGCGATCAGGTCCACCGGCAGCGGGGTACGGGACAGGCCCGGCGAGTCGACCGGGACCACGAACAAGCTCAGCTGCGCCTTGCCCTGCTCGGACCGCCCGGTGCGCGCGACGACCAGCACGGCCTCGGCGTCGTCGGTGCCAGAGATGTAGTGCTTGGTGCCGTTCAGGATCCAGTCCCCGGTACCGCTGTCGTCCCGGGCGGCCTGCGTAGCCATCTTGTGCGTGTTCGAACCTGCCTCCGGCTCGGTGATCGCGAAGACGACCTTGGTGGAGCCGTCCGCGAGGCCGGGCAGCCAGCGGCGGCGCAGCTCCTCGGACCCGAACTCGCCGATCACCTCGGCCGAGATCGCCGCCGAGACCAGGATCAGCAGCAGCGGCGCGCCCTGCCCGGCGGACTCCTCGCACACCGCGGAGAGCTCGACCAGCCCGCCGCCCCCGCCCCCGTACTCCTCGGCGACGTTGACGCCGATGAACCCGGCGTCGCCCAACGCGGTCCACAGCTCGTGGGTGTGCCTGCCCTCGCGGGCGCACCGCACGTAGTAGTCGCTGCCGAACCGGCCCGCGATCGCGGCGACCGCCTTGCGGAGGTCGCGCTCCTCGTCGGTCTCGGTGAAGTCCACGCCGACTCCCCAGTCTCGGGTTCGAGTGATTGTCGGTTCACTCGTGGCGGAGACTACCGCGCGGGTGCCATGCTGACCAGATGGTGGCCGAAACCTCTCCCGGTCCGGATGCGACGCGGCGTCGTCGCGACCCGGAGCGCGCCGAGCGGATCCTCGCCGCGGCGGCCCGGCTCGCCGCCGGCCGCGGCTTCCCGTCTGTCGGCATGGCCGAGATCGGCGCCGAGGCCGGGATCGTCGGCTCCGGGATCTACCGGCACTTCGCCTCCAAGGAGGCGATCCTGGTCGCCCTGCTGGACCGCGGCATGACCCGGCTCGAGCGTGGCGCGGCCGAGGTGCTGGAGCGCGCCGGATCCGACCGAGAGGCACTGTCCCTGCTGGTCCGCGACCACATCGCGGTCGCCGTAGAGCACCGCACCGACCTCGCGGTCTACCACCGCGAGGCGCACACCCTGCCCGAGGACGAGCGCCGGGGCCTGCGCCGCCGGCAGCGGCACCATGTGGAGGACTGGGTGCACGTGCTCAGCCCGCTGCGCCCGGACCTCGGCGACGGCGAGCTGCGCCTGGTCGTACACGCGGCCGTCGGGGCGATCCAGTCGACGTTGTTCTTCCGCAGCGGGCTCGATCCCGAGCGACTCGCCGAGCTGCTCGTCGCGGCGGCACACGGCTGCCTCGGGGTCGATCCGGTCGATCCCGGCCGGTGAGCGTCTAGTGAACCGATATTGACGCCGACCCGTGTCGTGGTGGCCTGCATCACGTCAGAGTGGCGTCGCTGACCGCGAGCCGGACGTCGTGGTGCACGGCGACGACACTCCTGCCGATGATCTAGGGCGACCGCGCTCTGGGCCGGGTCGCCGCAGTTCGTCGGCGCGCTGACCGCGGAGCTCGACGTGCATCCGGAGCTGGACTGGTCGTCGGTGACCGCCCTCGTCGTCCCGACCGCGGGCGTGGCGCCGGGGAGCGGGACGTCATCGCGTTCTGCCGGGAACGGCTCGCGGGTTCGAGACGCCGAAGGCCGTCGTGGTCGTCGAGGTGTTGCCGGAGACGGTCGGCGAGAAGGTACTCAAGTACCGGTTGCGGGCCGAGCACGCCCGTCTGTGCGAGCGGTGACGCGCACGACCAGCGGTTGACAACACACCTACCCGCGGGTTCGGTGGAGTAGTGGTCGGATACCTGCTGACGCGGCGCCGTCACGTCGATCACCTGGTCGTCGTGAGCCAGGCCTGTCGCCACTCCTGAATCCGCAGGTCCGTTTTCTCCCGTCACATCCCTTTCATCCCGGGACGCACGGCGTCGTGCGCCCTGCCGCCGTGTGCGGCGGCCGATCACGAGGAGATCCTCCCCCGTGTCCGACTCCACCATCGACAACCTCGATACCACGCTGAACGCGCAGGTCACCGAGCCGCTGAAGTTCGCCTACTGGGTTCCGAACGTCTCCGGCGGGCTCGTCACCAGCACCATCGAGCAGCGCACGGACTGGGGCTACGACTACAACGTCAAGCTGGCGCAGACCGCCGAGAACAACGGCTTCGAGTACGCGCTCTCCCAGATCCGCTACATGGCGAGCTACGGCGCCGACCACCAGCACGAGGCCACCAGCTTCTCGCTGGCGCTGGCGCTGGCGACCGAGCGGCTCAAGGTCATCGCCGCCGTGCACCCGGGCCTGTGGCAGCCGGCCGTGCTCTCGAAGTGGCTGGCGACCGCGGACCACCTGACCAAGGGCCGGATCGCCGTCAACGTCGTCTCCGGCTGGCTCAAGGACGAGTTCACCTCGATGGGCGAGCCGTGGCTCGAGCACGACGAGCGCTACCGTCGCAGCGACGAGTTCATCCGGGTGCTGCGCGAGGCCTGGACCGCGGGCGAGGGTGGCGCCGAGTTCTCCGGTGACTTCTACCGGGTGCACGGCTTCGACCTGAAGCCGAAGCCGGTCGACGTCCCGGGCCGCCCGCACCCGGAGATCTTCCAGGGCGGCAACTCCACCGCCGCCCGCCGCAACGGCGGCCGGGTCTCGGACTGGTACTTCTCCAACGGCAAGGACTACGCCGGGTTCACCGAGCAGGTCGAGGAGGTTCTCGGTCACGCCAAGACCGCGCAGCGGCTGCAGCCGGTCCGGTTCGGCCTGAACGGCTTCATGATCGCCCGGGACGACGAGAAGGAGGCCCGGGACACCCTGCGCGAGATCATCGAGAAGGCCAACAAGCCCGCCGTCGAGGGGTTCCGGGACGCCGTCCAGCAGGCCGGCAACTCGACCGGTGACAAGCGCGGTATGTGGGCGGACTCGTCGTTCTCCGACCTGGTCCAGTACAACGACGGCTTCAAGACCCAGTTCATCGGCACCCCGGAGCAGATCGCCGACCGCGCGATCGAGTACAAGCGCCGCGGCGCCAACCTGCTGCTGCTCGGCTTCCTGCACTTCCAGGAGGAGGTCGAGTACTTCGGCAAGAACGTGCTGCCGATCATCCGGGAGAAGGAGGCCGAGCTGGCCGGCCGCGAGCTGCAGCTCACCACGGTCTGACCCACTCGCGTCGGGGAGCCCTCTCACGCTCTCAGGACGAGGTGAGGGCGATGCGGAGGCGGTCGGCGTTGGCGCGGGCCCATGCCTCGACCGTCGTCCCGGGGCGGCCGGTGAGGTCCTCGACCATGCCGTTCGGGACCGGCTCGGCGTCGCGCAGGAACCCCAGGATGGTGTGCACGACGACGCCGGCGTGCTCGGCACCCAACGACGGCTCCAGCGCGGCGACCGCCTCCTCCGGGCGCACCTGCTCGAACCGGACGGAGAGGCCGGTGGCGTCGGCGATGGCGGCGACCCACCGGCGCCGGGAGACCACCTCCGGGCCGGTCAGCGAGTAGGCCTTCCCGGCGTGCCGGGCGCCCTCGATCAGCGCGACGGCGGCGACCTCGGCGATGTCGGTCATCGCGGTCGGGGTACTGGCCAGGTCCGGCCACGGCTCGCGGACCACACCGGTGGCGCGGATCTGCGGCAACCACATCTCGCCGTTCTCGACGAAGTCGGCCGGCCACAGGTGGGTCCAGACCGTCCCGCCGTCCTCGACGGCCGTGCACACCGACCCCCACCAGCTCTCCGGTTCCCCGGACAGGTCGACGACGTGCTCCACGCCCGCCTCGGCCGCCCGCGCGACGACCTCGGCGGCGGACTTCTCGTCCGGGGCGAGGTACATCGCGCGGATGCCGTCGAACACCCCGTCCAGCGTCTCCGGCCGGCGGATCGACCCGCGGACGGCCTCGACCTCGTCCGGCAGCGCGGCCCGCTCCGGGTTCACCGTCAGCGCCCGCACCGGGCCCGCCTCCCGGGCCAGCAGGTGGTCCACCACCATCCGGCCGATGTTCCCGGTGGCCCCGGTGACCAGGATCGTCATCGCACGTTCCCCCTCGTCGACCGTCCGGAGCGGCTCAGGCACCGACGCCGGACTGCGTACACCGTACCATTTGAACCGTACGCCGTACCGAGTAAGGGTGTGCGCCGACGCCGACGCCCGCCCCGGGGCACCGGGACGGGCGTCGTCGACGGGAGGTGCGGTCAGCCGACCCGCGTGCGGTTCCCGGGACCGGAGGGCATCCCCGGCTTCGGCTCCGGTGGCCGGACCCGCGGCAGGAACCGGCCGGTCCGGGTCCGGTAGGCGGTGTACTCGGCGCCGAGCGCGTCGCCCAGCCCGGTCTCGTACACCCGGCGGGCCTGGATCTGCACCGCGACCAGGATGAGCACCCCGGCGAGCAGGCCGGCCGGCGTCGGGGCCATCAGCAACAGCCCGGCGCAGCCGACGATCAGGCCGGTCAGGGCCGGGTTGCGGACCCGGCGGTAGAGCCCGCCGGTCACCAGCACCGGGCGCCGGGCGGCCGCCGGATCGCCGGCCGCGGCGCAGCCGGCCTCGACCGACGACCGCCGCCAGACCGTGCCCAGCTGCAGCAGCGACATCGCGGCCACGGCGAACCCGAGCAGCACCAGGCCGGCACCGGCCACCGCGAGCCCCGGCCGGGACAGCAGCGCGATCGGCTCGATCACGTCCACGGCGACCAGCAACGGGGCACCCAGCCCGAGCACCCCGGCGGCCAGGAACAGCACCCGCGCCCACCAGGCCGGGCTACCCGGCGCGCGGGACACCCCCAGCGAGCGCTCGCCACGGGCCCGGTGCGCGGTCCACCGCACCAGCAACGTCGTCAGCACCGCGAGCGCGCCCAGGCCCAGCGCGACCCAGCCGACCACGTGATGGTCGGGCGCGGCCGCCACCCGCGTCCAGGCGTCCGGGCCCCAGACCTGGGGCACCGCCTCGGCGAACAGCCAGCCGCCGAAGACGAAGAACAGCACCGCGGCACCGGCCGAGACGAGCTTCTCCGGAAGCCTCCTCCCGAGCGAGCGGCCGACCACGATGGCCAGCGCGTCGGCGACCACCATGCCCAGCGTCGAGCCGAGCCAGACGCCGAACCAGCCGTACTGGGTGGCCAGCGTGATGGTGGCCAGCATCGTCTTGTCACCGAGCTCGGCGAGGAAGAACGCGACCGACGCCGCGATGACCGCCGACCCGCCGGTCCGCTCGGCCTTGCGCCCCTCGTCGTCGGACAGCGAGTCGCCGCGCAGGGTCCACGCGCCGAAACCGAGGAACGCGACGGCCGCGACCAGCGAGATCCAGCCGGTCGGGATCGAGGCGCCCAGGCCGTAGCCGACGGCGACCGACACCAGGTGCACCACCGAGGTGGCGATCGTGATGCCGACGAGTACCGGCAGCGCCTTGAAGCGTGTCGCGAACGTCAGGGCCATGAGCTGGGACTTGTCACCCAGCTCGGCCACGAAGATGACTCCGAAACTGACCGCGAACGCTACCAGGAACCCGTCCATGTCCATCCCTCGATCTCCGAGCCGGGCCGAGGATGGAAGGCGACCTCGATCCGGCTCACCCGGATCGAAGGTCTCGCTCGCCTGGTGGTGGTCAGGCCGTTGCGCCCGGGCCCGCCCGTCAGAGGGGCGTTCCAGTATGTCGAGCGCAGCGTTGGGAGCTACTCCCCTTCGCGTGCGACGCGACCGTACCGCACCGATCCAGTGCCGCTCGACCCCTGAGTGCCGGTCTGTGAGCCCCCTCACCGATGCCCGGGAGGCTGGCGCGCGGTCGGGTTCCGGCTTAGCGTCACGAACGATCGAATGCCGGTGATCGAGGAGGATCCCCATGCCCGAGGCCGTCGTCTGCGAGGCCGTCCGGACCCCGATCGGCAAGCGCAAGGGGTCGCTGTCCGAGGTCCATCCGGTGGACCTGTCCGCCGCCGTGCTCACCGCGCTCGCCGAGCGCACCGGCATCGACCCGGGCGTCGTCGACGACGTCGTGTGGGGATGCGTCAACCAGGTCGGCGACCAGGCCGCGCAGATCGGCCGGTACGCGCTGCTCGCCGCGGGCTGGCCGGAGACCGTGCCCGGGGTGACCGTGAACCGGGCCTGCGGGTCCAGCCAGTCGTCGTTCGACTTCGCGGCGGGCATGGTGCTGGCCGGGCAGTACGACGTCGTCGTCGCCGGTGGGGTGGAGTCGATGACCCGGGTGCCGCTGGGCGCCGGACGCGACCTCGGCCGCCCCTACGGCCCGCTGGTCCGCCAGCGGTACGCGGCGGACCTGACCTCCGGCGAGTTCCCGAACGACGACTTCAACCAGGGTGTCGGCGCGGAGCGGATCGCCCGGGACTGGGGCCTGTCCCGCACCCGGCTCGACGCCTACGCCGCCCGCAGCCACGAGCTCGCCGCGGCCGCGATCGACTCCGGCGCGTTCGACGGTCAGCTCGCCCCGATCCCCGGGGCCCCCGGGTTCACCGCCGACGAGGGCCTGCGCCGCGGGACCACCGTGGACACGCTCGCGAACCTGAAGCCGTCGTTCTCCGCGGACGGGGTGATCCACGCCGGGAACAGCTCGCAGATCTCGGACGGCGCGTCCGCGGTGCTGGTCACCACGCCGGAGCGGGCGAAGGAGCTGGGCCTGACCCCGATCGTGCGCTACCACTCCGGGGCGGTCTCCGGGGCCGACCCGCTGCGAATGCTCACCGGTCCGATCCCGGCGACCCAGAAGGTGCTCAAGCGCTCCGGGCTGGCGATCGGTGACATCGGCGCATTCGAGGTGAACGAGGCGTTCGCCCCGGTACCGCTGGCCTGGCAGGCCGAGCTGGGTGCCGACGACGACCGGCTCAACCCGCTCGGCGGGGCGATCGCCGTCGGGCACCCGCTGGGTGCCTCCGGCACGATCCTGCTGACCCGGCTGGTGCACCACATGCGCGACCGCGGCATCCGGTACGGCCTGCAGACCATGTGCGAAGGCGGCGGCACCGCGAACGCCACGGTGGTCGAGCTGGTATGACCCCGGCCCTCACCCCGGCCCGCCGTCCCGGCCCTCGACGTCCAGCAATCCCAGCCGCTGGGTGGCCCGGGTCATCGAGACGTAGAGGTCGGCGGGATGCCGGGCCCGGATCCGTTCCGGGTCGACGATCACGACGGCGTCGAACTCGAGACCCTTCGCCGACACCGGGGTGTGGCGCTGGACGTCGAGCCCGGTGAGCGCGGCGAGGTCGTCCGGCTCGGCGGCGATCACCGCGAGCGTCCCGCGTCCCGCCCGCGCGGCCTCCTCCCCGACCGCCGCGCGGACCTCGGCCGCGAGACCGGCCGCGGGCACGGTGCGCCGCCACGGCTGCTCGCCGGTCGAGCGCACCGACTCCGGCGGCGTCCGCTCCGCGCGTACTCGGCCAGCACGGCCGCGGCCGGCTCCATGATCTCGGTGGGCGTCCGGTAGTTGACCGTCAGCGTCCGGTGCGTCCACCGGTCCCCGAGGTGCGGGCCGAGCACGTCGGTCCAGTCCTGCGCGCCCGCGGCGGCGCTGCGCTGTGCGAGGTCGCCGACCGCGGTGATCGAGCGCGCGGGGCAGCGCCGCAGCAGGACGTGCCAGTCCATGGCCGAGAGCTCCTGCGCCTCGTCGACGACGAGGTGCCCGTAGCGCCAGTCCCGGTCGACGGCCGCCCGCTCGGCGACCGTTCCGGCGAGACCGGCCACGTGCCGGGCGGCGAGCACGTCCGCGGTGACGAAGTCGGTCGGGCGCAGCTCGTCGGGGTCCTCCCCGGCGAGGTCACGGTCGGCCGACTCGAGGATGCTCAGCACCTCCGTCGCGTAGCGGTCGTCGGGCTCGGCCTGCCCGGCCGCGGCGCCGGGCGGGGGTCCGAGCAGCTCGGCCAGCTCGTCGAGCAGCGGGGCGTCCGCGACGGTCCACGCCGCGCCCTCGGCGCGGTGCAGCCCGGCGAGGTCGGCGCCGGCGCCCGCCACGGCCAGCCGCTGCGGCGACGCGAACAGCTCGGCGAGGGCCCGCTGCGGGGTCAGCGCCGGCCAGAGCCGCTCGACGGCCGCGTGGAAGCCCGGATCCGCGCGCAGGTTGTCCCGCAGCCCCTGGCGCATCTCGGCCGACACCTCCGCCGCACCCGCCGGCTCGATCTCCGGGAGGTCACCGAGCCCGGCGAGGAGTTCGGCGAGCTCGGGCGGGTCCTCGAGACGGTGGCCGAGCCGCTCGAGCCCCTGGTCGACGAGCAGGCTCCCGAGCGCGTCGCGGAACGCCGGCCGGGCGGCGTTGTGCACCGCACCGGTGGCCCGGGCGCGCCGGCGCGCCTCGCCGACCGTCGCCCGGTCGATCTCGACGGTGACGTCGTCGAGCGCGATCCGGATCGGCTCGTCCGGGAGCTCCTGGCGGTCGGCGACGGCCCGGCGCAGCACGTCGAGCATCGCCAGGTCGCCCTTCGTGCGGGCCACCTCGTCGTCATCGACGGCGGTCGCGACGACGCCGTGCGCCAGCCGGCCGGGCGTGGTGAACACGACGGCGGACTCGCCCAGCGCGGGCAGCACGCCGCCGACGTAGGAGATGAAGCCGGCGCTGGGGCCGACGACGAGCACGCCGCTGCGGGCCAGCCGCTCGCGGTGGGTGTAGAGCAGGTAGGCGACCCGGTGCAGGGCCACCGCGGTCTTGCCGGTCCCCGGGCCGCCCTCGATCACGGCGACACCGGACAGCGGCAGCCGGATGATCGCGTCCTGCTCGGCCTGGATCGTGGTCACGATGTCGCGCATCGCCGACCCGCGCGGCGCCGTCAGGGCGGCGAGCAGCGCCGGATCGGACGCGGACGCCGAGTCGGCCGACCCGGCGGCCGCGGAGTCCAGCACGTCGTCGTGGAAATCGGCGACCCGTTCGTCGGGCGCCGTCCCGGCGATCCGGAAATGCCGGCGCCGGGTCACACCGAGCGGCGTGACCGGGGTGGCGCAGTAGAACGGCCGGGCCGCGGGCGCGCGCCAGTCGAGCAGCGCGCTCTCCGAGTCCGCGGGATCGGTGAGCCCGATGCGTCCGATGTAGGCGGTCGAGGAATCGGTGTGGTCGAGCCGGCCGAAGCACAGACCCGCACGGGCCGCACTCAGCGCGCTCGCCCGCTCCGACCAGCGATACACCGACACCTCGCGCTCCCAGCGGGCGCTGAGCTCCCCGCCCGCCCGCGTTGCCAGCACCCCCCGGGCCCGGTCCGCGGCGGCCGCGAGCTCGGCGGCGAGCAGGTCGTGCAGTCGGCGGATCCGCGCGGTCTCCGTCACGCGTTCCTGTTCGACGAGATCTCTGGTCATCCTCTCCCCACCCGTGTTACAATTAAAATGCGTCGGCATACATTTATGCCTTGATAGCGCCCTTTAGAATAGCGCGTCCTGCAGTTCTTCTGTCAGCAGTTCTCGGGCTCTTCCCGCGGTCGTCGCCGGTGCGGCCGCCCGAGCGCCGCGGGCGTGGCCCACGCCACCTGCTGAACGCGCCGCCGCTACGCGCACACCGAACGCCCGACGGATTCCCAGCGCGATCACAGGGTCGTCTCAGGGTCGCGGCGCACAGTTGTGTCCATGAGCGAGTACGGGCCGGGCAGCGGCGAGCGCGCGGACGGGCGGGCCACCGGGGGCGACGCGCCGGACCCGACCCCGCCCGAGGCGCGTGCGGACCGGCCGCACGCCGGCGGCACACCCGATTCGGAGGCGACGACCGTGACCGACACCGACCAGCGCCAGGGCGTTCCGGAGTGGGGCGCCCGGCCGTACTCCGGGATCCCGGCGCACGGCACGGGCGCCCCGCCCACGTCGGTGTACCCACCGTTCCCACCACCCTCGCCCGGTTCGGGCGGCGGCCCCCGCGGGCCGCGCCGCCGGATCACCGGCCTGGTCGCGCTGGCGCTGGCCGCCGGGCTGCTCGGCGGTGGGGTCGGGTTCGGAGGCGCCTACGCCGTGCTGGGGTCGTCCTCGGCGAGCAGTGGCGCGACGCTGACCAGCGCGCCCGAACCGGGTGCGACCGCGCAGCCGGCCGACGGCTCGATCGCCGGCGCCGCGGCCGCCGCCACCCCGAGCACGGTCGACATCCAGGTCCGCACCGCACAGGGCGTCGGCGAGGGTTCCGGGGTCGTGCTGACCGCCGACGGCGAGGTGCTCACCAACAACCACGTGGTCACCGGCGCCGGCGAGGGTGCACAGATCACGGTCACGATGGCCGACGGCAGCACCCACGAGGCGAGCGTCGTGGGCACCTCCCCCAGCTACGACCTCGCGGTGATCAAGCTGCAGAACGTCTCCGGGCTGAATGCCGCGACGCTCGGGCAGTCGTCGGGGGTCCAGGTCGGTGAGCAGGTCGTCGCGATCGGCTCGCCGCAGGGCCTGTCCGGCACCGTCACCGCCGGCATCGTGAGCGCACTGAACCGCACGGTCACGGCCGGCGGCGAGGGTGGGGCGCCGGTCGTCTACAACGGACTGCAGACCGACGCCCCGATCAACCAGGGCAACTCCGGCGGACCGCTGGTCGACCTGCAGGGACACGTCGTCGGCATCAACTCCGCGATCGCGACGAACGGCCAGAGCTCCGGTTCGATCGGCCTCGGCTTCGCGATCCCGGTGGACACCGCCAAGCGGGTCGCCCAGGAGCTGATGACCGAGGGCGTCGCGACCAAGCCGCAGCTCGGCGTCCAGGGATCGGTCTCGGCGGCCGGGACACCGAGCGGGAGCGGCGCGACGATCGCGGCGGTGGAGCCGGGGTCCGCGGCGGCGCAGGCCGGGCTCAAGGCCGGCGACGTCGTCACCAAGGTCGACGACGCCGCGGTGGAGAGCTTCGAGGACCTCATCGCCCGGGTCGGCAACCTCACGCCCGGCCAGCAGGTCACGCTCACCGTCGGGAGCGGCGCCTCCGCCCGCCAGGTGCCGGTGACGCTGGGCACCGTCCAGGACACCGCCGCCGCGTCGGCGCAGAACGGGTCGCTGAACTCGCCGGGACAGCCCGGCGGCTCCGGGAGCCCGGATGGCTCCGGGGGCTCCGGGAGCGGCCTGCCGTTCGGGATCAACCCGTTCGGCGGCGGTAACTGACCGCTGTCCCACCAGACTCCGGCCGGGCGCAGCCGACCCCCTCCAGCTGCGCCCGGCCGGTTCCGACATGTTCCTACACGAGCCGTTCTCGCACGCACGATAGGTCAGGCGCGGTGCCGCCATGGGGACGCTTCACCCACCGACCCGAACGGCGGCCGACCCGATGGCCACCGCGGTGGAAATCGAGTGATTGACGCGATCGGATTGGCCGGGTTACAGTTTTGACCACTTGAGCCCGCAGCCCCTTCTCGCCACAGGATGAATTGACCCGAACAGCCCCACATGGTGACCATTCGGTAACTGGGCAGAACTTTCCTGGAGACGATAATGAACACTCGCGCGTCGAGGAGGCGATCCCGCTCCGCCCTTCCTGGATCCATTGCCGCACTGGCCATGATGCTGATCGCTCCCGGGGCAGCGAGCGCCTCCGAGGCGCCGTCGCAGATCAGCGAGGAACCGTACACCGTGATTCTCGACCAGACTGCGCAGAAGAGTGCGGTTTCGGGCGGGTCGGCCGCCGCGGGAGTGGTTGTCTGCCTGACCTCTGCGGGCGCCGCCTGCACATTGACCAGCGGGGCCTTGACCGCGATGCAGCCAGTTCTACTGGAAGAGGGCGTATGCCCGAACAATCAGAGCCGGAAACTCATCCTGCAGAATAAGCAGGCCCCGATACAGCCCGGTCCGGGAACGACAGGGGTGGGAACTGCTGTGCTAGATAACAGCTGCGTTCCGGCCTAGCATTTCCACCTCAGAGGGCATTGATTCATCCGGAGTCCGGTGCGGCCGCACGGGCGCGGTCACGCCGTAGCCATGAGATCGCGGTGGTGACCGCGCCGACCACGGCCACGACCAGCACCGCGAGCACCGCGGCGACCAGCGGCGAGTCCGTGAGGTTGCCGGCCAGCACGCCGAGCACGCCGTAGAGCAGCGTCCACAGCACCGCACCGGCGGCGACCGCGGGAGCCAGCCGGCGCCACGTCATCCCGGTCGCCGCGGCCGAGAGCAAGGCCGGGACGCGGGACGCGGGGGCGACCCGCCCGACCAGCACGAACAACCAGCCCCGCGTGGCGAAGGCCTCCCGGACCCGCTCCCACCGCGCGGACGACCGGCCCGGTGCGATCATCCGCAGCACCGACGCGCTGCCCCGCCGGGCAAGCGCGAACGTCACCAGGTCCCCGCCCAGCGCGGCGCCGAACGCGAGCAGCAGCACCAGCGGCAGCGACAGCACGTCCGAGGTCATCGCCGTCGCGGCGGCCGCACCGACGATCGCCCCGGTCGGCACCACCGGCAGGATCGAGCCGAACAGCACCCCACCCGCGACGACGAGGTAGGCGACCCGTCCGGCGTCCGGGCTGAGCTCGGTGGCGAACCAGTCCTCGCCGGGCAGCGCGGCCAGCGCCGCGAGGGTGCTCACCGGGTCTCCGACGGCGAGCCGCCCGGCGGGACGACGCGGGTCTCGACCGGCAGACCTGCCGCGGCGACGGCGTCGGCGAAGTCGTGCGGCGGGCGCACCAGCAGCTCCCGCATCCGCGGCCCGATCCGCGGGACCGACCGCACCCCGGCGACGGCGAGCGTGCCCCAGTGCACCGGCACGGCGACCCGGGGACGCAGCCGGCGCACCGCCTCGGCCGCGCCGGCCGGGTCCAGGTGCCCCGGTCCCAGGCTCGGGCCCCAGCCCCACACCGGGATCGCGGCGAGATCGATCGGGCCCTGCGCGGCGACGTCGTCGAGGCCGGGGAACAGCCCGGTGTCACCGGCGAGGTAGACCCGCAGGCCGTCGGCCTCGAGCAGGTGGCCCATCGCGTCGGACTGCGGACCGTGGGTGAGCCGCGGACCCCAGCGGTGTCCGGAGTGGTCGGCCGGGGTGCCGGTGACCCGCAGCCCGCCGAACGTCCGGACCTGACCGGCGCGCAGCTCGGACACCCGGGCGATCCCGCGCCGGCGCAACCAGTCCACCGCCCCCGCGGGCACGACGACCTCGGTACCGGCGGGCAGCAGGCGCAGCGACCCCAGGTGCAGGTGGTCGGCGTGCAGGTGCGAGATCAGGACCAGGTCGACGTCGGCCAGCTCGGCCGGCGCGGGAGTCGGGGCGGTCCGGCGCAGCGGGCCGATCGTCGTCGTCAGGACCGGGTCGGTGAGCACCGTCCGCCCGCCCATCCGCAGGCGCACGGTGCTGTGCCCGAGGAAGGTCGTCTCCGGCAGGTCCACGGCCCGAGTATCCCCGTTTCAGACGTTGCCGAGGACCCGGTCGACGGCGATCTCCAGCAGCACCCGCCGCGGGTTCTCCCGGGGCACCTTGTACTGCTCGGCGTAGCGACGCTCGGCGTCGCGCACCTGCTCCGGCTCGTCCCGCACGACGGCGGTGCCCTCCAGCGTCGACCAGCTGCGTCCCTCCACCAGCGACACCGTGACCCGGGCACCGCCGGGACCGGCGGCGGCCACGTTACGGGCCTTCTGCGAACCCCCGCTGCAGATCACCCGGGCGGTCCGCTCGCCGACGTCGACGGTGACGCCGACCGGTACGGCGTGCGGGGTCCCGTCCCGCCGCGGGGTCACCAGGATGCACGGGCGGCGCTGCGACCAGAGGTCCAGGAACGTCTCGGACACCCCGTCTTCGAGGGAACGGCGTCGGGTCATGCGCCCATCCTCACCGCCGCCGGTCCGGGCCGCTCCACCGGCACGCCGCACCTGGCGTCACCGAGCGAGACCACCCGGTGCAGCGATTCCCGTCCGGGTGACATATCTCCCGATCATGACCGGGAGTCGCTTCACTCTCCGCTACCGGCACGGCAGCACCATCCGCCCCACCGGCCCCGAACGACACGCCCGTCACCCCGGAGGAGTCCACGATGAACCAGCCGCGACCGCTCGCCCGCCGCGCCGGAACCGTCACCGCCACACTGGTGCTCGCCGCACTCGCCGGCGTCCCGCTGGCGGGGGCCGCCTCCGCCGCACCCGCCCAGGACGTCGACTGCCCCGCGCTCACCCGGTCCGCGGCCCAGGCGATCCTCGACGCCGACCCGTCGGACCCGAACCGGCTCGACCGGGACGGTGATGGTCTGGCCTGCGAGGACTCGGACCTCGCGCCGTCCGGCGGTACGGCTCCGGCGGAGCCGTCCGAGGACCGCGCCGCGGCCAGCCCGTCCGAGGACCGGGTCACGGCCGACCCGTCCGGGAGCCAGGTGTCGGTGGTGCCGTCCGGCGGGGTGGCCGCCGGTGACGGCTCCGGCGGGCCGGACGGCCCGGCCGACGCGGGCACGTTCCTGCTGGTCGGCGCCGGCGCGGTCGTCGCGGCGGGCGCGGGAGCGGCGGTCCGGGCGGGGCGCCGCGCGGGGCGCCCGGACCCCGTCCGGGGCTGAGGTGCCCGGAGCAGGTCCGCGACGGGGCCGGGTGGTCGGGGCGCTGCTCGTGGTCGCGGTCGCCCTGGCCGTTCCGGCAGCCGCGCCGCCTGCGGCGCTCGGCGGGACGGTCCCCGCTCCCCCGACCTCGACGGTGCGCCCGGCTGCGGCACCGCTTCCGGCCGCCGCACCGGTCCGGGTGCGGTCCGGGGCCGCCGGGCTGGACAGCACGCTCGTCCCGCTCGGCCTCGACGCCACCGGCGCGCTCGCCGTCCCACCGGACGGCGCGACGACCGGGTGGTTCACCGGCGCACCCGCACCCGGAGCGCCGGGTCCGGCGGTGCTCGCCGCGCACGTGGACTGGAACCACGCGCCGGGCCCGTTCGCCCGGATCGACGAGCTGGCCGCCGGGGACCTGGTGCAGGTGGACCGCAGCGACGGCCGGACCGCGACGTTCGAGGTGCAGGCCGTGCGCCGCTATCCGAAGGACCGGTTCCCGACCGCCGCCGTCTACGGCGACCTGCCCGGCGCGGGCCTGCGGCTGGTCACCTGTGGCGGCTCGTTCGACCGCGGGGTGCGCAGCTACCGGGACAACGTCGTCGTCTGGGCGGCGCTGGTCACGGACTGATCCAGGGCGGTCGCACGACACGTCGGCTCCACAACGCGGGCGCGGTCGGGGCGGGCGTGCGGGTGGGGGATCAGTCGCCGCGGGTGTCGCCGCGGGTGTCGCGGCGGATCGGATGGTCCGGCGGGATCTGGACCAGGACGATCCGGGTGCCGTCCGGGTCGGCGATCCACATCTCGTGCAGTCCCCACGGTTCCTGACGGGGTTCGCGCAGCACCGGCACCCCGGCGCCGGACAGCTCCGCGTGCGCCGCGGCGAGGTCGCGGACCTGCATCCACAAACGCAGGCCACCGCGGTCCGGGGCCGGCCCGTCCGGGGCCCCGGACGCCCGCCCGTCCGGCGCTCCGGACGGTGCGGCCGAGACCTCCAGCAGGCCGTTGCCGAGGAAGAACACCGTGCCGCCCTGGAACTCACGGGAGATCGCCAGGCCGAGGACGTCGCGGTAGAAGGCCACCGCGGCGTCCGGGTCGGCGGGGCGCAGGATGGCGCGGCTGCTGAGGATCTCCACGACGTCGCACGCTATCCGGCGGAGCCGGGTCCGCGTGAGTTTGCTGCCAATGCGAACTTCCTGTCTTGCCGCGCGTGGCCAGGCGTGCTCACCTGATCGGGTACCCCGTCCCTCGGACCACGGAGGTCGAGTGTCCGCCGCGACGACCCGTCAGCGCCCGATCGTCGCGATCACGGTCCTCGCCTCGTGCGGACTGCTGGTCTCGCTGATCCAGACGATGGTGATCCCGCTGCTCCCGCGGTTCCCGCAGCTGCTGTCGGTCAGCCCGTCGACGGCGTCCTGGCTGATCACCGCCAACCTGGTCGCGGGTGCGGTGTCCGCTCCGGTGCTGGGCCGGCTCGGCGACATGTACGGCAAGCGGCGGATGCTGCTCGTCGCGCTCGGCCTGGTCGGCGCCGGATCGCTGATCGGTGCGCTCGCGCCCGGCATCGGGCTGATGCTGCTGGGCCGGGTGCTGCAGGGTGCGGCGTTCGGGGTGATCGCGCTCGGGATGAGCCTGATGCGCGACGTCCTGCCGTCCGACCGGGTCGGCTCCGGCGTCGGGCTGATGAGCTCGTCGCTCGGCTTCGGCGGTGCGATCGGGCTGCCGGTGACCGGGGTGGTCGCCGAGTTCGCGCACTGGCGGTGGCTGTTCGCCGGGGCCGCGGTGATCGCGGTCCTGCAGATCCTGGTAGTGCGCCGGCTGGTCCCGGAGTCGCGGCTGCGCGCCGGCGGCCGGTTCGACGCCGTCGGTGCGGTCGGGATCGGCGGCGCCCTCGTCTGCCTGCTGCTCGCGGTCTCCAAGGGCAACGACTGGGGGTGGGTCTCGCCGCCGGTCCTCGGCCTGCTGGCCGGGGCGGTGCTGCTGGCGCTCCTGGTGGGGCGCTACGAGCTGCGCGTCCGGTCGCCGCTGGTGGACCTGCGGGTGTCCGCACGGCCGGCGGTGCTGCTGACCAACCTCGCCTCGGTGCTGATCGGGTTCGCGATGTTCGCGGGCTTCGTGCTGGCCACCCAGATCCTTCAGGCACCGGTGGCCACCGGCTACGGCTTCGGGCTATCGCTGATCTCCTCCGGGCTGGCGCTGCTGCCGATGGGCGGGGCGATGGTGGTGTTCTCCTCCGCCTCCGCGCGGCTGTCGCGCACGCACGGCCCACGCACCACCCTGGTCCTCGGCTCGGCGCTGCTCGGTGTGGGCAACCTGGCGTACTCGACGATGCCCGGCTCGGTGTGGCTGGTGATGGTCGTGGCCACCGTGACGGCCATCGGTGCCGCGTTGGCCTACTCGGCGATCCCGCTGCTGATCATGCGGGCGGTGCCGGAGTCCGAGACGGCGGCCGCGAACAGCCTCAACACGCTGGCCCGCCAGCTCGGCACCAGCTCCTGCACCGCGGTCGTCGCGGCCGTGACGACGGCGCTGGTGCTCGACGCCGGCGGGCTGACCGTGCCGGCCTCGGGCGCCTACACGATCGCGTTCGCCGCGGCCGGTGCCGCGGCGCTGGTCGCCGCGGTCGTCGTCCTGCTGACCCCGGCGCCGGAGCCCGCCCTGCCGGCCTCCGCGCAGCCCGCCGCGGCCTGAGTGAGGACCGTCGGGTGCGCCGCCCGGCCGACCCCGCCGGCCCCGGGTCTCCCGGGCCCGAGCCCCGGGGGCTCGGTGTCCCGGGTCGCGAGCTCCGAAGACCCCAGGCCCGGGCGCCAGATGCAGCGGGCGTGGCGCCCGGGCCGTGTCTTGCGCCACCATGACCGCCGGGTGTGCACATGCACGTGCACGCAGCGCCACCGCCCGGCGACCTGCCGTGACTGCTCCACTATGGACTCCGACCCGCGACTCACCTGGGCAGACCCCGACATTCGAATCCGAACGCGACGGTAGAACCGGCCGGTAACATTCCGGCCGGTAACAGTCGGAGTTGACCGGGAATCCGTGAGGGCGCACACTCCGGGGTCCGGATCACATTTCAGTCGTGGGCGCACGCCGATATCGTCAGGGCACCGCATACAACTCGATCAACCGGCTCGCTCAGCGTCTGAACCTGCTGATTCCGCCCGGTCGGCGCCACCCAGGAGGTCTCCCGATGAAGCCGTTCGTGGTGAACAACCACGACCGCCTGGTCTTTCCCGCCAACTTTCTCGCAGAACTCGATTTCTCTGTGATCGACGACCTGGAACAGTTCAACGCAATCGTCGGACGCGATTTCGAGGCCAAGGCGCCGACCGGGACCGATATCCTGGAACGCATCACCGCCGGTAAGTACGAGAGCCGTTTCGGCCTGCTCCGCGACATGAGCCAGAACCTGTTCTGGGTCAACCGGTTCTCGATGACCATGTTCGAGAAGCGGCCGACCCGCTGGCGCGACCTGCCCCGGCACCGCGGCGACGTCTTCCTGCCGGTGCTGACTCCCTGGCAGGGCGGCGACACCAAGGTCCGCGCGGTCCGCGAGGCGTTCGAGTCGCTGCCCGCCACCTGGGACGACGCGACCGAGCAGCACATCTTCGATCTGCTCTTCGACGTGTTCGGCCACCGCCGCCACCACGCCACCGAGCTGCCGGCCGTGAAACCGACGGTGCAGGAGTTCCTGGCGACCCCGGACGCGATGACCTTCGTCGTGCCGACCCACGACCCGGACTTTCCGGTCTTCTCCTGGGGCGAGATCCTCGACGCGAACGCCGAGCGCCCGGAGCTCGAGGCGCTGACCCGCTGGGCGATGGTGCTGCACAACCAGTACCCGTGGGACCGCGCCGCCACCGAGCTGCGCACCGCCGACCGGATCGGCGACGACGACCACGTCATCGCGTTCCACCCGCGCAACCGGGACGTCACCGCGTTCCTGGACCGCGTCACCGGCACCCGCCCGGCCCGCCGGGGCCGGATCTCCACCCGGTCCGAGCCGGTGCAGCCGCAGACCCCGCTGCCCCCGGTCCGGGTGCGCGAGGCGTTCGCGGTGCAGCCGAAGGTCGAGGCGCTGGCCGTCGTCCGTGGCGAGCACGTCTGCTCGAACACCGACGTGGTGCGCAACTCGGCGTTCTCCTGGTCCCCGATGAGCGCCGACGAGATCTCGGCCAAGACCGGCATCGACCAGCGCCGCTACACCGAGCTGGACATCGAGGACCTGGCCTGGTCGGCGGCGGTCCGGGCGCTGGAACACTCCGGGCGCCGGACCGAGGAGATCGGCGCGGTCCTGGTCGCCACCTGCACCAGCGAGCGGCTGATCCCGTCGCTGTCCACATGGCTGTCCGGGCAGCTCGGCCTGCTCCAGACCCACTGCTCGGCCGACATCATCGCGGCCTGCGCCGGGCTGCCATACGGCCTGGCCGAGGCGGTCCGCCAGCTGCAGGAGGTGAACCGGCCGGTCCTGCTGGTCTGCGTGGAGAAGTTCTCGGACAAGATCGGCAACGTCCGCACCTCGCGGATGATCTTCGGCGACGGCGCGGCCGCGATGGTGATCGCGCCGGCCGCCGATGGCGAGGCCGGCGACGTCGACCTGCTGCAGACCTACGCCTCCGGGCCGGTCTCCCAGGTCAACTCGATCATCTGGCCGAACCCGGAGTTCGACAACGACATCACCGTCTACGGCCCCGAGGTCAAGGCGCTGGTCGCCCGCTACCTGGACCAGATGATCGGCGAGCTCACCGGGCAGGCCGGACCGGACGGCGAGGGCTCGATGCTGGACGCGATCGACGTGATCGTCCCGCACCAGGCCAACAAGACGATGATCCTGCAGCTGGCCGGGAAGGCGGGGCTCTCGGCCGACCAGCTCTACTTCAACATCGAGACGATGGGCAACGTGTCCGCGGCGTCCATCCCGATCGCGATGTTCGACGCCGCGGCCGACGGCGTCGTGGCCGGCCGCACCCGGGTGTTCGCGCCCGGCTTCGGCGCCGGCGCGGTCGGCGGCTACGCGGTGCTGACGGTGGACCCGGCGGTGATGGCGCCCGAGGTAATCCTCGACCCGGCCGTCACGTCGACCGGGGTGTCGCCGGTGGAGAGCCCTGCCGCACCGACCTCCGACGACGTCCGCATCGCCTTCGGCGAGTGACTCCCGAGGAGGTGACACGGTCCACGATGGGCGAGGAGGATCCCACCACCGTGCCGTGTCCCGTCCACCTGACGTCTCGCACCCGCTGACCGCACACAGGAGCAGTGAACCCCGCAAATGTTCTCGCGCATCGCCATCGTCAACCGCGGTGAACCCGCCATGCGGCTGATCAACGCCGTCCGGGAGTGGAACGCCGAGCAGCCCGCCGACCGCAGGCTGCGGACGATCGCCCTGTACACGGCGGTCGACCGCCGCGCGATGTACGTCCGGGAGGCCGACGAGGCCGTCCTGATCGGACCCGACGACCCGGACCACATGGGCACCAGCCCCTACCTCGACCACGCCGAGCTGGAGCGGGCGCTGCGCGCGACCCGCGCCGAGGCCGTCTGGCCGGGCTGGGGCTTCGTCTCGGAGAAGGCCGACTTCGCCGAGCTGTGCGAGCGGCTGGGGATCATCTTCGTCGGTCCGTCCGGCGAGGTCATGCGCCGGCTCGGGGACAAGATCGCCTCCAAGCAGCTGGCCGAGTCGGTCGAGGTCCCGATGGCGCCGTGGTCCGGCGGGCCGGTGACCGACGTCGAGGCGGCCCGCAAGGCCGCCGGGACCATCGGCTTCCCGCTGATGGTGAAGGCCACCGCGGGCGGCGGCGGTCGTGGCATCCGCTTCGTCGCGAGCGCGGACCAGCTCGACGAGGCCTTCGAGCGGGCGGTCTCCGAGGCGTCCCGGACGGCCGGCGACGCGACCGTGTTCCTGGAGCGGGCGGTGGCCGGCGGCCGGCACGTCGAGGTCCAGGTGGTCGCGGACGCCACGGGCGACGTGTGGACCCTCGGCGTGCGGGACTGCTCGGTGCAGCGGCGCAACCAGAAGGTGATCGAGGAGTCGGCGTCCACCGCGCTGGACGCCACGCAGGAGAAGCTGCTGCGCGACTCGGCGGCCGAGCTGGTCCGCGCCGCCGGCTACGTCAACGCGGGCACCGTGGAGTTCCTCTACCAGCCCGAGGAGCAGCTGCTCTCCTTCCTCGAGGTCAACACCCGGCTGCAGGTCGAGCACCCGGTCACCGAGGCGTGCACCGGCGTCGACATCGTCAAGCTGCAGCTGCACGTGGCCGCGGGTGGGACACTGGCCGAGGTGGCGCCGTCGGCACCGTCGGCGCTCGGGTGGGCGATGGAGGCCCGGCTGACCGCGGAGGACCCGGAGCGCGAGTTCGCTCCCGCCCCGGGACGGATCGAGCACCTGGCGCTGCCCAGCGGCCCGGGCATCCGGGTGGACACCGGCGTCGCGGCGGGCGACGTCATCCCGCCGCAGTTCGACTCCATGATCGCCAAGGTGATCGCCTGGGGCCGGGACCGCGGCGAGGCCCGCGCCCGGCTGACCCGCGCGCTGCGGCAGACCGCCGCGGTGATCGACGGCGGCTCCACCAACAAGGCGTTCCTGCTCGACCTGCTCGACCGCGACGAGCTTCGCTCCGGCGACGTCGAGACCACCTGGCTCGACTCCATGATGGCGCAGGGCTACACGCCGCCGCGCCGGGTCGACGTCGCGCTGCTGGCCGCCGCGATCCAGTCGCACGAGGGGCACGTGACCCGCCAGCAGGACCGGCTGTTCCGCTCCGCCGAGGCCGGCCGGCCGGAGGTCGGCTACGACACCTGGCACCAGACCGACGTCACCGCGGCCGGGCAGCCCTACAAGCTCCGGGTCGCCCGCACCCGGGCCGGGCGCTACCGGGTCGAGCTCGACGTACCCGGTTCCTCGCCCCAGTCGGTGGACGTCGACGTCGAGCGCAACGGCGCCTACGAGCGCCGGCTCACCGTCGGTGAGCAGAGCTGGGCCGTGCTGTCGGTGGCCCAGGAGTCCGACTACCTGGTCGAGGTCGACGGCGCGGTGCACCGGATCTCCGGCGGCGAGGCCGGCATCGTCCGGGCCCCCGCTCCGGCGATGGTCGTGGCGCTGCCGGTCTCCCCCGGCGACAGCGTGGCCGAGGGCGACACGGTCGCGATCGTCGAGTCGATGAAGCTGGAGACCTCGCTGCGGGCGCCGTTCGACGGCACCGTGGCCGACCTACTCGTCCCGGCCAACACCCAGGTCGACGGCGGCACGAAGCTGATCCGGCTGGAGCCCGCGGCCGACGCCGACGCCGTCGCGGCCCCCGCCGACGACCGGACGGACTTCTCCGCCTTCACCGGCGCCGGCGAGGCGGGCGCCCCCGGCGCGATCGCCGCCGACGCGCTGTCCGCGCTGCGCTACCAGGTGCTCGGCTTCGACGTCGACGAGACCCAGGCCCGGCCGCAGCTGCGCCGGCTCGCCTCAGCCCGGTCCGGCCTGGCCGACGACGATCCTGCGGTGCTGGCAGGCGAGACCGCCGTGCTGCAGATCTTCGCCGACCTGTGCGCGCTGTCGCGCAACCGGTCGGAGACCGACGACGAGACCGGCGAGACCGAGCGGAACCCGCAGGAGTACCTCTACGCGTACCTGCGCAGCCGGGACGCCGAGGACGAGGGCCTGCCCGAGTCGTTCCAGGCCAAGCTGCGCGCCGCGCTGGCGCACTACGGCGTGTCGGACTCCTCGAAGCAGGCCGACCTGGGCCCGGCGCTGTACCGGATGTTCCTGGCCCACCGGCGCGCCTCGCAGCAGGTGCCGGTGGTGCTGGACCTGCTGAACTGGCGGCTGAAGCACCCCGGGTCGCTGACCGCGCTCGCGCCTGCCGACCGCGAGGCCTACCAGCGGACCCTGGACGACCTCGTCGTCGCCACCCAGCTGCGGCACCCGGTCGTCGGCGACACGGCCCGGCTGGTCCGCTACCGCGCCTTCGACGCCCCGGTCGTCGCCGCCGAGCGCAAGCGCGTGCTCGACGAGGTCCGGGAGAGCCTGGACGTGCTGGCCGAGAACCCGGACACGCCGGACCGGGCCCGGCGGATCGACTCCCTGGTCGCCTCCTCCGAGCCGATCCTGGGCGTGTTCGGCGCGCACCACGACGCCGTGCTGCTGGAGGTCATGACGCGGCGCTACTACCGGGTGCGACCGCTGCGCGAGCTGGAGCTGACCGAGCACGCCGGCAAGCCGCTGCTCACCGCGCACTACCAGTACCTGGGCAACGACCGCGCGGTCTTCGCCTCGGTGATCGATAACAACGACCCGGCGGGTGCCGCGGCGACCGCCGAGGAGCTCCGGCGCCGGGTCGGCGAGCTGGGGGCCGGGCGGACCGCGCTGGTCGACCTCTACGTCACCTCCACCAAGGCCGACGACGGCGGCGACCCGGACGCCCGGGCCGAGCGGGTCCGGGCGGCGCTGGGCCGGGTGCCCGGTGGTGTGCTGCACCGGGTCGCGGTCGCGGTGCGCCCGAACCCGCGGGCCGCCGGATCCGAGGCTGCCGACTCGGCCGAGGGGCCGACCTGGTTCACCTTCCGCCCCGACGAGACCGGTGAGCTCGTCGAGGACCGGACGCTGCGTGGCATGCACCCGCTGGTCGCCGACCGGCTGCGGTTGTGGCGGTTCCGCAACTTCGAGCTGAACCGGCTGCCCGCGGCGACCGACGTGCACCTGTTCCGGGCCACCGGCCGCGAGGTCACCGCCGACGACCGGCTGGTCGCGATGGCCGACGTCCGCGAGCTGACCGTGCGACGCGACGACGAGACGGGGAAGGTCCGGTCGCTGCCGCAGTTCGAGCGGGCACTGGACGCCTGCATCAACTCGCTGCGCGCGGCCCGGGCCGGCGACCGGACCCTGGCCCGGATGTCCTGGAACCGGATCCAGCTCTACGTCTGGCCGGAGGTCGACGTGCCGCTGGCCGAGCTGAACTCGGTGGTCCGCCGGCTCGCCCCGCGTACCGCGAACCTGGGGCTGGAGCAGGTGCTGGTCGAGTTCCGCACCCCCGAGAGGAGCGTCAGCGGAACGAGCATCAGTACTGCGAGGAGCGTCAGCGGAACGAGCATCAGTCCCGAGAGGAGCGTCAGCGCAGACCCCGCCGTGAGCGGCGGCGAGGGCATCGCCCGCTCGATGCTGCTGCGGATGTCCCGCCCGCCGGGCGCCGGGCTCACCGTGCGCCTCGACGAGCCACCGACCGAGCCGATGCGCGAGCTGGACGCCTACGACCAGAAGGTGCTCAAGGCCCGCCGCCGCGGCGCGGTGTACCCCTACGAGATCGTCCCGCTACTCACCGCGCCGGTCGACGCCGGCCCGGGCACCTGGACCGAGTACGACCTGGACGACGGTGCCGATGGGGGCGTGCCGCACCCGGTGGAGCGCGCCCCCGGCGGAAACACCGCCAACCTGGTGCTCGGCGTCGTCTCGGTGCCGACCCGGCGATACCCGGACGGCATGCGGCGGGTCGTGCTGCTGGGTGACCCGACCCGGGCGCTCGGCGCGATCGCCGAGCCAGAGTGCCGCCGGGTGCTGGCCGCGATCGAGCTGGCCCGCGAGATGGACGTGCCGATCGAGTGGTTCGCCGTCTCGGCCGGCGCGAAGATCGCGATGGACTCCGGCACCGAGAACATGGACTGGATCTCCCGGGTGCTGCGCGGGATCATCGAGTTCACCCAGGACGGCGGCGAGCTCAACGTGATCGTCACCGGGATCAACGTCGGCGCCCAGCCCTACTGGAACGCCGAGGCGACGATGCTCATGCACACCAAGGGCATCCTGGTCATGACGCCGGACTCGGCGATGGTGCTGACCGGCAAGCACTCGCTGGACTTCTCCGGCGGTGTCTCGGCCGAGGACAACTTCGGCATCGGCGGCTACGACCGGATCATGGGCCCGAACGGCCAGGCGCAGTACTGGGCACCGGACCTCTCCGGTGCCGTGCAGGTGCTGCTCCAGCACTACGCGCACACCTGGACGCTGCCCGGCGAGCGGTTCCCGCGGCCTGCCCCGACCACCGACCCGGTCTCCCGGGACGTCACCACCGCCCCGCACTCCGGCCCGAACTGCGAGTTCACGACGCTGGGCGAGGTCTGGGCGGAGGAGACCAACGGCGAGCGCAAGAAGCCGTTCGACATCCGCTCGGTGCTGCGCGGTGTCGCCGACGCCGACCACCCGACGGCCGAGCGGTGGGCCGACATGCACGACGCCGAGTCGGTCGTCGCGCTGGACGCGCACCTCGGCGGGCAGCCGATCGCGATGATCGGCATCGAGTCCCGGCCGATCCCGCGCCGCGGCCCGAGCCCGGTGGACGGCCCGTCCCAGTTCACCGCCGGGACGCTGTTCCCGCGGTCCTCGCGCAAGTGCGCGCGGGCGATCAACGCGGCGTCCGGGAACCGGCCGCTGATCGTGCTGGCGAACCTGTCCGGGTTCGACGGCTCGCCGGAGTCGCTGCGCGGGCTGCAGCTGGAGAACGGCGCCGAGATCGGCCGGGCCATCGTCAACTTCGACGGCCCGATCGTGTTCTGCGTCGTCTCCCGCTACCACGGCGGCGCGTTCGTGGTGTTCTCCGGAACGCTGAACGACAACATGGAGATCGCCGCGATCACCGGCTCGTACGCCTCCGTGCTGGGCGGCGCCCCGGCCGCGGCCGTGGTGTTCGCGGGCGAGGTCAACGACCGCACCGCGAAGGACGAGCGGGTCACCGGGCTGGAGGCCCGGATCGCCGAGGCCACCGAGGCCGGGAACGAGGCTGAGACCGCCCGGCTGCGTGGCGAGCTCGCCACGCTCCGCCCGGACGTCCGCTCGGAGAAGCTCGGCCAGGTGGCCGACGAGTTCGACAACAAGCACTCCATCGAGCGGGCGCAGAACGTCGGCTCGGTGCACCGGATCGTCACCCCGGACCAGCTGCGGCCCTACCTGGCAGACGCAGTGCAACGGGGCATGAAGCGAACGCTCGATACCCACGAGAGCGACAACCCTGGAGGTTCCGCATGACCGCCATCACCGACACCCAGCCGGAGCAGCGCGTCGCGATCGTCACCGGCGGCGCACGTGGCATCGGCGCGGCCATCACCACCGCGCTCGCCCGGCAGGGAGTGCACGTCGCGGCCGGCTACAGCTCCAACTCCAAGGCCGCCGAGGACCTGCGGGACAAGCTCGGCGCCGAGGGCGCGTCGGTCTCGATGCACCAGGGCAACGTGGGCTCGCCGGACGACTGCCAGCGCGTGGTGTCCGAGGTGCTCGAACAGCGTGGCCGGGTCGACTACCTGATCAACAACGCCGGCATCACGGTGGACAAGACCGTCCGCAAGCTGTCCGTGGACGACTGGCACGCGGTGCTGCGGATCAACCTGTCCGGCTCCTTCTACATGTCCAAGGCGCTCCTGGAGCACATGATCGGCAACAAGTTCGGCCGGATCGTGAACATCTCCTCGGTGATCGGCCAGACCGGCTCGATCGGCCAGGCCAACTACGCCTCCTCCAAGGCGGGCCTGATCGGCTTCTCGAAGTCGCTGGCCCAGGAGGTCGCGAACAAGGGCATCACGGTGAACTGCGTCGCGCCCGGGTTCATCGAGACCGAGATGGTCGCCGCGATGCCGGAGAAGGCCCTCGAGAAGATGCTCGCGAAGATCCCGGTCGGCCGGCTGGGCCAGGCCGACGAGATCGCCCGCGCCGTCCAGTTCCTGGTCGACGAGCGCGCCGGTTACGTCACCGGGTCGGTGATCAGCGTCAACGGCGGCATGGACATGGCGTCCTGACCGTCCTCCCCGCCGAGAGCCCCGTGCGACGACGCGCGGGGCTCTCGTGCATCACACCCGGCCCGCCGCGGCGGCCGGATTCCCGCCGAGATGCAGGTCAGCGGGATTTGTCGATCTCCACGGGCCGCTGAGGTGCATCTCGGCGAGGATGGTCCGTGCTCGGACGGTCAACGCCGGGAGCACAGGGCCTTGGACTCCAGGACCCGCGCGGCGGCGACGTCGTTGGCCTGCGCGGGGATCCGGCCGCTGCCCAGCGCCTGCTCCGCGGCGTCGAGCAGCGGTGCGACCGGGGTGACGTTGGAGAACAGCGCGATGTCGGCGCCCGCGGACAACGCCCTGGTGGTGGCCTCGGCCAGCCCGAACCGGTCGGTGATCGCCTTCATGGCGCCGAGGTCGTCGGTCATCACGACGCCGTCGAACCGGTACTGCTCGCGCAGCAGCCGGTAAGCGGCCGGGTCGACGCTCGTGGGGTTCCCGCCCGTCAGGCCCGGAACCTCCAGGTGGCCCAGCATCACACCGATCCGGCCGTCCAGCGGCTTCCCGGGACCGACCAGCGCCGCGTAGGGCGTCAGATCCCGCTTCTCGAGCTCGGCCAGGGGCGGCGTGCTGACCGAGCCCTCGTGCGAGTCGCCGGAGCCCTCGCCGTGCCCGGGGAAGTGCTTGAGGACGCCGTACACGCCGCCGGCCTGCTGGCCCTCCGCCCACGCCTGCGCGTAGCGGGTGGCGGTGTCCGGGTCGTCGGAGAACGACCGGTCGCCGATGACGCTCGCGCGGGCCTGGTCGGAGACGTCCACGGACGGGGCGAGGTTCCAGGTGACGCCGCGGGCCTTCAGCTGCCCGGCCCGCTTCCGGGCGATCTCGGTGACCTGCTCGGGGGTGTTCGAGGCGGCCATCTGCCGGGCGCTGGGGATGTCGCCGTCCAGCTCGTCGATCCGCTGGACCCGGCCGCCCTCCTCGTCGACGGCCGCGGCGAGCGGGGTGCGGGAGGCGTCCTGCAGCGGCTGCATCCGGTCGTCCTGCAGCAGCGCGGTCTTGTTACCGCCCAGGAAGACGCCGCCGACCTGCGAGCCCGCCACGATCGCCCGCGCACCCGCCGGATCGGAGGCGTCCACCCCGACCATCAGCCGTTGCGCCAGCCGGTCCCGCGGGGACAGCGCCGCCACCATCGGAGCGCAGTCCGGCGGCCCCGGCGGTGCCGCCGCGGTGCCCGGCGGCGCGGCCCCGGGCGCCGCAGGGTCGCCGGCCGCCGGGTCACCACCGGTGGCCGCGGTCAGGGCGGGTCCCGCGACGACGAGTCCCGCGATCAGCCCGCCGGCGACCAGGGCGGTCAGCAACCCGGTGCCGGCGGGCCGGCGCCGTCGGGACCCGGTGACCGGGTGAACACGTCCTCGCATCGCCGATCATCGTGACAGCTCGGGCGCCGCCCCGGGCCGTCGCCGCCCGCGTGTCCCCGGGTCGACGCCGAGGTGCACCCCGCGATCGCCCGGCGGCCAGGCCCCGCCGGACCCACGCGCATCTCCCACGCGCATCTCCGGGCGGCACACCGCCGTCTCCGGAGCGTGGCCGGGCAAGCCGCTCAGGCGATCGGCGGGACCTGCTCGGCCGCGGGCGGCGGGCCCGGCGGGGTGCCGTCGCCGAACGGGCGCCCACCCAGCTCCGCGCGGCCGTGCGGGTCCAGCCAGTTCGCCGTGTCCGGCCCCAGCGGTACGACGCCGGTCGGGTTCACCGAGCGGTGCACGCCGTAGTAGTGCTGCTTGATCTGCTCGATGTCGATGGTGTCGCCGAACCCGGGGGTCTGGAACAGGTCCCGGGCGTAGGCCCACAGCACCGGCAGCTCGGTGAGCTTGTGCCGGTTGGCCTTGAAGTGGCCGTGGTAGGCGGCGTCGAACCGGGCCAGGGTCACCCACAGCCGGATGTCGGCCTGGGTGATGGTGTCCCCGACCAGGTAACGGCGGGTCGCCAGGTGCTCGGACAGCTCGTCGAGGCGGGCCCACAACGCGCGGTAGGCCTTCTCGTAGGCCGCCTGGGTGGTGGCGAAGCCGCACTTGTAGACGCCGTTGTTGACGTCGTGGAAGATCCCCTCGCCGATCCGCTCGATCGCGTCCGGCTCCGGCCAGAGGTCCGGGGCCCCGGCGCGGTGGAACTCCCGCCACTGGGTGGACAGGTCGCGCTCCAGGGCGGCGTACTCGTTCGTCGCGACCTGGCCCGAGGCGACCTCCACCATCGCCGGCACGGTGACGCCCTCGCGGTAGCCGGGAACGGCCTTCTCGTAGGCCTCGCGCAACCACTCGATGCCCAGCACCGGGTCGACGCCGCCGGGGTCCAGGTGGAACCGCCAGCTGCGCTCGTCGTGCAACGGCCCGGCGATCCCCAGCGAGATCGCGTCCTCCAGCCCGAGCAACCGGCGGGTGATGATCACCCGGTTCGCCCACGGGCAGGCCCGCGCCCCGACCAGCCGGTAGCGCCCCGCCTGCACCGGCCACGGGGACGACCCGTCGGCCGTGATCCGCTCGGCCACCCCGAGCGGTTCCCGCACGAACTCGCCGCTCTCGCGTTGGGTCCCCATGACCGCGACGGTAGTGGGGTGTGACCCGCCCCGCAGGCCCGGCGCGGGCCGCGTCCGGACATGATCCGATACCGCGGTGAGCACCGGTGACGACGACGTCCTCCTGCCCGGCACGCACCCGGACGCCGCCCCCGGCGGCCCGCTCGAGCGGGCGCTGGCCGACCTGGTCCGGCCGGGGGCCCGGGTCGCGGTCTCCGACGCGTGCGGCCTTCCCTACGTCCTGGCCGGGCCGCTGAGCCGGGTCGCCGCGCGGGCCGGCGGCGTGCGGCTCGTGCTGGGCTGGGTCCCCGGCCCGGCCCCGTCGCTGGACCCGGCCGCGTTCGCCGACATCCGGACCGTCGTCGGCGGTCCCGGCCTGCGGGCCCTGATCGAGTCGGGCGCGGCACACCGGGTCCCGGCCCGGCTGTCCGCGACGCCGGCGCTGCTGGCCGGCCCGCTGCGCCCGGACCTGCTGCTGGCCACCGTCGTCGAGCACCCGGATGGGTACCGGTTCGGCGCCGAGGCCTCCTGGATGCGCGGGCTGGCCGCCGCCGGGGTACCGGTGGCCGCGGTGGTGTCCCGGTCCGCCCCGCACGCCGAGGCCGGGCCGCCGCTGCCGGACGTCACCGTGCTCGGCACGGTCGACGGCCCGGCCGGTACCCCGCACACCATCGAGACTCCCCCGCCCACCCCGACCGACGAGGCGATCGCGGCCGGGGTGGCCACGCTCGTCCCGGCCGGCGCCCGGGTGCAGTTCGGGCCGGGCCGGCTGGCCGGCGCGCTGATGGCCGCCCTGGACGTACCGGTGCAGATCGACTCCGGCCTGCTCGGCGACCCGGTCGTCGACCTGGACGAGCGCGGGCTCCTGCGCGGGACGCCGTCGTCGCTGGCGCTCTACGGCAGCCCCCGGCTGCACGCCTGGGCCGAGGGCCGCGGCGTCGTCCGGCCGGTCGAGCACACCCACGACGTGTCGCGGCTGGCCTCGGACGCGGGCCCGCTGATCGCGCTGAACGTCGCGCTGGAGATCGACCGGGACGGCCAGGTCAACGTCGAGGGGGTCGCCGGGTCGGCGGCCGGGATGATCGGCGGGCATCCGGATTTCGCCGCCGCGGCGACCATCGGGCCCGGCCTGTCGGTGATCGCCCTGCCGGCCACCCACCGCCGCCGCCCGACGCTCGTCGACGCGCTCGGTGGGCCGGTCACCACGCCGTCACACGATGTCGAGGTCGTCGTCACCGAGCGGGGGTGCGCGGACCTGCGCGGCCTGGCACGATCGGAGCGACGTCGGGCCCTTGACGCACTGTGGAGTGGCTCGCCTGAGCCGGTCGAGTGAATTTCGACTGATGCCGTGACCGACATCACACAGTTCTTTTGGGCGCACCGGGAGTGGCGCCGCGCACACCCGGCGGTGGGCGGCGTCACCGCTCCCGGCTCCGCGCACCGGACCGGGCCACCGGACGGGCGAGGCGCCGACGGCACAGGTAAGAGCGCCGTCGCGCGCTGCCCGGCCCGGGCGAGACGGGCGAACGCACTGTGACCGGACACACCGGTAGATCCGGCCCGGTTGCGTATAGCACAACATCTGCTCCCGATCCATGGCCCGGCATCGGGTGCGGACAGACCCGGCCCGTCCGATCTACGGTCGACCGACCCCGCAGCACCCGAACATTTCGAGGAGACCGCGGTACATGACAGCCGACCACCGCACCGCCAGCGACGAGCTGCCCGAGCTCGGCCGAACCGTCCAGGAGTTCGGCGACGAACCGATCGAGGTTCGCGAGTCGACCCACTACAAGCACGAGTACGTGCAGACGTTCGTCGACAAGTGGGATGAGCTGATCGACTGGCGCGGCCGCTACGAGAGCGAAGGAAAGTTCTTCGTCGAGCAGCTGCGCAAGCGCGGCGTACGCAGCGTCCTCGACGTCGCGACCGGCACCGGGTTCCACTCGGTCCGGCTGCTCGAAGAGGGCTTCGACACCGTCTCGGCCGACGGCAGCGCCGAGATGCTGGCCAAGGCGTTCGACAACGGCATGAAGTTCGGCGGGCACATCCTGCGCGTCGTGCAGGCCGACTGGCGCTGGCTGAACCGGGACGTGCACGGCGAGTACGACGCGATCATCTGCCTCGGGAACTCGTTCACGCACCTGTTCTCCGAGAAGGACCGGCGCAAGGCCCTGGCCGAGTTCTACGCGATGCTCAAGCACGACGGCGTCCTGATCCTGGATCAGCGCAACTACGACTCGATCCTGGACAACGGCTTCTCGTCGAAGCACCAGTACTACTACTGCGGTGACGGCGTCGTGGCCGAGCCGGAGCACATGGACGAGGGCCTCGCCCGGTTCCGGTACGAGTTCTCGGACGGGTCCGAGTACCACCTCAACATGTTCCCGCTGCGCAAGGACTACACGCGGCGGCTCATGCACGAGGTCGGCTTCCAGCAGATCGACACCTACGGCGACTTCCAGTCGACCTACTCGGACGACGAGCCGGACTTCTTCGTGCACATCGCGGAGAAGACGTACCTGGAAGACCCCGAGGAGGGCTCGGCGTGACGGCGCAGCAGGCCGAGAGCACGGCGCGGAGCTACTACGACTCCGAGGACGCGGACAACTTCTACTCCCGGGTCTGGGGCGGCGAGGACATCCACGTCGGCCTCTACGAGACCCCGGACGAGGAGATCGCCACGGCCAGCCGACGCACGGTGGCCCGGATGGCCGAGGTCGCGGGCATCGGTGCCGGAACCCGGGTGCTCGACCTGGGCGCCGGGTACGGCGGTGCCGCGCGCCAGATCGCGAAGCGGCTCGGCGCGGCGGTGCACTGCCTGAACCTGTCGCCGGTGGAGAACGAGCGCAACGCCCGGCTGACCAAGGAACAGGGTCTGGAGAACCTGATCACCGTCGCGACCGGCACGTTCGAGGACGTCCCGGTCGAGGACTCCTCGGTCGACGTCGTCTGGTCGCAGGACGCGTTCCTGCACTCGGGCGACCGGGACGCGGTGCTCGACGAGGTCGTGCGGGTGCTCAAGCCCGGCGGCCAGGTCGTGTTCACCGACCCGATGGCCGTCGACGGGCTCGACCAGTCCTCGATCCAGCCGATCCTGGACCGCATCGCGCTGTCCACGATGGCCACGCCCGGGTTCTACACCGGTGGGCTCGAGAAGCGCGGGCTGTCCGCGGTGACCTTCCACGACCACGCCGCGCAGCTGCCCACGCACTACCGGCGGGTGCGCGAGGAGCTGGTGGCCCGCGAGCAGGAGCTCGCGTCGACGATCAGCGCCGACTACATCACCAACATGAAGGCAGGCCTGCAGCACTGGGTGGACGGTGGCAACGCCGGCAACCTGACCTGGGGCATCGTGCACGCGGTCAAGAACTGACCCACGCACCCGGCGACGGCCCGACCCCCACGGGGGCCGGGCCGTCGCCGTGTCCGGGGCCGGTCAGTTGTCGTCGTCCCCGCCGCCGCCCTGCTCGTCCTGCTCGTCCTGGTCGTCGCCGTCCTGGTCGTCTCCGTCCTGCTGCTGCTGTTGCTGCTGCTGCGGGGGTGCCGGCTGGGCCTGGTCACCGCCGCAGGAGGCCGCGGTGGTGAACACGAGGGCGAGGGCGGCGAGGGTGCCGAGCAGCGCCCGGATCAGGGTCTGACGTCGCATGTGCCCGATTGTGTCACCGACGCCGCTTCTCGGTCCCGCAGGAACCGGGCCAGTTCGGCTGCGGTCTCCGCGGGCCGCTCGTCGACCAGGAAGTGCCCGGCCTCCCCGATCTCCCGGCCGGTGACCATGGACGGGTCGCGGGCCAGCCGCCGCCACACGTGCAGCGGGTTCTCGGCGTTCGCGCCGACCACCCCGCGGCCGCCCCACAGCACCAGCGTGGGGGCGGCGATCCGGTGCCCGGCGGCCTCGTCGGCGGCGTCGTGCTCCAGGTCGATCGAGGCGCCCGCCCGGTAGTCCTCCAGCATCGCGTGCCGGGCCGCCGGGTCGGCGAACGCGCGCTCGTAGCCCGCCAGCGCCTCGGCCGGGTGCGCGTCCAGGCCGGAGCCCCAGCCCCCGAGCAGCGTGTGCAGGTAGCCGATCGGATCCCCGCCGATCAGCCGTTCCGGCACGTCGGCCGGCTGGATGAACAGGAACCAGTGGTAGTAGGCGGTGGCCGACGCCTTGTCCACGTGGTCGTACATGTAGGCGGTGGGCAGGATGTCCAGCAAGGCGGCCCGGGTGACCCGCTCCGGGTGGTCGAGCAGCATCCGGTGGGTGACCCGGGCGCCCCGGTCGTGCCCCGCCACCGCGAACCGGTCGAACCCGAGCCGGGTCATCACCTCGACCTGGTCGGCGGCCATCGCCCGGAACGAGTACGCCGCGTGGTCCGGCCCGGAGTCCGGCCGGCCGGACGCGCCGTAGCCGCGCAGGTCGGTGGCGACGACGGTGTGCGTGCGCGCCAGCTCGACCGCCACCGGATGCCACATGGCGTGGGTCTGCGGGAACCCGTGCAGCAGCAGGACCGGGGGCCCGCTCCCGCCGCGGACGCCGTGGATCGGTACCCGCTCCCCGGCCGCCCCGTCGACGGTCAGGTCGAACGGTGTGAAGTCGTCGAACACCTCGCCGTGCCCTCCTGTGCTCCGCTCGGGTGCGCGTCCGCGCCGGTTTCGAAGACCCAGAACCGCAGCACCGTGTAGCGCAGCACGCCACCGGCGAGGCTGGCCGCCGCCACCGCGGCGGCCTCCTGGCCGGGGGTCGGCTCGGTGATCAGCGCGTGCAGCGTCACGAGCACCACGGACGTGTAGCAGGCGTAGAACGCGACCGTCCCGACGTCCTGCACCCAGCCGCGCAGCCGGTGTGCACGGGCGCCGTCGAAGGCGAACCGGCGGTTGGCCTCGGTACTCACGGCGGTCGTCAGGGTGAGCGCGATCAGGTTCGCCGGGAACGTGTCCAGGACGTAGCGCAGCAGCAGGAACAGCACCGCGTTCAGCGCGGTCGCCGCGCCGCCGACGGTGGCGTACCGGACGAGCCGGCGCACGGTCGGGTAGCGGGCGTGCCACCACGACGGCACGTGCCCGCCGTGCCGCTCCCCCGGCCCGGGCGCCGATGCTGGGTTCACCTGTCCTCCTGCGCCGATCCCACTACGGATCTTCCCAGGAGATACCCGCGCCGGGTAGCCGCGAATCCGCCTCGCCCGTCACACGGCGCCCCTACACCGCCAGGAAGACGGTCTCCCCCGCGCCGCGCAGCCGGATATCGAACCGCAGCGTCCCCTCCCCGGCGTCGGTCGCGACCAGCGTGTCCCGGCGGTCGGCCGGGACGGCGGCCAGCACCGGGTCGGCGGCGTTCGCGGCCGCCTCGTCCGGGAAGTAGATCCGGGTGACCACCCGGTCCAGCAGGCCGCGGGCGAACACCGAGACGTCGATGTGCGGAGCCTCGGCGGAGCACACGCCAGCACCGTGCGGAGCCTCGGCGGAGCACACGCCAGCACCGTGCGGAGCCTCGGCGGAGCACACGCCAGCACCGTGCGGAGCCTCGGCGGAGCACACGCCAGCACCGTGCGGAGCCTCGGCGGAGCACACGTCAACACCGTGCGGAGCCTCGGTACCGCCGTCCGGGGCCGGCAGCGCGCCCGGGCGCACGGTGCGGATCCACCAGCGCCCCTCGGCGTCGGTGGCGCTGCGACCGAAGCCCCGGAAGCCGGGCACCGCGGACACCACGGCACCGCGCGGGTCGTCCGGGTGGTCGAACCGGCCGTCCGGATCGGCCTGCCAGGTCTCGATCATCGCGTCGGTCACCGGGTCGCCGTTGCCGTCGCGGACGACGCCGGTGATCGTGACCGCGCCCGGCGTGCCCTCTGGCACGACGTCGGCGCCGTCGGTCCAGGTCAGCCCCAGCGACAGGAACGGGCCGACGGTCTGGGACGGCGTCGGGGCCGGGGCCGGGTTCGGGCTCATGCGTGCGGCTCCTCGAACGGGGTCTGCTCCCGGCCGCGCAGCACGATGTCGAACCGGAACGCCAGCGCCCACTCCGGCCGGGTCGCGTCCAGGTCGAAGGTGGAGACCATGCGCTCGCGGGCGCCCTCGGGAACCGAGTTGTAGATCGGGTCCTGGGCGAACAGCGGGTCGTCCGGGAAGTACATCTGGGTCACCAGGCGCTGCGGGAACGCCCGGCCGAACAGCGAGAAGTGGATGTGCGCGGGCCGCCAGGCGTTGTGGTGGTTGCCCCACGGGTACGCGCCCGGCTTGACCGTGGTGAACGTGTAGTCGCCGAGCGCGTCGGTCAGCACCCGGCCGCCGCCGGTGAAGTTCGGGTCCAGCGGAGCGGGCCAGTTGTCCCGCTTGTGCGCGTACCGGCCGGCGGCGTTGGCCTGCCAGATCTCGACCAGGGTGTCCGGGACCGGGCGGCCGTCGGAGTCCAGCACCCGGCCGAAGACGACGATCCGCTGGCCCAGGGCCTCGCCACCGGGTCCGATCGTGAGGTCGTCGTCGCCGGGGGCGATCGGGCCGGTCAGCAGCGGGCCGGTGATCTCGGTGAGCCGGTGCGGCACGACGACCGGCTGCTGCGACGGCGCGCGCAGGCCGGTGCTCCGGTAACCGGGGGACTCCAGCGGCGGGTGCGTGCCCTCCGGGGCCGGCGCGTAGCCGGGCGGGCGGACCAGGGGCGGCGTCATCGGCGGTTCCTCTCGTGGTGGGGGTGACGCTCAGTGCTGATGTTCGCTTCGCAAGCTGCGCTCAGGCGGCGCCGTGCGGCAGGCCGACGTAGTTCTCGGCCAGGCTCGTCGCGGCCGCCCGGGAGGTGACCGTGTAGCGCAGCTGGGACCGCTGCAGCCCGAGACCGAACGGGTCGCCGGCCTCGGTGCTCCGGTCGAACCGGTGCAGCATCGAGGTCATGAACCAGGAGAAGTGCTCGGCCCGCCAGACCCGGCGCAGGCAGGTGGCTGAGTACTCGTCGAGCCCGGTCTGCGACCCGTTCGCGTAGAAGGCGGTGAGGGCCTCGGCGAGCACCCGGACGTCGGCGATCGCCAGGTTCATCCCCTTGGCGCCGGTGGGCGGGACGATGTGCGCGGCGTCCCCGGCCAGAAACAGCCGCCCGCGGCGCATCGGCTCGGTGACCATGCTGCGCATCCCGGTCACGCCGGGCTTCTCCAGGAGCTCCCCCTCGTTGAGGGTGAACCCGTCGCAGGCCAGCCGGGTCTGCAGCTCGTCCCAGATCCGGCGCTCCGGCCAGACCCCCGGGTCGGCGTCCGGCGGCACCTGCAGGTAGAGCCGGGTGACCTCGGGGCTGCGCATGGAGTAGAGGGCGAAGCCGCGGTCGTGGTGGGCGTAGACCAGCTCGTCGGTGGTGGGCGCCGCCTTCGCCAGCACGCCCAGCCAGCCGAACGGGTACTCGCGTTCGGCGACGGTGCCCTCCCCGCCCGCCAGCAGCTCCGGGCGGGAGACGCCGTGGTAGCCGTCGCAGCCGGCGATCACGTCGCAGCGCAGCAGGTGCTCGGTGCCGTCGGCCGCGGTGTAGCTGATCGACGGGGTGTCGGTGGTGACGTCGTGCAGGCCGACGCCGGAGACCTCGAACTCGACCAGCAGGCCGGCGTCGTCCACCCGCTCGGCGAGCAGGTCCTTCACGACCTCCTGCTGGCCGTAGACGGTGATGCCGGTACCGACCAGGTCGGCGAAGTCGATCCGATGATCCGTCGCGGGGCCGCCCGGCGTCTCGGCGAACCGCAGCGAGATGCCGTGGTGCGGCATCCCCTCCCGGTCCAGCCGGCCGGCCACACCGGCGTCGCGGAGCAGCTCCACGGTCGGGGCCTCCAGCACCCCGGCCCGGACCCGGCCCTCGATGTGGTCCCGGCTGCGGGCCTCCAGCATGACCGACTCGATCCCCGCCCGGGCCAGCAACCGGGCCAGCACCAGCCCGGCCGGCCCGGCACCGACGATCCCGACCTGCGTCCGGTGCTCGCTGCGCTGCGCCATGCTCCCACCCTGTCCCAGCCCGGGCCCCGGTTCGACCCCGCTTCCATCCTTCGGAAGAATAGCCGGTCATGAGCACGGTTCGACGGCGTCCGGTGCGGTCCGGGGTGACCGCCCGGGTGCTGGACGTGCTCGGCGCGTTCACCCCGTCCGCCCCCGAGCTGGGGCTGACCGACATCGCGACCCGCACCGGACTCCCGCTGACGACCGTGCACCGCCTGGTGGGCGAGCTCGCCGCAGGCGGCGCCCTGGACCGCGGCGACGACGGCCGCTACCGGATCGGGCTGCGGCTCTGGGAGATCGCCTCGCTGGCCCCGGCCAGCCGCGGGCTGCGCGAGGCGGCGATGCCGTTCCTGGAGGACCTGCACGAGGTCACCCGGCACAACGTGCAGCTGGCGGTGCCGGACGCCGCCGACCCGGGCGAGGTCGTCTACGTCGAGCGGCTCTCCAGCCGCGACGCCGTCTCGATCGTGACCCGGACCGGGTCCCGGCTGCCCGCGCACGCCACCGGCGTCGGGCTGGCGCTGCTCGCGCACGCCGACCCGGACGACGTCGAGCGGGTCCTGGCCCGGCCGCTGCGCCGGTTCACCCCGCACACCGTGTGCGACCCGGACGGCGTCCGCACGCTGCTGGCCCAGGTCCGCGGGTACGGGTTCGTGATCTCCGACCGGCAGATCGAACCGGTGTCGCTCTCGGTCGCCGCCCCGGTCCGGGCCGGGGACGGGCCGGTGGTCGCCGCGCTGTCGGTGGTGGTGCCCGCGGACGGCACCAACCCGCACACCTGGGTCCCGGCCGTCCGGGCGGCCGCGCGCGGGATCAGCCGGGCACTCGCGGCGCCCGAGTCCCGATCGTGATCCTCTCCGATGCCGGCGACCCTGCCGGTGCCACCGCCCGCGTGTCACGGTGGCGCCGTGCGCGACTTCCGGATCGAGATCCCCGACGGCGAGCTCGACGACCTGCGCGAGCGGCTGGCCCGGACCCGCTGGCCGGAGCCGGCCACGGCGCCGGGCTGGACCCAGGGCGTCCCCCAGGACTACGCGCGTGAACTGTGCGAGTACTGGCGCAGCCGCTACGACTGGCGCCGGGTCGAGGCCGAGATCAACGCCTGGCCGCAGTTCCGGACCGGTCTGGACGGTGGCGGTGACGACACGGTCGAGGTGCACGTCCTGCACGCCCGCTCGCGGCACCCGGACGCGATGCCGCTGCTGCTCACGCACGGCTGGCCGGGCTCGATCGTGGAGTTCCTGGACGTGCTGCCGGCGCTGACCGACCCGCCGGACCCGGCCGACGCGTTCCACGTGGTGGCGCCCACGCTGCCCGGCTACGGCTTCTCCGCGAAGCCGGGCCGCACCGGCTGGGGTGTGGAGCGGATCGCGGTGGCGTGGGCGCAGCTGATGGACCGGCTGGGCTACGAGCGGTTCGCCGCGCAGGGCGGCGACTGGGGCTCGATGATCACCTCGGCGCTCGGCACCGCCGCGCCGGAGATGTTGATCGGCGTCCACCTGACGATGGCGCTGGCACCCAAGCCCGAGGACGACGACCCGGGCGGGCGGGCGCCGGAGCTGACCGCGCAGGAGAAGGCCGACATCCGGTTCTCCCGGGAGTTCTCCCGCTACGGCGCCGGGTACTCCGCCGAACAGTCCACCCGACCGCAGACCCTCGGGTACGGCCTGGTCGACTCCCCCGCCGCGCAGTGCACCTGGATCGTGGAGAAGTTCTGGGACTGGACCGACTGTGCCGGTCACCCGGAGAACGTGATCAGCCGGGACCGGCTGCTGGACAACGTCATGCAGTACTGGCTGAACGCGGCCGGGGCGTCCTCGGCCCGGCTGTACTGGGAGAGCTTCGCCCGCCGCCGGATGGACGACGTCGAGGTCCCGACGGGCGTCGCGCAGTTCCCGCACGAGATGGTCAAGCTGCCGCGGGCCTGGCTGGAGCGCCGCTTCACCGACCTGCGCCGGTTCTCCCGGCCGGAGGTGGGCGGGCACTTCGCGTCGCTGGAGCAGCCGGAGACGTTCGTGGACGAGGTCCGGAGCTTCTTCCGTCTCCTGCGCTGAGCCGGCGAAGCGCACATCAGCGCAGCGCTGAGCCGGCGAAGCGCACATCAGCGCTGCGCTGAACTCGTTTCCCGATCGCGGGGCTCAGCCATCGAACACGAGCACCGACGCGGTGAAACCGTGCATGTGGTTGCGGCCGCCGACCGGGCCGATCTCCCCGGCGGCGAAGAACCCGGCCACCGGCGGGCCGGCCGCACCGGTACCGGGCGCGGCCGCGGCGCCGTCCGGATCCAGGCCGGACCGGACCGCTCGGACGTCGTGGTCGGCGTCGCCGAACATCGCGGCCCCGCGCCCGTTGCAGGAGAACAGCAGCGCGCCGGCGAGTGGCCCGCCGCGGCGCAGCGGGCCCAGCAGCTCGTACAGGTTCCGCGCGGCGCCGGCGGCGTCGCGGACCTGGAACCGGACCGTGGTGCCGACCTCCAGGACGTCCCCCGCAGTCACCGCGCCGGATCCGGTGTCCACCCCGAGCACCGCGCGGATCAGGAAGTCGCCGCGCTCCTGCTCCTCGGCGTACTCGTCGACCGCGACGCCCAGGTGCAGCCCGCGCAGGGCCTGTTGCTGCTCGTCGTCGGGGAGCGCCACGACGATCTCCCGCAGCCGTTCGGCCGCGGGCCGGCCGGCCAGTTCGAGCAGCTGGTTGTGTTCGGCACGGGTGACGACCATCGGTGGCCCGATCGGCCGGCAGCCCTGGCTGACCACCGGCCGGAACCGCACCTGGCCGCCGAGCAGCGCGACGACGGCCCCACCGTCGTGCACCCGCCCGTCGACGAACAGCCGGTTGGCGTCCGGCCCGCCGGGCGCGCTCGCCAGGCCGCCGATCACCGGGAACCCGGGGCGGTCCCCGTTCAGCCGTTCCAGCACCGCACCCACCGGGAACGCGTGCGGGTCGGCGAGCAGGATCGCGACGCGCTCGCCGTCACCAGGGCCGCGCAGCCCGCGCACGGTGATCGCATCCCCGCCGCCCGGCGCGGCACCGGGCCGCCGCTGCGCGACCGGGGCGAGGACCGCGACGTCGGCGCCGGGCAGCACCGCCGCCCACACCGCGACCGACGGCGCACCCTCGACGCCGCGGGAGTCGGCGATGACGCCGTGCGCGGTGGCACCGATCGCGGTGCCGGCCCCGGCCAGCTCCATCACCCGCAGTCCGGCGGCCTCGGTCTCCTCGACCGGCAGGGACGGGCCTGCCCCCGGGCAGACGAAGAACACCAGCAGGTCGGGCCGGGCGCCGTCGAGCGCGGCGAGCGCCTGGCCGGTGGCGACCTCGGCCGCGCCGGTGAGGTCCGGCCCGACGGCCAGGCCGTCACCGATCCGCTGCCCGGACGGCGCTGCCGCGGGTGACATGCCGGCTCCCGTCCCCGGCGTCGGACGCGCCGGTGCTCGTTCCGGGGCCCGACGCTACGGCAGCGACCGGACCGGTGCCACGGAGGCGCAGGCACACGGGTTTCCGTCGTCCACACGGGATCCGACCCCGTGTGAACGACGCGAACCCGTGTGGATTCCTGCCGGGTCAGCGGGCGGCAGGGGCGGCGGGGAGCCGGCCGGGGCGGGGCCACAGCCGGAGGCGAGCGACGGCGTGCACGCGGGCCGGGCCGAGGGTGGCCGAGTCGGTGGAGCCGAACGGGTTGTCGCCGCGGACGTGCCAGCCGGGGCCGTCCGGGTGCACGGCACGCTTGACCGACAGCTGCCCGGGGCGGGTGTCCCAGGTGACCAGCACGACGTCGGCGGCCCGGACGGGCGCGCCGAACCGCATCAGGACGACGTCGCCGTCGGTCAGGGCGGGTGACATGGACGGTCCCCGCACGGTCACCCGGCGCCAGCGCACAGCAGCCTCCAGTGTGGATCTCCCGGGCCGCGCCCGTCCTGCCGCGCCCTCGCCACGAGGGTAGGGTCGGCCCCGCCAGAACGATCACCCACCAGGGAGGACTTCATGCGGCTGTCCCGCATTCTCCGCCCGCGGCTGGAGGCCACCGCGCACTGCGACCTCCCCTGCGGCGTGTACGACCCGGCCCAGGCCCGGATCGAGGCCGAGTCGGTGAAGGCCATCCAGGAGAAGTACCAGGGCAACGACGACGCGAGCTTCCGGGCGCGCGCCATCGAGATCAAGGAGCAGCGCTCCGACCTGGTCAAGCACCACCTGTGGGTGCTGTGGACCGACTACTTCAAGCCGCCGCACTTCGAGAAGCACCCGGAGCTGCACGAGCTCTTCAACAAGGCCACCAAGGCCGCCGGTGCCACCGGCACCAAGGGGTCGAACGACCCGGCGACCGGCCAGGAGCTGCTGGACTACATCGCCCAGATCGACAAGATCTTCTGGGAGACCAAGCAGGCGGCCTGATCCAGGCGCTGAAAGCGGCGCTGACCAGCGGGACACCACTCTCGTCGGTCAGCGTCGTTCTCGTTGTCGGGTGGTCTTCCACGACCCGGCGACGGCCCAGACGGCCCGGAGACGGCCCAGGCACCGGTCCGAAACGGCGTGCCGGCCTGGCCGGTACCTGCGAGGGTGAGCCGGTCGAGCCGTGGCAGGTGGCGGTCGAGCGGGCGGCCGCCACCGACGCCGAGTCGCTGTCCGAGTCCGAGCTGATCGATCAGATCCAGCAGATCGAATCCCTGCAGAACTCCCTCGCAGCACGCCGGCCGCATCCGCGCCTTTCGGTCACGCCCACGTCGACGCGCGGATCAACGCCGGCGTCCTCGACCCGGAGGAGCTCGGCCACGGCCCCGTCCCGCTCGACCTGCTCGCCACCACCAACGGCCGCCCGTCGCTGCGGCGGCCACTGACCCGGGCCGGGATCGACCGCGGGTCCCGGCAACGCTGCTTCACCCCGCCACGACAGTCGACGTGAGTAACGCACCGAGACGGTGACGCGCCTGTCCCGGAGCGATCCGGAGCCGTGGGGGGACGTCTCGGATCGCTCAGCAAGACTGGTGATGACGGTTCCACTGCGCCGGAGGACCGTCTGTGGTCATCCGGCGAGCCCGGGATCCTTTCCCTTTCGATGAGGGAGGTCGAGCGTGACCATCTCTACGTCTCATCTGACCCGAACGGCTGGCGTGTTCGCCGTGGCCTCGGGCCTCTTATACATCATCATCCAGTTCGTCCATCCGGCCGAGGACGCCGCCACGGTCACCACCGGCACCTGGGCGATCGTCGGCAGTATGACGGAGTTCATGGCCATCTTCGGGATGGTCGGTGTGACCGGCATCTACCTGCGCCAGGTCACCGCATCCGGGATCCTGGGCCTGATCGGCTTCGTATTGTTCTGGTGCTTCTACCTCCTCACAGCCGCCTTCAACTTCGCCGAAACGCTCATCATGCCGCCATTGGCGGCACAGGCACCGCAGTTCGTCAACAGCTTCGAAGGCATCTTCACCGAAACCGCCCCCCAGGTGGACATTGGTGTACTCCCGGCAGTCAGCCCGATTGCGGCGGTGCTGTACATGCTCGGTGGCGCGCTGTTCGGGCTCGCGATCTTCCGCGCCCGCGTCCTGGACCGCTGGGCCGGTGCCCTCCTCGCCGTCGGGGCAGTGTCGACACTGGCGGTCCCGCTGCTGCCGCACGCCGTCGGGCGTTTCGCCGCGATCCCGGTCGGTCTGGCCATGGTCTGGCTCGGTTACTCCCTGTGGACTCTCGAGCGCCGCACAATCCTGCCCCACGGCGGCGGCCCGCTGCTCGATCTGTCCACGGCGACGTGACCACCGGCGAGCTGGAGGCGAAGGTAGCCCCGGCTGCCGTCCGGCACTGGCTGGTGGCGGCTGCCCTGGCGCTGTTCGCGCTTGTCCCCGCCCTCGCCCGACTCCTGGTGGCCCTGGCGGGGGACCCGGCGGTCACGTCCGCAAACACCGGTTCCGTCGCTTCGCCGGTGGCTCTCACCGTGCACGCCGCTACCGGGACGCTGTTCACGGTCCTGGGCGCGTTCCAGTTCCCCACTGCGATGCGACGGCGCTCGTCCTGGCATCCCGCTGTCGGCCGCCTGCTGGTGCCCCTCGGGCTGACCGCGGCGCTCTCGGCCCTCTGGCTGACCCTGTTCTACTCACACACCGACGCTAGCGAGGATCTGCTGTACGTGTTCCGCCTGATCTTCGGTGTCGCGATGGTCGCGACCATCGTCGCGGGGTTCACCGCGATCAGGCATCGCAACATCATCCAGCACCGAACATGGATGATCCGGGCCTACGCGCTCGGCCTGGGCGCGAGCACGCAGATCTTCACCATCGGTTTCGGAGCCGCTGCATTCGGGACCGGCGAGATCAGCACCGCCTTGCTCACCGCAGCGGGCTGGGTGATCAACCTCGTTGTGGCGGAATGGGTGATTCGGCACCGGCGTCGGGAGCTACGTCGAGCAGAGCCTGACCGGGAGGTCGACTTCGTTGCCGGCCGCCGAGAACCGGGCAGCCATGGCGAGGTTGTCCTCCAGCAGCACGTCCGCGCGGCCGACGGTCAGCAGCACCGGCGGGAGGCCGCGGAGATCACCGAAGACGGGTGAGACGTCCGGGAGGGTGCGGTCCGCGACGTGGCCGAGGTAGGCCTCGAGGAAGTACTCGTCCGCGATCCGGCGTCCGGCCGGGGTCTGCGCGCTCAGGTCGTAGGTACCGAACTGGAGCGCGGCGCCGACGAACCCGTCGGCGACGCCCCGATCCCGCAGCCCGAGCAGGGGTGGTCATGGCGAGCGTCGCTCCGGGCCGCGGAGTCCAGGTAGAAGCCGCCTCCGTCGATGTCCAGGTACAGGTCGACGGGCTCCGCGACGGCCGGGTGCGCCCGCAGCTCGTGCAGCTGCTCCAGCGTGCTCGGGCCCCGCCCGACGGGCCGCGCAGCGTAGAAGGCACGAGCCTCGTCGATCTGGGCCGCGGGCACCGCGGTCGACAGAGCATCCAGCGCGAACCGCACGGGCCTCCTCGGCGCTCACCCCGGGCGGGTCAGCTCATCGAGCAACGTCAACGAGCCGTCGGACTCGGGTGGCAACGGGCATTCTCTCGGGGTGCGAACTCACGTCGCCCTGCTGCGCGGAATCAACGTCGGCGGGACCGGGAAGGTCCCGATGGCCGAGCTGCGGACGCAGCTGACCGGGGCTGGTTTCGGCGACGTCGGCACCTACATCCAGTCCGGCAACGTCGTGCTGAGCAGCGACGACCCGGACCCGGCCGCCGTCGCGGCGACGATCGAGGCCCTGCTGCGGGACCAGTTCGCGGTCCCCCGGCCGGTCGTCGTGTTCGGCCGGGACGAGTACCTCGCGGCGGTCGCGGACAACCCGTTCCCACAGGTCACCGAGCCGAAACAGCTGCACGCCGTGTTCCGTGCCGGACCGCCCACCGGCGCCGAGCTGGCCGCACTGGAGGCGGCGGTGGCGGCGGCGCGGGCCAAGGGCAGCCGGGACGAGGCGGCCGTCGTCGGGCGGGTGGTGTACCTGCACCTGCCCGCCGAGATGGGACGCAGCGAGCTGGCGGCCCGGATCACGCCCCGCACGAAGGCCGCGGACGGCGGCGGCACCGCGCGGAACTGGGCCACGGTGCGGAAGCTGCTCGACCTGCTCGGTTGAGGATCCGCCGGGTGTGGCGGAGCCGCCGCCCGGGGACTACCGGGCGGCGGTGCCGCCGGTGGGTGCCGAGCTGCCAGAACGATCACACCACCAGGTCGCCCACTACTGCAAGCAACTTGCATCAGCGTAACGTCCGCAGCGAGGTCCGTCCATGCGTAGCCCCTGCGGATCGCGGGTAGGTCGCAGTTGCGACATAGTGGCAAATGACCCTGCACGGCGTCCCGCCGTGCATCCCGTTGATCGAGGAGGTCGACGACCACCGATGGCCGAGTACACGCTCCCGGACCTGCCCTACGACTACGGCGCGCTCGCCCCGCACATCGCGCCGGAGATCATGGAGCTGCACCACTCCAAGCACCACAACACCTACGTCCAGGGCCTCAACGGCACCCTCGACAAGCTCGCCGAGGCCCGCGAGAAGAACGACTTCGGCGCGATCGTCGGCCTGGAGAAGACCCTCGCCTTCAACCTGGGCGGGCACGTCAACCACTCCGCGTTCTGGAAGAACCTCTCCCCGGACGGCGGCGACAAGCCCACGGGTGACCTCGCCGCGGCGATCGACAACGACTTCGGGTCGTTCGACGCCTTCCAGGCCCACTTCACCGCGGCCGCCACCACCATCCAGGGTTCCGGCTGGGCCATCCTGAGCTGGGACCACCTCGGTGGTCGCCTACTGATCCACCAGCTCTACGACCAGCAGTCCCAGCTGCCGGCCGGGCAGACCCCGGTCGTCCTGCTGGACATGTGGGAGCACGCGTTCTACCTGCAGTACAAGAACGTGAAGCCGGACTACGTCAAGGCCTGGTGGAACGTCGTGAACTGGGCCGACGCCGCCCAGCGCTTCGCTGCCGCCCGCGGCTGAGCCGGGCCATCGGCACAGCCCGCGGCTGAGCCGGGCCATCGGCACCGCCCGCGGCTGAGCCGGGCCATCGGCACCGCCCGCGGCTGGGCCGGTTCGGATCTCCGCGCCCCGTCCGGACGGGTTCCGGGCGGGGCGCGCCACCGTCAGCGGTGGGCGTCCCCGCCGGTGACCCCGGTGATCCGCAGCAGCAGGTGCACGGCCAGATCGACCGAGCGTTCCCGGACGTCGGCGCGGCCGCCCGGCAGCTGCGGATCGCGGGCGATCACCTCGCCGTCGGCGGTGCTGACGCAGAGGCAGACGTAGCCGACCGGCTTGGCCTCGGTCCCGCCGTCCGGGCCCGCGACACCGGTGATCCCGACGCCGATGTCGGCGCCGAGCCGCTCGCGGGCGCCATCGGCCAGCGCCCGGGCGACCTCCGGCGACACCGCACCGTGCTCGGCGATCATGTCGGCGGGGACGCCGAGCAGCGACGTCTTGGCCTCGTTCGAGTAGGCAACCACCCCGCCCGCCATGTACGCCGACGATCCCGGCCGGTCCACCAGGCGTCCGGCCAGCAGGCCACCGGTGCAGGACTCGCCGGTCGCGACCGTGGCGCCCTGCGCCAGCAGCGCGCGGGCCAGCAGCTCGTCGGTGCCGGTGCCGTCCGCGCTGATCAGCCGCCGGCGGTGCCGCTCGACCAGCAGCTCCGCCAGCTCCCCGGCGACGCCCTCCGCGCCGGGCAGCGGGTGCAGGTCCACCTCCAGCTCGGAGCGACGCAGGCAGGTCGTCACCTCGACCCGGGACAGGTCGAGCCGACCGCCGAGCTCGCGCAGCGACCCGGCGATCTCCGACTCGGGCAGCCCGGCGAACCGCAGCAGCCGGGACGTGGCGCGCGGCGCTCGGGCGAGCAGCTCGGCCAGCGGCGGCGACGCCAGCGCGGCCAGCCACATCCCCTGCAGCTCACGCGGCGGCCCGGGCAGCACGACGACCAGCGGCCCGTTCCCGCCCGTCCCGGCGGCGGCACGCACCACCAGTCCCGGGGCGGTCCCGACCGGTTCCAGGACGTCCGCCCCGCGCGGCACCCGGGCCTGCTTGGCGGTGGCCTCGTCGAGCGCTGCCCCGGCCCAGCCGGCCCGGGCCGCCCACCCCTCGATCCTGGCGTGGATCCGGTCCCGCAGCCCCGGGTCGGTCTCCATCGGCGCATCGCAGAACTCGGCGACGAGATCGGCGGTGAGGTCGTCCGCGGTCGGCCCCAGTCCACCGCTGGTGACCACCAGGTCGTCGCCTGCGGCGAAGGCGAGTGCGGCTCGCAGGTCGTCGGGCCGGTCGCCGACGAGCACGACCCTGCTCACCACGACGCCGAGCCCGCCGAGCTCGCGGGCCAGGAAGGGTCCGTTCGCGTCGGCGACCTGACCGGTGAGCAGCTCGCTGCCGGTGACCAGCACCGCGGCCGTCGGGCGGCCGGGCGTGCGCTCGGACTCCTGCGAGGTGGACATGATCCGAACCTACCCGTGTGGGCGCGCTGCGCCCCGTGAGTGGTTATCGCGGTCGGGACCGCGATAACCACTCACGGGGCACTTCTCACCCGATAGTGAACGTTCCGGTGTCGCGGACACACCGGACGAGCCCCGGCACGGCGTGTCCCCGCGCCGTTCAGACCGCTCGTCGCGCCGCACGGCGCCCAGGGTCGATCCGACCGTCGCGCGGCGGCCCGCCCACCCGATAGGGCGATCTGCGACCCACCTGCGACGACGCCGCGCCGCGGCCGGATCCGGTGACCCGGACACCCGGCCATCACACACAGTGAGAAGCCCGGGGCGATCCCACACTCTCAGTGTCGTCTCAGGGCGGATGCTCGACACTGTCCCTTATGTCAGCACTGTCTGGGACGAACGCGGCGGCGATCTGGGTCGGCGAGCTCGACCGGCTCGCCCCGCTGCGCGACCTCCGGGTCGACCCGCGGTTCGGCGCCGCTCGGTTGCTGGTCACCGTCGGCGGCACCCCGCAGGGACAGATGACCGTCCCGCTCCGGGGCGGCCGGGCCACCGCCGCCGACCTGCAGGCCGCACTGATCGCCCTCGGTGCACCCGAGGACGTGACCCCCGCGCCGATGGCGGCCGACCCGATCACCGTGGTGATCGCGACCCGCAACCGCGCCGACTCGCTGACCCGCTGCCTGCGCGCCGTGCTGGCCTCCGACCACCCCGCCCTCTCGGTCATCGTCGTCGACAACGACCCCGACGACGAACACACCCAACACGCCGTCACCGCCCTCGGCTCCCCCCGCGTCCGCTACGTGCGCGAACCCCGCCGCGGCACCTCGGTCGGCCGCAACCGCGGCCTCGCCGAAGCCCGCACCGACCTGGTCGCCTTCACCGACGACGACACCGAGGTCGACCCCGCCTGGGCCTCCCGCATCGCCGGCACCTTCGCCACCGACCCCGACCTGACCTGCCTGTCTGGCCCCGTCCTGGCCGCCCGCCTCGGCTCCCCCGAAGAACGCGCCGCCGACATCGCCCTGGCCTGGAACAAGGGCTTCATCCCCCGCCGGTTCGACCTCACCGACCCGCCCGCCGACACCCCGATCTTCCCGTTCTCCCCGGGCCTGTTCGGCATCGGCGCCAACCTCGCCGTCCGCGCCGTCCCCGCCCGCGCCGCCGGCGGCTTCGACGAGGCCATGGGCCCGGGCACCCCCACCCACGGCGGCGAGGACTGCGAGTTCCTGGTCCGCATGATCCTGGCCGGACACGTCCTGGGCTACGCCCCCGGCGCCTACCTCTGGCACCACCACCGCGTCGACGCCGACGGCCTGCGCACCCAGCTCGAGGGCTACGCCGTCGGCCTCGGCAGCTTCCTGGCCAAGGTCGCCCTCTCCCCGCACGGCCGCACCGCCGCCCTGCGCCGGCTCCCCGCCGCCGCGGCCCGGCTGCGCCACATCTCCGACCGCGAGACCGGAGCCGGGGACGCGATGCCCACCGACGCCGACCAGACCCGGGCCCGCGGGCTGCTCACCGGGCCGCGCGCCTACCTGCGGTCGCGGCGCGCCGTGCGCCGGGCAGGCGGCGCGGTCCCGCCGCTGATCGACCACCGCCCGCACGCCCCGGCCGGACCGCCCGCGGCGTACGGCCCGGCCGGTCGCTCCGGCGACGGGGCCGCCGGCCGCCGCGACGGTGGGACGGAGGAGCGCCCCGTGCCCGTCGACGGCCCGGGCCCGCGGGGAAGCCTCTCCACCGGCAACGCCGACCCGGCCGTCCCGGCCTGAAACCGACCGGTCAGGCCGGTCCCGGCCCCAGCAGCGCCGGGTCGCTCGCCGCGGCCGTCAGCCGGGCGTGCGGGTCGGCCACCAGCCGCCGGCTCGCGACGTCGAGCACCCCGAGCGTGCACTCCGCCTCGGCCGCCAGGTCCTCGGCCGGCGAGCCGTCACCGTCGGTGACCCGGACGATGCGGTGCCGCATGGTGAACGGCTTCCGGCCCGTGAACTCGAGCTCGGAGTCCACCTCCACCAGCTCGCCGGCCCGCAGCTCGGCGCGGAAGTGCACGGTCGTCGACAGCAGCACGATCGTCAGCCCGTGCTCGCCCAGGGCCGCCTGGGACAGCCCGGCCTCGCGGACGTGCTCCATCCGGGCGTGCTCGGCGTACTGGTGGTAGACGGCGTGGTTGACGTGCCCGTTCACGTCCATCTCGTAGCTGCGGACTCCGATCCGGACCGCGAACCGGGCGGCCTCTGCTGCGCTCATGGTGGCCACCCTGTCACCCGGCAGGATCCGGACGACGACCGTGTTCACCCGGTCGCGCGCAACGTTTGTGCCACCGGCGACCGCGCTCGTAGGGTGAGGAACCGTCCCGACTAGGCTGGGCCGGGGACAGGACGAGTGGTACGTCGAGCAGTGGCGACCCCCAGTCACTCGCGGTATCCCTCCCGGACCGGGAGGGGCCGACCGCTGTCGGCGACACGTCGAGGGAGCACGGTGCAGATGAGCAGTGAGACGCCCACCGGTGTGGGGGACGAGCAGGACCCCGACGTCGGCGAGGTCGTCCGCTTCGAGGTGGTCGGGCACGGCGACGGCGCGGTCGTCGTCGGTGTGCACGGCGAGATCGACACGATGACCGCGCCGGTGCTGACCGAGCGCCTGTCCACCCAGATCCCGACCGCGCCGCTGCTGGTCGTCGACCTGACCCGGGTGACGTTCCTGGGGTCGGCAGGCCTCGCCGCGCTGGTCGAGGCGAAGGAAGCGACCGAGAAGGCCGGCCACCGGCTGCGTCTGGTCTGCGGCTCGCACGCCGTGGCCCGCGCGCTCGAGGCGACCAACCTGATGGCCCTGTTCGACGTGGCCGACGGCGTCCCGGAGGCGCTCGACTCGGTCTGAGGTGGCCTGGAGGCGTATGGGTGCCTGGTGGCCCCCGCGGCCTTCAAAGCCGACGTGGCCGAGCATCTCGGCCAGGCGGGTTCGATTCCCGTCCGCCTCCGCCACATCTCCCACCCGATGGCCCGCTGCTCATGACCACGACCTCATGACCACGACCTCATGACCATGACCTCATGACCACGACACCGCCTCCCGCCGGATCGCCCGCCGCGGGCGGCGTCGCGGGCACCGCCTGGGCGGTCCGGGCGGGACGGACGACGGCCGCCGAGGTCGCGGACGAGGTCGTCGCCCGCGCCGCCGGGGTCGCCTGGCTGCAGGTCGAGGCCGAAGCCCTGCGGGCGGCGGCAGCCGCGCTGGACCGGCGCACCGACCGGTTCGCGCTGCCGCTGGCCGGGGTGCCGGTCGCGGTCGAGGACGGCATCTCCACCGCCGGTCGAGGCGACGAACCGGTCCGCCGGCTGCGCGGGGCGGGCGGCCTGATCGTCGGCCGGACCCGCACCGCCGAGTACGGGATCGGCCCGGACGGCTCCCCGGGCGGCCGCTCCACCGCGGCCGCGGTGGCCGGGGGCCTGGCCGGGCTCGGCGTCGGGCTGGACGGCGACGGGGCCCTGCGCGCGGCCGCGGCCGCGCACGGGCTGGCCGCGCTCAAGCCGGGACGCCGGGTGCTGCCGCTGCCCGCCACCGCCGAACGGCGCTGGTCCGGACTGGCCGAGACCACCGTCGTCGGGTCCGGACCGGACGACCTGGCCACCGCGCTCGACGCGCTGTCCACACCCCGCTCCCCCGCGGCCGCGCCCGCCGCCCCGGCCGGGCCCGCGCCGGTCCAGGCGCTGGGCACGCTGGCCTGCTCGCTGCGCACCGGACGGACCCGGCACGCCGGCCCGGACACCGCAACGCCCGTGCACACCGCGACCCGGGTGCTCGCCGCGGCCGGGGTCCGGCTGGTCGCGAGCGACCCGCCGTACCGGGCCGCGCTGACCGTGCACGGCGCCCGCCGCCGGCACGCCGGTCTGGCCCGCCGGGTGGACGAGCTCGGCCTCGACCCGGCCGAGCTGCCCCGGTCGGCCCGCACCGGGCTGCGCCGGGGCCGCCGGGTCCGCCGGCTCGGCGGGCTGCGGCCGGCGACGCCCGCGACATGGCGGCAGCAGGTGCTCGGCTGGCTCGACGACGCCGGCGCGGACGCGGCCCTGCTGCCCGCCCCCGCCGGTCCCGGCGCGGCCGGGGACACCGGGCTCGCCGCCTGGAACCTCGCCGGGCTGCCGTCGCTGGTCACCCCGGTGCCCGGCGGGTCCGGTCCCGGCTGCGTGCAGCTGGTCGGCCGCCCGGGCAGCGAGGCCCGGCTGCTCGCCACCGCGGCCCTGCTCGCCGGCTGACCCGGTCGCCGGGCCGGGGCGTCACGCCGCGGGCGGCTCCCACCGGCCGGTGCTCAGGAACGTGTCCAGGGTGGCCCGATAGGGGGCCGGGTCCAGGCCCTGCCCGGCGAGCCAGCCGTCGTCGTAGTAGCTGTGCCGGTAGCGCTCGCCGCCGTCGCAGATCAGCGTGACCACGCTGCCCCGGCGCCCTGACCGCAGCATCTCCGCGACCAGCTGGTAAACGCCCCACAGGTTGGTGCCGGTCGAGCCGCCCACCCAGCGGCCGGTGAGCTCGCGCAGGTGGCGGGCCGCGGCCACGCTCGCCGCGTCCGGCACCGGGAACATCCGGTCGATCACCGACGGCACGAAGCTCGGCTCCATCCGGGGCCGCCCGATCCCCTCGATCCGGGACGGCATCCCGGTCGCGTAGTCGTCCGCGCCGGTGGCCCAGCCGGGCAGGAACGCCGAGTTCTCCGGGTCGACGACCGCCAGCCGGGTCGGCAGCCGCCGGTAGCGCAGGTAGCGGCCGATCGTGGCCGACGTCCCGCCGGTCCCGGCCCCGACGACGATCCACTCCGGTACCGGGTGCTCCTCCTGCCCGAGCTGGGTGAGGATCGACTCGGCGATGTTGTTGTTGCCACGCCAGTCGGTGGCCCGCTCGGCGTAGGTGAACTGGTCCAGGTAGTGCCCGCCGGACTCGGCCGCGAGCCGCTCGGCCTCGGCGTAGACGTCCGGGCCGCGCTCGACGAAATGGCAGCGCCCGCCCTCGCGCTCGATCAGCGCGACCTTCTCCGGGCTGGTCGAGCGGGGCATCACCGCCACGAACGACACACCGAGCAACCGGGCGAAGTAGGCCTCGGACACCGCCGTCGACCCGGAGCTGGCCTCGACGACGGTGGTGCCCTCGCGGATCCACCCGGACGCCAGCGCGTACAGGAACAGCGAGCGCGCCAGCCGGTGCTTGAGGCTGCCGGTGGGGTGCACCGACTCGTCCTTGAGATAGACCTGCACGCCCCACTCGGCGGGCAGCTCCAGCACGTGCAGGTGGGTGTCGGCGGACCGGTTGGCGTCGGCCTGCACCCGGCGCATCGCCTCGTCGACCCAGGCGCGGGTACGGGCACAGGAACGGTCGACGGGATCCACGGCCGCACCCTAGCCGTCGACGTGCGCCCTAGCCGTCGACGTGCACCGTCCCGGTCCCCTCGGTGACCGTGCCGATCCGGGCCGCCGGGTGCCCGAGGTCGCGCAGCCGGGCGACGGCGGCGTCGGCGGCCTCCGGCGCGGCGCCGAACAGCAGGCCGCCGGAGGTCTGGGCGTCGGACAGCAGCAGGATCTCGTCCTCGGTGGCGCCGCCGGGGCCGATCCGGCCTGCCACCCAGTCCCGGTTGCGCCGGGTCCCGCCGGGCACCACCCCGTCGGCGATCAGCTCGCGGACCCCGTCCAGTACCGGCACGGCGGTCGGATCCACCCGGGCGTCCACCCCGGAGGCGGTCGTCATCCCGGTGAGGTGCCCGAGCAGGCCGTAGCCGGTGACGTCGGTGCAACCGGTGGCGCCGGCCTCCAGGGCGGCGGCAGCGGCGTCGGCGTTCGGGGTGGTCATCGCGGCGATCGCGGCCTCGACCTGCCCCGGCGTCGCCCTTTCGGTCTTGATCGCGGTCGAGATGACACCGATCCCGAGCGGCTTGGTCAGCACCAGCGCGTCACCCCGGCGCAGACCGGCGTTGGTGAGCACCCGGTCCGGGTGCACCTCCCCGACGACGGCGAGGCCGTACTTGGGCTCCGGGTCGTCGATGGTGTGCCCGCCGACGACGGCGAACCCGCACCGGCGCCCGACCTCGGACCCGCCCTCCAGGACCTGCGCCAGCAGCTCGGGCGGCAGGTCGTTCGACGGCCAGCAGACCAGGTTGAGCGCGAACAGCGGGGTGCCGCCCATCGCGTAGACGTCGGACACCGCGTTGGTCGCCGCGATCGCCCCCCAGGTCCACGGGTCGTCCACGATCGGGGTGAAGAAGTCGGTGGTGGCGACCAGCGCGCGGTCCGCGGACAGCCGCCAGACCGCGGCGTCGTCGCCGGTGTCGTTGCCGACCAGCAGGTCCGGGTGTGCCGGCGGGGTCACCCCGGCCAGCACCTCGCGCAGCGCCGCCGGCCCGAGCTTGCAGCCGCAGCCCGCGCCGTGGCTGAACTCGGTAAGCCTGCGCGCCGTCGTCACGCCGTCCATCCGGCTCCCTCCGCTCGCCTCCGGTGTCCGGGCGAGGCTACCCCGGCGGTGACGGGGGACACGCGGTCGCGCGCCGTCGGTCGCGCCGCCCGGTCCGTCCGTCGAACGGGGGTGTCGCCCTCACCCGATGGACGCCGAAACTGACCCACCGTGATGGCAGGGTGAAGGACGTGCACAAGCCGCAGCGCCCCACCGGCTGGTGGCCCCGGTCCGGCCGGGATCCCGACGACGGCGACCTCTTCGCCGCGAGCGTCGGCCCGGACGCGCGGTGGACCGAGGATCTCCGGGACGACGAGTCCACCCGCGCGGACACCGCAGACCCCGTGCCGGCTCCGCGCGGACCGGCCCGCGGCGACGGCCCCGTGCACCCGGGCGGCCCGGCGCACCCCGGCGACGCCACCCCCGGGTTCGAGGAGCTGCTGGCCCGGCTGGCCGCGGCCGAACGGGCCCGCGAGGTCGCCGAGCACGCCCTGGAGGAGGCGCGGCACCGCGCCGACGCGCTCGCGGCGGCGCTCGACGACGCCCGCGCCCACCCGCCGGAGACGTTCGGGATGCGCGCCGACAAGGTGCTGCGGATGGCCGAGCACGACGCCGCGCAGCGGCGCCGTGCCGCCGAGGCCGAGGCCGAGGCGCTGGTCGAGCGGGCCCGCAGCGACGCGGAGCGGATCACCTCCGAGGCGCGCACCGAGGCCGCCGGTATCACCGCCGTGGCGCAGGCCGACGTGGACCGGCTGCGGGCCGCCGGTGACGAGGCGCGCCGGGACAGCGAGCTGGTCGCCGACACCGCGGCGTCGATGCACGCGCACGTCAGCGATCTGCGCGGCACCGTCCGCGACGAGGTCGCCCGGCTGCACGCGTTGCTCGGCGCCGAGCTCGGCCGGCTGGACGGGCCGGCCCGGGTGCTGCGCCGGGCCGGGGCCGGCCACGTCGTGGGGTCCCCGGGAACCGGGGCCGCGGCCCGCTGGGCCGTGAACCCGCCGGGGATCGTCCCACCCGTCCCCGCAGCCGGCGAGGCCCCGGCCACCGACGGGGACGACGCCGATGGGAGCGACGGCGCCGGGGACGAGCGGGCCGGGCGGTCCGGGAACGCCGCGGCGGCCGACGATTCCCGCGGGCCCGCCCACGCCCTCACCGGGCGGGCGCCCGAGCCGCTGCCGGAGTCCTCGGACGAGGCCACCCCGCCGGACGGGGGTGCGGCCGCCGCGGGGGCCGGGTCGGCGCCACCGATCGTCCTGCCCGAGCAGCGGGCCGCGGACCGGGTGGCCCCGCAGTCCCCGGCCGCCGACACGGACGCCCCGGACGGCTCCGCGGCCCCCGGCGACGGGGACGACGACCCGGGCCGGGAGCACCGTCCGGTCGACGGCGTCCGGGGCGGCGCCGGAGTCTGAGCGCTACCGTGCGCGGATGACCACCGCGCGCCACCGGGACGCGGCGGACCCGCGCCGCCGCGTCCCGCGCACCGACGCCGTGCTCGCCGACCCGGCGCTGGCCGCCGCGGCCGCCCGGCTCGGCCGGGAACGGGTCAAGGACGCCGTGGCCGGTGCCCAGCAACGGGCCCGGGACGGCGTCGTCGCGCCGGAGGAAGTCGCCGCCGACGCGCTCGCCGCGCTGCCGGCCACCGCGACGTCGATCCGCCCGGTGCTCAACGCCAGCGGCGTGCTGCTGCACACCAACCTCGGCCGGGCACCGCTGTCCGCCGCGGCCCGGGAGGCGATCGACGCCGTCGCCGGGACCTGCGACGTCGAGCTGGACCTGGGCACCGGGCGGCGCGGGCCGCGCGGCACCGGTGCGCTGGCCGCGCTGCGCCGCGCCGTGCCGGAGGCGTCCGCGGCCTGGGTGGCGAACAACGGTGCCGCCGCGCTCGCGCTGGTCTGCGCCGCGTTCGCCGGCACCGGCCGGGAGATCGTGATCTCGCGCGGCCAGCTCGTCGAGATCGGCGACGGCTTCCGGATCCCGGAGCTGATCGAGTCCACCGGCGCCCGGCTGCGCCCGGTCGGTACCACCAACCGCACCCACCTGCGGGACTACGCCGAGGCGATCGGCGACGACACGGCGTTCCTGCTCGTGGTGCACCCGTCGAACTTCGTGGTCACCGGCTTCACCTCGGACGTCGACGTCGCCGAGCTGGCCCGGCTGGGACCGCCCGTCGTCGCCGACACCGGCTCCGGGCTGCTGCGCCCGCACCCGCGGCTGCCCGAAGAACCGGACGTCGCCTCCACGCTGGCCGCCGGGGCGGACCTGGTCACCGCGTCCGGCGACAAGCTGCTCGGCGGGCCGCAGGCCGGGCTGCTGCTCGGCGGCGGGGAGCGCGGCGCGGAGCTGGTGGAACGGGTGCGCCGGTTCCCACTGGCCCGGGCGGTGCGGGTGGACAAGCTGACCCTGGCCGCGCTGGAGGCGTCGGTGACCGGGCCACCCACCCCGGTCCGCGACGCGCTGGACGCCACCCCGGAGGACCTGCGGGCCCGGGCGGCGGCGCTGGCGGCCGCGCTGGCCGCGGACGGCGTCGACGCGCACCCGCTGGACACCGTCGCCGGGGTCGGCGGCGGCGGCGCCCCGGGGGTGGAGCTGCCGAGCGCGGCGGTGTCGCTGCCGGCCCGTTACGCCGACCCGCTGCGCGCCGGGGACCCGCCGGTCCTCGGCCGGGTCGCCGACGGGCGCTGCCTGCTCGACCTGCGGGCCCTGCCCCCCTCCGCCGACGACGTGCTGGGCGCGGTGGTCCGGGCCGTGCCGGACCCGGAGGCCTGAGGTGCACGTGCTCTGCACCGCCGGGCACGTCGACCACGGCAAGTCCACCCTGGTCCGGGCGCTGACCGGGATGGAACCCGACCGGTACGCCGAGGAGCGTCGCCGCGGCATGACGATCGACCTCGGCTTCGCCTGGACGACGCTGCCCGGGCTCCCCCGGGACGGGACGGTCGCGTTCGTCGACGTCCCGGGCCACGAACGGTTCGTCTCCACCATGCTCGCCGGCGCCGGTCCGGCGCCGGCCGCGATGTTCGTCGTCGCCGCCGACGAGGGCTGGATGCCGCAGTCCGCCGAGCACGCCGACGCCCTGGCCGCCGCCGGGCTGGACCGCGGGCTGCTCGTGATCACCCGTTGCGACCTGCTCGACCCCGACCTCGCGCTGGCCGATGCCCGGGACGCGCTCGCGGCCCGCGGACTCGGGGACTGGCCCGCGGTGTGCGTGTCCGCACCGACCGGTGCCGGGCTGGAGGACCTGCGCACAGCGCTCGCCGACCTGGTCTCCGGGATCCCCGCCCCCGAGCCCGACGCCGACGTGCGGCTGTGGGTGGACCGGGCCTTCACCGTGCGCGGGGCCGGGACCGTCGTCACCGGGACGCTGCGCAGCGGCACCGTCGCGCCCGGGCAGGAGCTGGAGCTCGACGGTGCGGACGGCCGGACGGCGGTCACCGTCCGGGCGGTGCAGGAGCTCGGTGAGCCGGTGGACGCCGCGACGGCGGTCGCCCGGGTCGCGCTGAACCTGCGCGGCCTCCCGCACTCGGCGGTGCGCCGCGGCGACGTGCTGCTCGCCCCGCGGGCCTGGCCGGTGGCCCGGGAGTTCGACGTCCGGCTGCACGGGATCGGCGGCCCGCCGGAGGTCGGGAACTCCCCGGTCGGGCTCACCCTGCACGCCGGATCGGCGGCCGTCCCGGTCCGGATGCGCCCGCTCGACGCCGGTGCCGGGCTGATCCGCCTCCGGCCGGCGCGGCCGCTGCCGCTGCGGATCGGCGACCGCGCGGTGCTGCGCGACCCGGGCGCCCGCCGGGTGGTGGCCGGGCTGACCGTGCTCGACCCGAAACCGCCCCCGCTGCGTCGCCGCGGCGCGGCCCGGCAACGGGCCGGGGAGCTCGCGGCGGCGACCGGCACCCCGGACGCCGGCGCGGAGCTGGCCCGCCGCGGCACGGTGCGCACCGCCGAGCTGACCCGGCTCGGCGTCCCGGGGCCCGAGATCCGCGCGCTCGCCGGGCGGGTCCCCGGCGCGGTGGGGCTGCTGCTGCACCCGGCCCGGGCGCTGTCCGCGGCCGCGGACCTCGCGGCGGCGCTGGCCCGGCACGACGCCGCCGACCCGCTCGATCCGGGCCTGCCGCTGGCCGCCGCCCGGCGCGCGGTCGACCTGCCGGACGCCGCCCTGGTCGAGGCGGCGCTGGACTGGGCCCGGGACACCTCGTCGGAGGCGGCCGAGGTCCCGGTCGTGCGGGACGGCCGGGTCCGTACCGCCGCCGACGCGGGCCCGCCCGCCGAGCTGCTCGCCGCCGCCGCCGAGCTGCGCGCCGATCTCACCCGCACGCCGTTCACCGCGCCGGACGCCGAGCGGCTGGCCGGACTCGGCCTCGGGCCGCGGGAGCTGGCCGCCCTGGAGCGCGCCGGGGAGCTGCTGCGGCTCACACCCGAGGTGGTGCTGCTCCCGGACGCCCCGGACCGGGCGGTGGAGGTGCTCCGCGACCTCGGCGACGAGTTCACACCGAGCACGGTCCGGGAGGCGCTCGGATCCAGCCGGCGGGTCGTGGTCCCGCTGCTGGAGCTGCTCGGCCGCCGGGGCGTCACCGTGCGTACGGCCGGAGGGGTGCACCGGTTGCGCTGACCGGTGGTGCGACATCGTCGCTCCGAGTGGCGGGGCGTCCTCCGGGTGCCTACCGTCGGGCCGATGACCGACTTCGGTGGATCGGCCCCCGGCACACCGGACGGCGGCCCCGGAGCGACCCGCGCCGACCCGCTGCAGCAGGACGCCGACCGGCTGCTCGCCGACGACCCGGACGCCGACGACCCGGACGCCGACGACCCGGACGCGCTCGGGCTGGGGATCACCAGCCCGTCGTCCGGGGTGCTGGTGGTGACGGTGACCGGGGAGCTGGATATGCTCACCGCCCCGCAGCTCCGCCACGAGGTCACCCGGCGGATCCCGGACAGCTCGCTGGTGGTCCTCGCGCTGGACGGGGTCCGGTTCCTCGGCACCAGCGGGCTGGCCGCGCTCATCGAGCTGCGCGAGCAGGCGCACCGGGAGGGCGTCGAGCTGCGGCTGGCGTGCACCGAGCGCCGGGTACTGCGCCCGATCGGCATCGCCGGGTTGCACCACCTGTTCGACATCCACGACGACGTCGAGGCCAGCCTGAACTCCTGACTGGATGTGACCTATATCACACACCATGGTCTCCAGGGGTCAGTCCCGTGCCGGACGCGCCGGCACGGCCCCTGCGACCAGGGTCGCCGGTCCCGATCCCGTCGCCTCCGGGCGGCCCGGGCACATCCCGTGCATCCGCACGTAGCACTGATCGGCGCCGCCCGCATGTTTGGTCTCGTCGGACTTCGGGAACCGACTGCCAACCACCCCGGCGGCCCCGGGGTCCCGATCGACGAGGTGAGCGCGTGAGCGACGTGTCCCGGCTTCCCGGCCCGATGGACGACGAGTGGGAGTGGCAGCGGCTCGGCGCCTGTCGCGGCATGGACAGTGCCGTGTTCTTCCACCCGGACGGCGAGCGCAACCCGTCCCGGTCCCGCCGCACCGAGCGGGCCAAGCAGGTCTGCCGGAGCTGCCCGGTCATCCAGGAGTGCCGCCGCTTCGCGCTCGCCAGCCGGGAGCCGTTCGGCGTCTGGGGCGGGCTCGGCGAGTCCGAGCGCCGGGCGATCCTGGAGCGCCGCGACGCCGCCGGACAGGACGACCTGGTCGCCGCCGGCTGATCCGACCCCGCACCGCGGCCCGTCCCCGGGGACGGGCCGTTCGTGTGTCCGGCCCCGGGTTCAGGCCGGCGGGAGCCCGGCCCGCGACGGCGGAGCGGGAGCCGGCCCGGCGATCGCGCTCGTGCGCCGGTAGGGCAGTACCGGCAGCCCGTACACCCGGGCGACCCGGCGGACCGCCCGCCGTACGACCTCGATCTCCGGGTCGGCCACCGGGGAGGTCCGCGCGGGCGCCACGCAGAACGTGTCGTCGTCCGGGTCGAAGCCGACCAGCTCGGACAGCGCGGCCACGAGGTCCGGCTCGTCACCGTCCTGCACCGTCCAGCGCAGTCCGAGCCGGTGCAACCGGATCCGGCCACCCGGCAGCCGGCCGAGCGGCATCGTCACCGGCTCGTCGTCGGGATCGTCCGCGGGATCGTCGCAGGAGTAGTCCTCGGCCTCGGCCGGTCCGACCAGCCGCCGCTGCGCCGCCGGGTCGCGGCGGACCACCAGCAGGTCGGTCTCGCCGGTGCTCCCGCAGAGTTCGGCCAGCGTGCTGCCGGCCCGTGCGGACTCGGCCTCGGTCAGCGCGACCGCCACCAACCGGCGCGCCGGGACCGCCGACTCCCCCGCGACCATCACGCACCTCCGCCCTGATCGTCCACCTGCCGCCGGAGGGAGTAGATCGCGTACGACGCGGTTGCGCGCCCCGTTTCCGACCCCGTTCGGACGAATGGGGGCACGCGCGCCGCGAGCGGGTCCGCCGCGGCAGCGGGCCGATCCGGGCTCGCGTGCCCGGGGTGGCCGGGCGCCCCCGCGCACGCCCGCCGGTCGACCGGCCGGGCCGACCGGTCGAGACGGGCCGCCGTCCCGCCGCCCGGGGCGTTCCGCCGCAGCCACCCGACCGACCGGCCCGGACGGAACCGATCCAGCCCGTCGCCGGGCGGGCTGCGCCGGGCCCGCGGTAGCGGCGACCCCGGTGCGCCGCGGACCGGCCGGTACCCTTCCGGGCACGCCCCGTCCGGCCGGCCCGCTCCGGCACGAGAAGAGTGCGCGGACCGTCGGGACCACGGCGTCCGGTGCCGTTCCGCCCCGCCCAGGAGGTGATCCCCTGTCCGGATCCGCTCCGGTACCGCCGTTCCGGGACGACGGCGAGTCGCCCGACCTCGGGGTGGCGTTCGCCACCCCGCGCACCGGGCTGACCGTGCTGATCGTGCGGGGCGAGGTGGACACGCTGACCGCGCCCCGCCTCGGCACCGCCCTCCACGACCTCCTGGACACCCCCGGCGACGACCTCGCCGTCGACCTGGCGGGCGTCACCTTCCTGGCCTCCAGCGGCCTGGGAGCGCTCATCCGCACGGCCCGCCGCGCCGCCGACGACGACCGGCGGCTGTTCGTCGTCGCCACCGGCCGGGCGGTGCTGCGGCCGCTGGAGGTCACCGGCACCGCCCAGCTGTTCACCGTGCTGCCCGGCCAGAACCGGATCCCCGGTCCCGGCGTGCCGGCCGGTGGCTGAGGACGCACCCGGCCGCCGCGCACCCGGCGCTGCGGCGCGCCGGGACGCGCGTCATGATCCCGGTGCGACCGGCGCGGACCGGCCGTGACGACCACCCACACCGACCCGCAATCCCCCGACCCGGACGAGGAAAGGACACCCCGCGTGGCCCAGGACGACTTGCCGAGCGCCCCCGAGAGCGCCGACGGCGCGACGGGGCCGGCCACCGTCGAGATCCGGACGGCGGCCCGTGCCGCGCTGATCCCGACCGTGCGGGCCGTCGCCTCCGATCTGGCGGCCCGCGCCGACTTCGACCTCGACGCCATCTCCGACCTGCGGATGGCCGTCGACGAGGCGTGCGCGACGCTGGTCGGCCTGGCCACCCCGGACTCCGCGCTGCGCTGCACGTTCGACGTGCACGGCGAGCGGATCGACGTCTCGGCGCGGGTGCACACCCCGGACGGGGCCGAGCTGCCCACCGACAGCTTCGGCTGGCGGGTCCTGCAGACACTCGCCGACCGGGTGTCGGTGGAGGCCGGTGCCGCTGACGGCGCCGCGAGCGCCGCGGACAGCGCGTCCACGCTGACCATACGACTGCACAAGCTCTCCGGACCCGGGCTGTGACGTCGACGGACTCCGAGTACGGCCACCTCACCCCGCTGCTCGAGGAGTACGCGGCACTCGACCCGGACGACCCGCGCCGGGAGGTGCTGCGGGACCGTCTGGTCACCGGGTTCCTGCCGGTCGCCCAGCACATCGCCCGCCGGTTCAACCACCGCGGGGAGCCGCTGGACGACCTGACCCAGGTCGCCACCGTCGGGCTGATCAACGCCATCGACCGGTTCGACCCGGGCAAGGGCGGTGAGTTCTTCTCGTTCGCCGTGCCGACGATCTCCGGCGAGGTCCGCCGGCACTTCCGCGACCAGAGCTGGTCGATGCGGGTGCCCCGGCGGCTCAAGGACATGCACGTGTCGATCAATGGCGCGGTGTCCGAGCTGTCCCAGGTGCTCGGGCGCGCACCGAAGCCATCGGAGATCGCGCACCGGCTGGACCTGCCGGTGAACGAGGTTCTCGAGGGGCTGGAGGCGGCCGAGGCCTACCGCAGCTCCTCGCTGGACGAGATGCTCTCCTCCGAGGACGGTAGCGCCACCGTCGGCGAGCTCGTCGGTGACGCCGACGCCGAGCTCGACCGGGTCGACTACCGGGAGTCGCTGCGACCCCTGCTCTCCGAGCTCGCGCCGCGCGAGCGCACCATCGTGATGCTGCGGTTCTTCGGCAACCAGACCCAGACCCAGATCGCCGACCAGGTCGGCATCTCCCAGATGCACGTGTCCCGGCTGCTGTCGCAGACCCTGACCCGGCTGCGCGACCGACTCGAACCGGGCGACCGCGCGCCGTAGGTAGGCTGCCGTCGTCGAGCGACGACACGGGAGGCGCAGTGGGCGAGCAGGACGGCGTGCCGGAGCACGTGCTGGTGGTCGGGGCCGGGCTGAGCGGCCTGCGCACCGTGGAGGGCCTGCGCCGGGCCGGCTACGAGGGCCGGATCAGCCTGGTCGGCGCCGAGGAGCACCTCCCCTACGACCGCCCGCCGCTGTCCAAGCAGTTCCTGGCCGGCGACTGGGAGCGGGACCGGATCGACCTGGTCGGCCATGACGCCCTCGACGAGCTGGGGGTACGCGCCCACCTCGGCCGGGCCGCCGTGGCCCTGCGGGTGGGCGGCGAGGGACAGGAACTCGAGCTCGACGACGGCACCACCCTGCACGCGGACGCGATCGTGCTCGCCGTCGGTGTCACCTCCCGGCTGCTCGACGGCCAGCCCTCCTCGGCGCACCTGCTCCGCAGCGTGGACGAGTCGCAGGCCCTGCGCGACGCGCTGAACGGGGCCTCGTCGCTGCTGGTGGTCGGGGCCGGGTTCATCGGCGCAGAGGTCGCAGGCGGTGCGCTGGACCGCGGCCTGGACGTCACGGTGCTGGAGGCCGGGGATGTCCCGATGGGCCGGGTGCTGGGCCCCGAGGTCGGTGCGCTGGCCGCCCGGCTGATCTCCGACGGCGGCGCGGACCTGCGCTGCGGCGTCACCGTCACCGCGTTCACCGACACCGGGGCCGAGCTGTCCGACGGGACCTCGGTGACGGCCGACCAGATCGTCGTCGGGGTGGGCGGGCAGCTCGATCTGGGCTGGCTGGAGTCCACCGGGCTCAACCTGTCCGGCGGGATCCCGTGCGACACGCAGGGGCGGGTCGAGGGCCTGCCCGGCGTCTGGGCGGTCGGCGACGCCGCCGCCTGGACCGATCCGCTGCAGGGCGACCGGCCCCGGCACGAGCACTGGACCTCGGCCACCGACCAGGCCGCCGTGGTCTCCCGGGCCATCGCCGGCGCCGAGCCGCCGCCCGCGACCGTGCCCTACTTCTGGTCCGACCAGTTCGGGATGAAGCTCCAGCTGATCGGACGCCCGGACCTGGCCGACGGCCTGCTGTCACTGCACGGCGACGGCCTGGACGGCGGCGAGATCAAGGGCACCGTCGTGGGGTACCTGCGCGGCGAGGAGCTGGTCGCGGTCGTCGGGTTCGGCGCGGCCCGGCGGATCGCCCGCTACCGCAAGCCGCTCGCCGACGGCGCCGACCGGGCCGCGGTGCTGGAGTTCCGCGACACCCTGGGCTGAGGTCCCGGGACCCGGGACCTCAGCGCCGATGTTCGCTCCGCAAGCTCCGCTCAGCGCCGATGTTCGCTCCGCAAGCTCCGCTCAGCGCCGATGTTCGCTCCGCAAGCTCCGCTCAGCGGAAGATCGAGCGGACCAGGACCAGCCCGACCAGCGTGCCGACCGCGATCAGCGTGTACTTGATCTTCGGGTCGGCCAGCTTCTCGGCGATCTGCTCCTTGCTCCCCTCGATCAGGGTCTTCGGGTTCGCCCGGTCGGCCAGGGCGTCGAGGCTCTCGGCCAGCGCGTCCCGGGTCTTCTCGATCTCGCGCTGGATGTTCTCGGGGTCGCGGGCCACCAGGTCTCCTCCGCGTCGGCCGGACGCGCGGACGCGTCCCGGTTGTCTCCTGCTCCTCGCGCCGGTCCCACCGGCGGCGTACGGCGCCGGTGAGCGGCGACGTGGCACACCGTAGCCACCCGGGGGCCGGGCCGCGCGCGGCGGGCACGGCGAGTTGTCCACAGGTCACGAAGTCGGCGGTCCGGTGTCGGTCCCGGGTGAGAGGCTGATCGCATGAGCAGCAGGCTGCAGGCGGGCGACACCGCCCCCGACTTCACCCTCGACGACGCCGACGGCAAGCCCGTCTCGCTGGCCGACCACCGCGGCCGCAAGGTGATCGTCTACTTCTACCCCGCGGCGAGCACCCCCGGCTGCACCAAGGAGGCGTGCGATTTCCGTGACAACCTCGCCGAGCTGAACGACGCCGGGATCGACGTCCTCGGCATCTCCCCGGACAAGCCGGCGAAGCTCGCCACCTTCCGGGATGCCGAGGGTCTCACCTTCCCGCTGCTGTCCGACCCGGAGAAGAAGGTCCTCGGCGAGTGGGGCGCCTTCGGTGAGAAGACGATGTACGGCAAGACCGTCACCGGTGTCATCCGCTCGACGTTCCTGATCGACGAGAACGGCACGATCACCGACGCCAAGTACAACGTCCGGGCCACCGGCCATGTGGCGAAGCTGCGCAAGGACTGGAAGATCTGACGTGCGTACGGTCCGGCCGGCGGGCGGCGCCTGATGCCGCGCGCCCGCCGGTGGACCGACGAGCAGCTCGTCGAAGCCGTCGCGGCGTCGAGCCGGCTGAGCGAGGTGTGCCGGCGGCTCGGGATCCAGCCGGGGCGTTACGACTGGTTGCGGGGGCACATCGCGCGGGTCGGCGTGGATGCGAGCCACCTTCCCGGGGCGGTGGAGGTTCGTCGCCGCAACAACTGGACCGACGAGCATCTCGCGCAGCTGGTGCGGGAGGCCGACTCGCTCGCCGAGGTGATGCGCCGGCTCGGGTACTCGCCGAGCGGCGGGATGCACCGGCACATCCGCAGTCACATCCGTTCGCTCGGCCTCGACACCTCGCACTTCACCGGGCGGGCATGGGCGCGCGGCCGCACGTTCCCGGGGCGGCGGCTGTCCCGGCCGCTGGACGAGATCCTGGTGCGGAACTCGACCTATCGCAGCAGCGCCCCGCTGCGCAGGAGGTTGATCGCCGAGGGGGTCAAGGAGAATCGTTGCGAGGAGTGCGGCAGGAACGAGTGGCGCGACCGGCCGCTGCCCCTCGCACTGGACCACATCAACGGGGACCACACCGACAACCGGCTGGAGAACCTCCGTATTCTGTGTCCGAACTGCCACGCGCTCACCGAGACGTGGTGCGTCCGAAAGGACTAGCCGGCGTAGCCCAAAGGGAGAGGCCCACGGTTTAGGTCCGTGTCAGTGCGGGTTCGAATCCCGCCGCCGGCACAGTAAACCCGCAGCTCAGGCGGCCGGCTCGTCCGGCAGCGGCCGCCGGGCCGCGAGCAGCACCCCGCCGAGCCCGACCACCGCGCACGCCGCGGAGACCAGCAGCAGGGCCGGCGGTGGCTGCCCGGTCACCGCGTCGCCGAGCGCGACGATGGCGACCGTGCTCGGCAGCGAGCCGATCACCGTCCCGATCAGGTAGGGCCAGAACCGGACCGCGGAGAGCCCGGACAGGTAGTTCATCGCCGCGAACGGCACCATCGGGATCAGCCGGAGCGAGGTGACGGCGAGCGTCCCGTGGTGGTCGAGGCGCCGGCGGACCCACTCCGCGCGCGGGTGCCGGGCGTAGCGGGCGATCAGCCTGCCCCCGGTCAGCCGGACCAGTCCGAACGCGACGACCGCGGCCAGCGCGGTCGCGGACAGGGTGAGCGCGGTCCCGGCGACGGAGCCGAACAGCACCCCGGCCGTCACGGTGAACACGGTCCGCGGGAACGGCGGCACGTTGAGCAGCACCTGCAGCAGTACGAACATCACCGGGCCCCAGGCACCGGACTCGGTGACGACCCGGCGAAGATCCTCGAACCGGGGCACCGCGGGCAGGCCGTGCGCGCGGGCGATCAGGACGACGAGCGCGACCACGAGCACCAGCCCGAGGGCACCCAGGATCTGCCGCCACCACCGCACGAGACACCACCGTACTCAGACGCGGCGGGTTGCCGTCGTCACGTCTGCTCCCGGGAGACGACCTGCTTCCGCTCTGCGGATCACGGCCAGGACCGGCCGGTGGACCGTGAGAGGCTACCGGCCATGGCCCACGACACCCCCGGTATCGACCCCGCCGAGCTCGACGCGGACGGCCTGGCCGTGCGCCGCGAGGTACTCGGCGCGGACTACGTCGCCGCGTCCCTGGCGAAGGTCGACGCCAGCACCGCCGAGTTCCAGCAGCTGATCACCCGGTACGCCTGGAACGAGATCTGGACCCGGCCCGGGCTGGACCGGCGGATGCGCTCCGCGGTCACGATGACCGCACTGGTCGCGCACGGGCACTGGCACGAGTTCGAGCTGCACGTGCGCGCCGCGAAGCGCAACGGCCTGTCCCGCGAGGAGATCGTGGAGATCCTACTCCAGACCGCGATCTACTGCGGTGTGCCCGCCGCGAACAGCGCCTTCAAGATCGCCCAGCCGATCCTCGCCGAAGACTGACCCCTCCCCATCCCGCGTCGTGGAGCCGACCCGCTCCCGGGCAACGGGGGTGGGGTCAGCGGGGGGTGAAGGCCTGCAGGTGCGGGACCAGGGCGCGCAGCGCGCGGCCGCGGTGCGAGGCGGCGTCCTTCTCCTCCGCCGAGAGCCCCGCCGACGACCGGGACTCCCCCTCCGGCCGGAAGATCGGGTCGTAGCCGAACCCGTTCTCCCCGCTCGGCTCGCGCAGCAGGGTGCCCCGCCAGGTGCCGTGCACCACCGTGCGCCCCGGTGCCTCGCCGAGCGAGGCGCACGCGGCGTCCGGCGCGGCCCCGGGCCCGGCGGCGCCGGCGGGCGTCACCAGGGCCGCCGCGCACACGAACGCCGCCCCGCGCCGCTCGTCCGGCACGTCGGCCGTCTGCCCGAGCAGCAGCCACAGGTTGGCCTCGTCGTCGCCGTGCCGGCCGGCCCAGCGGGCGGAGAAGATGCCCGGCATCCCGTTGAGCGCGTCGACGGTGATCCCGGAGTCGTCGGCGATCGCCGGCAGGCCGGTCGCGGCGGCCGCATCACGGGCCTTGGCCAGCGCGTTCTCCGCGAACGTCGCGCCGGTCTCCGGGGCCTCCGGGAACTCCGGGACGTCGGCCAGCCCGACGATCTCGACGCCGCCGAGCCCGGCGGCGTCGACGATCCGGCGCAGCTCGACGAGCTTCTTGGCGTTGCGGGTGGCCAGCAGGACCCGGCGCGGAGGCTCGCCGGAGCGCCCGTCGTCACCGCTCACGCGGACCCCTCCGTCGCCGTCGCGGCCTCCTTCTCGGCCTGCTCGGCGGCCACCTTCGGGTGCGGCTCGGCGAGCGCCTCGACCTGCATCCGGGCCAGCCGCTCGATACCGGCCAGGGCCGAGTCGAGCATGGCGTCGAGCGTGCTCCGGGAGAACGTCGCGCCCTCACCGGTACCCTGCACCTCGATCAACGTGCCGGTCTCGGTGGCGACGACGTTGGTGTCGACCTCGGCCCGCGAGTCCTCGACGTAGGGCAGGTCCAGCCGGACCCGGCCGTCGACGACGCCGACCGACACCGCGGCGACCTGGCAGGAGATCGGCTTCGGGTCGGACAGCTTGCCGTGCTCGCCGAGCCAGCCAACGGCGTCGCAGAGGGCCACGTAGGCACCGGTGATCGCGGCGGTGCGGGTGCCGCCGTCGGCCTGCAGCACGTCGCAGTCGATCGCGATCGTGTTCTCGCCGAGCGCGCGCAGGTCGATGCAGGCGCGCAGCGACCGGCCGATCAGCCGGGAGATCTCGTGGGTCCGTCCGCCGATCCTGCCCTTCACCGACTCGCGCGACGACCGGGTGTCGGTCGCGGAGGGCAGCATCGCGTACTCGGCGGTGACCCAGCCCAGGCCGGAACCCTTGCGCCAGCGCGGCACGCCCTCGGTCACGCTGGCCGCGCACAGCACCTTCGTGTCGCCGAACTCGACCAGCACCGACCCCGCCGGGTGCTTCTGGAAGCCCCGGGTGATCGTCACCGGGCGCATCTCGTCGTCCGACCGTCCGTCCGCCCTGGTCTCGGCGCGCATGCCCTCTGCTCGTGTCACCACGTCATCGTAGGAACCCGGGCGGGCCGGTCCACGCGCGGCATTCCCGGATCCGGGGACTCAGACCTCGAAGACGGCGTCCGGGAGGGCCTGCTCCACCGTCCCGCCGAAGGCGCCCTTCGCCTCGACGGTCAGCTCGGCGGCGTCGTACCAGGCCGGGACGTGGGTCAGGACCAGCCGCGCGGCGCCGGCCGCGGCGGCGTGCTCGCCGGCCTGCCTGCCGGACAGGTGGACCCCGGCCGGCAGGCCCGCGGCGTGCGGCCAGCTGGCCTCGCAGAGGAACAGGTCGGCACCGCGGGCGGCGGCGACCAGGCCGTCGCACGGTCCGGTGTCGCCGGAGTAGACCAGCGTCCGGCCGGTGTGCGAGACGCGCAGTGCGTAGGCCGTGCACGGGTGGTCGACCGGGTACGCGGTGACCGTGACGGCGTCGTCGCCGGCCCCGACCCGCAGCGGCTCGCCTGCCACGAGATCGTGAAAGGTGAACACGTCGGTGAGGTCGGTGGCCGCCCGCTCCTGCTCGGACACCGCATAGGCGGCCGCGAACCGGTCAGCGGCGCCGGCCGGGGCGTGCACGGCCAGCGGCGCGACCGTCGGATCGTACGGGGGCCGCGGGTGGTAGCGACGGTGCACGGCCAGGGACGCGAAGTCCGAGCAGTGGTCCGGGTGCAGGTGGCTGAACACCGTGGCGTCCAGCTGCCACGGATCGAGGTGGCGCTGCAACGCGCCGAACGTGCCGTTGCCGAGATCGAGGGTGATCCGGGTCGAGCCGGCCTCCACCAGGTAGCCCGATGCCGGTGACTCGGGCCCGGGACCGCTGCCGGAACATCCCAGCACGATGAGCCGCATGCGCGACCCTAACCCGAACGTGCGGTACGGCGCAGCCACCAGATCCCGACGAACGGGAGCACCAGCGGGACGAACCCGTAGCCGATGCCGAAGTCGGTCCAGACGGTGTCGTCCGGGAAGTCGCTCGGCACCAGGAGCGTGAAGGAGCCGATCGCGAGTACCCCGGCGAGCTCGAAGCTCACCGCCGACCACGCCAGCCGTCGGAACCCGGGGCCGGTGCCGGCGAGGCCGACCGTGGCCAGGATGTAGACCACCCCGGCAAGCGCGGACAGCGTGTAGGCCAGCGGGGCCTCGTCGAACCGTTCCGCGATCTGCACCCCGGCGCGTGCGGTCGCGGCCAGCGCGAAGATCCCGTAGACGGCGATCAGCACCCGGCCGGGGCCGGTCGCCGTGGCGCGGACCGGCGGCTCAGGCACCGGGGACCGCCGGGAGCCAGAGACCCTGCAGCCGCAGCACGACGACCAGCGTGGCGGCCGCACCGACCGCGACCACGGTGCCGCCCCAGCGGCTCGGCTCGGCGGTGGCGAACTGCAGCGCGATCGGCAGCACGCAGACCGATACCACGAGATAGATCAGGAAGGTGCTCTGCTCGGGCAGCGTGACGCCGCCGACCAGCACCCGGTACGCCGCGACCGCGGCCTGGCCGACGAGCAGCACCTCGGCGATCCCGACGGCGATCCGGTGCACCTGGCCCGGCGGCCGGTTCGCCACGGTCGTGACCAGGCCGAACGCCGCGACGGCCGCGAGGACCACCGTGATCACCAAGACCAGGACTTCGATCACGGCACGGACGTTACCGGGGTGTCGACGGGCGTCCCGGCACCGGCCCGACCCACCACCGCGCCGATCTCCGGGCCCAGGAATCGACGTCCGAGCCGGCGGAACGGTTCCGGGTCGCCGGTGGCCAGGAACCGGTGCGGGGCCGGCGGCGCGGTGTCGTCGCGCAGCAGGTCCCGCCCGTGCAGGGTGCGGACCAGGGTGCGGGCGGTCTCGTCGGCCGACGACACGAGCGTCACGTCCGGGCCGAGCACGATCTCCAGCACGCCGGTCAGCAGCGGGTAGTGCGTGCAGCCCAGCACGACGGTGTCCACCCGGGCCCGCTGCAACGGCTCCAGGTAGCTCTGCGCGACGCCGAGCACCTGCCGCCCGCTGGTGGTGCCGCGCTCGACGAAGTCGACGAACCGGGGGCATGCCACCGAGGTGATCTCGGTCTGCGGGGCGGCGTCGAACGCGTCGGCGTAGGCGCCGGAGGCGATCGTGGCCCGGGTCCCGATGACGCCGATCCGGCCGTTGCGGGTGGCGGCCACGGCCCGGCGCACCGCGGGCCGCAGCACCTCGACGACCGGGACCGGGTAGCGCTCGCGGGCATCGGCCAGGCACGCGGCCGAGGCCGTGTTGCACGCGATGACCAGCGCCTTCACCCCGCTCTCGACGAGCTCGTCGCCGATCGCGAGCGCGTGCCGGCGGACGTCGGCGATCTTCTTCGGCCCGTACGGCCCGTGCGCGGTGTCGCCGACGTAGCGGACCTGCTCGGCGGGCAACAGGTCGATCACCGAACGGGCCACGGTGAGCCCACCGACACCCGAGTCGAAGATCCCGATCGGGGCGTCGATCGCGGAGCTGCTCACGCCCTCAGGGTAGGCGTGGCCGATCGCCCGTCGGCCCGGGCCACCCAGGATGCGGCCAGCAGGCCGCCGAGCGCGCCGAACAGGTGCGCCTGCCAGGACACCAGCGGGTTCGACGGGAGCACGCCCCACAGCAGCGACCCCCAGAACAGGAACAGCACCACCGCGAGCACGATCTGCCCGACGTTGCGCGCGTAGAACCCGCGGGCCAGCAGGAACAGGAACCAGCCGAACACGATCCCGGACGCCCCGAGCACCGGGGCCGGCGAGAGCAGCCATACCCCGATCCCGGAGGCCAGCCAGATCGTCGCGGTGACCGCGAACCACTGCCCGATCCCGCCGGAGAGCGCCAAGAACCCGAACACCAGGAACGGGACGGTGTTCGCGACCAGGTGCCCGAAGCCGCCGTGCAGCAGCGGGGCGGTGACGATCCCGACCAGGCCGTCGACGTCCCGCGGGACGAGCCGCCCGGCCTGGTCGAGCCGGCCCCCGGACGCCCCGTCGACCGCCTCGATCAGGTACAGCGCGGCGGTGAACAGCAGCATCAGCGCCGCGGCCCGCTTCGGTGCGGGCGGCAGCACCCGCGCGGGCGCGCGGCCGGGGTTCGTCATGCCCTCGACGGTACCGATCGGGGGTACGGCCGAACGGGCGAACCGCGCCGGGATCAGGCCCAGAGGTGCCCGTCGATGCCCTGCGCGGCGGTGCCCAGGTCGCCCGAGTAGGCGCCGGTGGACAGGTACTTCCACCCGCCGTCACACACGACGACGACGATGTCGGCTCGCTCGCCGGCGTCCTCCGCCTTGGTCGCGGCGGTGATCGCGGCGTGCAGGATCGCGCCGGACGAGACCCCGGCGAAGATCCCCTCCTGCTCGACGAGCTGGCGGGTGCGGCGCAGCGCCTCGTAGCTGCCGACCGAGAACCGGCCGGTCAGCACGCTCTCGTCGTAGAGCTCCGGGACGAAGCCCTCGTCCAGGTTGCGCAGGCCGTAGACCAGCTCGCCGTACCGGGGCTCGGCGGCGATCACCTGGACGTCGGGCTTGTGCTCGCGCAGGTACCGCCCGGCGCCGACCAGGGTGCCGGTGGTGCCCAGCCCGGCCACGAAGTGGGTGACCGACGGCAGGTCGCGCAGGATCTCCGGGCCGGTGCCGCGGTAGTGCGCGTCGGTGTTGGCCGGGTTGCCGTACTGGTAGAGCATCACCCAGTCGGGGTGCTCGACGGCCAGCTGCTTCGCGACGGCGACGGCCTGGTTCGAGCCGCCCGCCGCGGGCGAGGAGATGATCTGCGCCCCGTACATCGCGAGCAGCTGGCGGCGCTCGGCGGAGGTGTTCTCCGGCATCACGCAGACCAGCTGGTAGCCCTTGAGCTTCGAGGCCATCGCCAGCGAGATGCCGGTGTTGCCCGAGGTCGGCTCCAGGATGGTGCAGCCGGGCGTGAGCAGCCCCTGCTTCTCGGCGTCGGAGATCATCGCCAGCGCGGGCCGGTCCTTGATCGAGCCGGTGGGGTTGCGGTCCTCCAGCTTCGCCCACAGCCGCACGTCCTCGGACGGCGACAACGACGGCAGCCCGACCAGCGGGGTGTCGCCGACGGCGTGCAGCAACGAGTCGTAACGCACGGTTCTCCTTCGCGACCGGGGCGGACCGGCATGGACCCGCCCCGGGCAGGCGGGTCGGGCTCAGCGCCCGCCGGCGACGGCCGGAAGGATGGTCAGCGAGGAGCTCTCCTGGACCGGGGCCTCCAGACCACCGGCGAAGCGGACGTCCTCGTCGTCGACGTAGATGTTGACGAAGCGGTGCAGCTTGCCGTCGGTGATCAGACGGTCCTTGATGCCGCTGTGCTGCGACTCCAGGTTGTCGATGACCGCGGAGACGGTGTCGCCCTTGGCCTCGACGGTCTTCTCGCCGCCGGTGTGGGTGCGAAGGATGGTGGGGATGGAGACGGAGACGGCCATCTCGGTGATCACTCCTGGGGTCGGGTGGTACAGCGGACTCTCTCAGCGCGGCAACGCGACCCGTGGAGGCGACATTCCCGCGCGACCTCGACGGCGCGGGAGCGCGCCGAGGGTGGCTCAGGCCTCGTCCGGGACGTCGTCGGAACCGGTGTGGGCGAACATGTAGCTCTCCACGACCTGGAGATCGTCCTCGACGACCTCGCCGTCGGAGAGGTGGTAGGAGCGCACCTCGGGCGCCGCGTCGGCGGTGGTCAACCCCACGATCAGCCAGTGCTGGTCCGGGGTCCACTCCATCTGCGCGACGTCCTTCACCGATGGGTACGCCTCGGGCAGCCCGGAGTCGGTCAGCGGGCGGCGCGGGACCCGGGTGTGCGAGTGGACGACGAGCATCCGGCGCTCGCCGCGGGCGTCGAGCTCGCGCTCGAGCCGGATGTCCTCGACCGGCGAGAAGGCGAAGTCGCTCGCGACCTCGTCGGCGTTGGTCATCGGGACGTAGCGCTCCGGCCGATCCTCCTGCTCGGGCCCGACGAGCTGCCCGCACGCCTCCACCGGGAAGTCCCGCCGGGCGTGCGCGACGATCTCGTCGATCAGGTCCGCACGGATGGCCAGCACGCCATGAAGGATACCGGGGCGTCTCCGTCCGCCGCACACCATGCGGGGACGGGTCACAGCTACAGCGCCGTGACCCGGACCCGGACCAGCGAGTCCTGCACGTAGGTCAGCCAGTGGTATACGCCCAGGTGCTGGCCCCGCGGGTCGTCCTCGGGCAGCTGTTCGGGCATGTCCTCGCTCACGTCCAGCGCGGTGCCCAGCGCCAGCCGGACGTCGTTCAGCGCGGCGAGCCAGGCGTCGGCCTGCTCGCTGGTCAGCTCGAGCCGGCCGCCGGCCTCCGGCAGGGTGTCCAGCACCGTCTCGGCCGCCCGGTCCTTGGCCTCGATCAGCTCCGGCTCGTGCAGCGACCGCAGGCCGCCGGCCAGGTCGGAGTCCTCGGTCGTGAAGTCCGGCAGCAGCCGGGCCAGCACCCGGTCGGTGGGGCGTGAGGTGGGCCCGGTGCGGATTCCGGTCAGCGCGGCCAGCTCGTCCTCCGGTGCCACCGCGGACCGGTTCGCCAGCATCTGGCGGACCTCGCCGAAGAGCCCGCGCAGGACCGCGGCCTCCTCACCGGAGAACCCGGACACGTACCGCACGCGGTCCCCGCGACCGCTGCGCTTCCAGCCGTTCATACCGCTCGATCCGTTCGGTGTCGTGCCGGGCTCAGGCCCGCTGCATGGTGGCCCACAGGCCCGCCGCGTGCAGCTTCGCCACGTGCCCCTCGACGGTGTCCTTATCCCCGGAGGAGACGGCCGCCTTGCCCTTGTGGTGCACGTCCAGCATCAGCGCCGTCGCGGTCGGTTCCGGGTAGCCGAAGACCTGCTGGAGCACGTAGGTGACGTAGGACATCAGGTTGACCGGGTCGTTCCAGACGATCGCCTGCCAGGGCGTGTCCCCGGCACCCGCCTCGTCGAGGTCCGGCGAGACCTGCTCGGTGGGCGAGGGCGACGCGGTCATGCATCCCATGGTGGCACAGGGCCCCGACCGCCCCGACGCCTCCGGTGGCGGGCGCCCGCGGGCCGCCGGCCGGCACATAGGCTCCGCATCATGACCGTTCCGCCGGGCAGCGGCACCGCACTGTTCACCGACCGCTACGAGCTCACGATGGTGGCCGCGGCGCTGGCCGAGGGCGCCGCGCACCGGCAGTGCGTGTTCGAGCTCTTCGCCCGCAGGCTGCCGGACGGCCGCCGCTACGGCGTCGTCGCCGGGACCGGGCGGCTGCTGGAGGCGCTGTCGGAGTTCCGGTTCGGGCCGGCCGACCTGCAGCTGCTGGCCCGGGTGGTGGACGCCGACACGCTGGACTGGCTGCGCGACTACCGGTTCACCGGCGACGTCGACGGCTACCCGGAGGGCGAGCTCTACTTCCCCGGCTCGCCGGTGCTCACCGTCAGCGGCACCTTCGCCGACGTGGTGCTGCTGGAGACCCTGGCGCTGTCGATCTACAACCACGACTCGGCGATCGCCTCGGCCGCGGCCCGGATGGTCACCGCGTCGGCCGGCCGGCCACTGATCGAGATGGGCTCCCGGCGCACCCACGAGGAGGCTGCCGTGGCGGCCGCCCGGGCGGCCTACCTGGGCGGTTTCGCGACGACGTCGAACCTGGCCGCCGGCTCCCGCTACGGCATCCCGACCGCCGGCACCGCCGCGCACTCCTGGATCCTGCTGCACGACGACGAGCTGTCCGCCTTCCGCAGCCAGGTCGCCGCGCTGGGCACCGGCACGACGCTGCTGGTCGACACCTACGACATCCGCCGCGGCATCGAGCACGCCATCGAGGCCGCCGGCACCGGTCTGGGCGCGGTCCGGATCGACTCCGGTGACCTCGGCGAGCTGGCCCGCCAGGCCCGCGAGCAGCTCGACGCGCTCGGCGCGACCGGTACGAGGATCGTGCTCTCCGGCGACCTCGACGAGTACGCGATCGCCTCGCTGCGGGCCGAGCCGGTGGACTCCTACGGCGTCGGGACCTCGCTGGTCACAGGCTCCGGCGCGCCGACCGCCGGCATGGTCTACAAGCTGGTCGAGGTGGACGGGCGCCCGGTCAGCAAGCGCTCGAGCGCGAAGGAGTCCCGCGGCGGGCGCAAGTCGGCACTGCGCCGGTTCAAGCCCACCGGGACCGCCGTCGAGGAGGTCGTGCACCCGCACGGGACGGCGCCGGCGGCGGGCCCGCACGACCGGGTGCTGCCGGTCCCGCTGGTGCGCGGCGGCGCGGTCGTGGACGGCGCCGCGGACCTGGGCGCGGCCCGCGAGCGGCTCCGGGCCGCGCTGGTCGCCGTCCCGTGGGAGGGTCTCAAGCTCTCCCGGGGCGAACCCGCGATCCCCACGACGTTCCACACGGAGTGACCGCCATGAGTGACGAGCCGACCCACGCACTGATCGTGGTCGACGTGCAGAACGACTTCTGCGAGGGCGGCGCGCTGGCCGTCGCCGGTGGCGGTGCGGTGGCCGCGCGGATCGGGGCGCTCGCCCGCGGCTACACCCACGTCGTCGCCACCCGGGACGTGCACGTCGACCCGGGACCGCACTTCAGCGACACCCCGGACTTCCGCGATTCCTGGCCGCCGCACTGCCGGGCCGGGACGCCGGGGGCCTCGTTCCACCCCGCGCTGGACGTGGCGCCGATCGCCTGCGTGTTCGACAAGGGCGCCTACTCCAGCGCCTACTCCGGGTTCGAGGCCGCCGCGGAGAACGAGTCCGGCCCGCCGCTCGCGGACTGGCTGGACGAACACCGCGTGACCGCGGTGGACGTGGTCGGGCTGGCCACCGACCACTGCGTGCGGGCCACCGCGCTGGACGCCCAGCGGCTCGGCCTGACGACGCGGGTGCTGCTCTCCCACTGCGCAGGCGTGGCCCCCGACATCACCGCCGAGGCCCTGGAGGAGCTCCACGCCGCAGGCGTCCGCGTTGTGGAGCCCTGACGTCGCCACGGGCGCCGTGGGACGGCGTCAAGGCTCCACAACGCGACGGTGAGGCTCGTGATGTGGGTTCGGTGGGTCAGTCCTTCATCCGGAAGGGGGCCAGGGCCTCGGCCAGCCGGACCGGGTCGCCGTCGTCGCCCGGGGCGTGGTGGAAGCCCTCGGCCTCGGCCAGCCCGATGCAGCGGGCACCGTCGAACAGGCCGCAGTGGTAGCGGACGGTGTCCTCGCCGATCTCGGCCACGCCGACCCGCAGCGTGTGGATGCCCGGGTAGTGCACCTGGTCCAGGTACTGCACCGACAGCGACGACGGCGACAGGCCGTCCAGCGGGCCGCCGACCGGATAACCCAGGACGTCCTGGTGCAGCTCGGCGATGCCGTCGAGGTACCAGGCCGCCAGCGCCACGTTGTTCACGTGCCGGTTGGTGTCCAGGTCGGTGAACCGGGTCCGGACGTCGTAGCGGAACGGGTAGTTCTCCCGGACCAGGCGCTCGCCGCCGCGGTCCGGGCGGCCGGACGCGGTCGCGTCGACGCGCAGCCCGCTCAGCGCGGCGCGGACCTCGTCGGGCAGCGGCGACGGGGCGGTGCCGTCGGTGTGCACGCTGGTCGACTCGCCGGCCGCGACGCACTCGTCGCCGGCGAACACCGCGTACCGGTACGAGAACGAGGTCGTGCCGACATGGCTGACGCCGACGCCGATCCGGTAGCGGCCGGCGACCCGCAGCGGGGCCAGCACGTCCACCCGGATCGCGGCGAGCAGCAGCCGCACCCGGGACTGCAGGCGGGCGACCAGGTCGGCGCCGAAGGCGTCCCGCTCGACCGCGACCCGGGCGTCCTCGAACCAGCGCACGAGGGCTTCGCGGCCGATCCGCCGGCTCGGGTCGAGGTCGGCGTAGCGGGCCTCGTGCTCGATCAGCACGGGGAACTGCCCGGGCTCGGGCACCGTGGCGTTCTGCGTGGTGATTGTGGCTGTCACGCCTCCATGGTGACCCTGTGTCGCCGCTCACCGGGCACCGGCCGCCCCACATCACGCCCCGCAGCGCCGGCCGGCGCGGGTTCCCCCGGCCCGCACCGGTTGTCGGGGCTGCTCGGTAGCCTCGTGCGGTGCCCGCTCCCGTGCCGACCCGTGACCTCCCCGGCGTGCACGAGCTGCTGGAGACGGCGGTCTCGTCGGTCGGTGGGAGCCGGCGCGAGGGCCAGGACCGGATGGCCGACGCGGTGCGCCGGGCGCTGTCGTCCGGCGAGCACCTCGCCGTGCAGGCCGGGACCGGGACCGGCAAGTCGCTGGCCTACCTGGTGCCCGCGATCCGGCACGCGATGGCCCGCGACAGCACCGTCGTGATCTCGACGGCGACGATCGCGCTGCAGCGCCAGCTGGTCGACCGGGACCTGCCGAAGGTCGCGAAGAGCCTGAAGGCCGTGCTCGGCCGGGAGCCCACGTTCGCGATCCTCAAGGGCCGCCGCAACTACCTGTGCCTGAACAAGCTGCACGGGGACATGGAGGACGCCGCCGAGGAGGCGGACCAGCTGTTCGACGCGTTCGCGATCTCCGCGCTGGGCCGGAACGTGAAGCGGCTGCACGAGTGGGCCTCGGACACCGAGACCGGGGACCGCGACGAGCTGGTCCCCGGCGTCCCGGACAGCGCCTGGCGGCAGGTGTCGGTGACCGCCAGGGAATGCCTGGGCGCGAACCGCTGTCCGGCCGGCGAGGACTGCTTCGCGGAGAAGGCCCGCGGCGAGGCCGGGCGGGCCGACATCGTCGTCACCAACCACGCGCTGCTCGCGATCGACGCGATGGGCGAGGCGCAGGTGCTGCCCGAGCACGACGCCGTGGTGGTCGACGAGGCGCACGAGCTCGTCGACCGGGTGACCGGCGCGGCCACCGCCGAGCTCACCGCGACCACCGTCGCCGGGGCCGCGCGACGCTGCGGCAAGCTGGTCGACCAGGAGCTGGCGGACCGGCTGGCCGAAGCCGGCGAGGGCCTCGGCGTGGTGCTCGAGGACATGCCGCCGGCCCGCTGGGAGTCGCTGTCCCCGGCCGCGTCGGGCGCGCTGAACGCGATCCTGGAGGCCGCGGCGGGCTGTCGCCAGGCGCTCGGGGCGAACCGCCGTTCGGACGAGGGCGACCCGGAGGGCGCCGCCGCCCGCAAGCTCGCGCTGGCCCTGCTCGACGAGGTCTCCGAGACCGCGGTCCGGCTGGTCGACACGTTCTCCGAGACCGACCCGGCCCAGCGCCGCGACGTCGTCTGGCTGGGCGAGCAGGGCCCGGACGGCAGCCGCTACAAGGTGCTGCGGGTCGCGCCACTGTCGGTGGGCGGGCTGCTGCGCGAGCGGCTGTTCAACACCCGCACGACGGTGCTGACCTCGGCCACGCTGGCCCTCGGCGGCTCGTTCGACGCCCTGGCCCGCCAGTGGGGGCTGCCCGCGTCGCAACCGAAGGAGACCGGTGACACCCCGCCCGCGACCCCGGAGGGGCACGGCCCGGTGCAGGACCCGGAGGCCCCGCGCTGGAAGGGCCTCGACGTCGGCTCGCCGTTCGCGCACGGGCGCTCCGGGATCCTCTACCTGGCCCGGCGGCTGCCCTCCCCCGGCCGGGACGGTCTCGCGCGCGAGACGCTGGACGAGATCGAGGCCCTGGTCCGGGCCGCCGGCGGGCGCACGCTCGGGCTGTTCTCCTCGACCCGGGCGGCCAAGCAGGCCACCGAGGCGCTGCGCGGCAAGCTGGACACCCCGCTGCTCTGCCAGGGTGACGACTCGACGATGCTGCTGGTCAAGCGGTTCGCGGAGGACCCGGAGACGTCGCTGTTCGGCACCCTGTCGCTGTGGCAGGGCGTCGACGTGCCCGGCCCGTCGCTGTCGCTGGTGCTCATCGACCGGATCCCGTTCCCGCGCCCGGACGACCCGCTGGTCTCCGCGCGGCAGCGGGCCGCCGACGCCCGCGGCGGCAACGGGTTCCTCTCGGTGTCGGCGACGCACGCCGCCCTGCTGCTCGCCCAGGGCGCCGGGCGGCTGCTGCGCTCCACCGAGGACCGCGGCGTCGTCGCGATCCTGGACCCGCGGATCGCCACCGCCCGCTACGGCGGCTTCCTGCGGGCCTCGCTGCCCCCGTTCTGGGAGACCAGCGACCCGGAGAAGGTGCAGGGCGCGCTGCGCCGGCTGCGCGGAGCCTGAACTCACGGTCCGACCGCCCCTCGACGGGGACCCTTCACCGAGGTCAACGCCACCCCAGCGCTGTCGAACGACGCCCGGACAGCACGTGGTGTGCCGTTCATCATGGAACCTTCGCCGACGGTCCGTCCACCGACGGCAGCTGACTCCGGGCTGCGCCGCCGGCCGGAATCTGGTTAAGTTGTGCCCAACTGAATTGGACACAACCGAAGGAGCGATCGACGATGGCGAACTACTCGACGGCGGCGACCTCGTCCGGCGGCGGCCGGGACGGGCGCATCCGGTCCGAGGACGGCCTCATCGACCAGGACCTGAAGATGCCGCCGGAGCTCGGCGGCCCGGGCGGCGCCACCAACCCGGAGCAGCTGTTCGCCGCGGCCTACGCGAGCTGCTTCCACGGCGCGCTGCGCCTGGTCGCCGGCAAGAAGAAGGTCGCGGTCCCGGACGACGCCACAGTGCGCGCCACCGTCACCCTCACCCCTGACGACACCAGCTTCACGATCGGCGCCGAGATCACCGCGCACCTGCCCGGCCTGGACCGCGCGCAGGCCGACGAGCTGGTCGAGGCCGCGCACCAGGTGTGCCCGTACTCCAAGGCCACCCGCGGCAACGTGGACGTGTCCCTCGCCACGACGGTCTGAGCGGACGTCTCAGGCGCGTTCTGTGGGTTGATCGGCGTGTCGGCGCACGACATGAAGGTGCCCCTGGACAGGCTGGTGATTGCTGAAGTCGCCGACCTGTCAGGGGCGCCGGTCATGTTGCCTGCCGAGGATCTGTTC
>NZ_JBKGXT010000007.1:0-251003 GCF_046546495.1 Pseudonocardia nantongensis | reverse complement strand
CACCGAACGCCGCGCCGCCCTCGACGACTGGACCCGCCACTACAACACTGAACGAGCCCACTCCGCGCTCGGCGGGCGACCCCCGATCAGCCGGCTCCCCACGTCGACAACGTGACGAGTCACGACACCTAGGACGGCCGCCGGTGCCGGACGGGCCCGGCCGCGCGGCATGGTCGACCGGCATCCGGGTCAGGCGATCCGATCGGCGCAGCGGACCGCCATCGCGCGCAGCACCCCGGCGACGTCCTCACCGAGCCTGCCGTCGGCGACCGCGCCGTCCACCAGCCGCAGGGCGCCCTGGACCCGGGTGCTGATCAGCTCCTCGATCCGGCGCGGGGCCCCGGTGGACTCGATCAGCAGCCGGGCGCCGGCGACGTCGACCGGCTGGTCCCGGTCGCCCTGCAGCAGCGCGTCGAGCCGCCCGCGGGTGGCCGTGCCGGCCAGCTCCCGGGCCAGGACGACGAGGCTGGTCGCCTTCCGCTCGGTGAGGTCGTCACCGGCGGACTTGCCGGTGGCGTCGGTGCCGAGGACGCCGAGCACGTCGTCCCGCATCTGGAAGGCCTCGCCGACCATGGTCCCGTAGTCGCCGAGCAGGGCGAGCAGCTCGTCGCCGGCGCCGGCCATCGCCGCGCCGAGCTCCAGCGGGCGGCGGACCGTGTAGTTCCCGGACTTGCGGCGCAGGACGTCCATCACCTCGTCCAGCGAGGGGATGCGGCGGGCGTCGTTGAGCAGGTCGGCGAACTGGCCGACGGCGAGCTCGGACCGCATCGCGTCGTAGCGCGGCCAGCCGCGGTCCAGGGCCGCCGCGGGCAGCCCGCTCTCCCGCATCGCCTGCTCGGCCCAGACCAGGCACAGGTCGCCGAGCAGCACCGCACCGGACTCGCCGAACCTGTCCGGGCAGCCGGACAGACCCTGCTCGTGGTGCCAGGCGGCCAGCTGGACGTGCACCGTGGGGCGGCCGCGGCGCAGCGGCGAGGCGTCCATCACGTCGTCCTGCAGCAGGGCGAACGCGTGCAGCAGCTCCAGCCCGGCGACGGCGTGCAGCGCGGCCGGGGAGTCCGGGGCGGCGGCCCGCCAGCCGAGGTAGCCGAACATCGAGCGCAGGTACTTGCCCCGCCCGACGAAGTCGGTGAGCACCCCGGCGACGAACTCGTCGCCGGCCATGGAGTGCACGTGCTCGGCGCACCGGCGCCGCACGGTGTCGTCGATCCGGACCCGGACCCGGGCGCGGATCTCGTCCGGCCAGGACGGACCCGGGGGCGGGGTACCCGACCGGGCGGACCCGGCCCGATCCGTCTCGACGGTCATCGGTGACACCTCCCGCCGGCCCGTGGGACTCGCGACCTTACCGGACATTCCGGACAGCTATCCGGTGCCGGTGACGAGGCGGATGTACCCCGCACCGGCTCCGGGCGAGCCTATGGGCGGTGGCGGGAACGCGCCCGGCGAGTCCGCTCGGCGTCAGTCGAACAGGTCCGGGTCGGTGCGCACGACCTCGTCCCACAGCGGCTGGAAGGCGAACCAGCCGGAGTAGGGGGACCCGGTCTGCTTCCGGGTGAACTCGGCGTTCTCATGGTCGATCAGCGTCGGGGTGCCGGCCGCCTCGGCCAGCAGCGCGGCCTGGCAGTTGCGCTTGGTGCTGACGAACCACCAGGCCGCCTCGGCGACCGTCTCGCCCACGGTGAAGATCCCGTGGTTGCGGTGGAAGCACATCCGGTGCCCGCCCAGCCCGGCCGCGAGCGCGCGGCCCGCCTCGGCGTCCAGGACGACCGCGCCTGCCCCGTCGGTGACGACGGTGTGGTTGCCGTAGAGCGCGCAGGCATCCTGGGTGATCGGGTCGAGCGGCCGGCCCAGCGACGACCACGCCTTGCCGTGCACCGAGTGCGCGTGGCAGGCGGCCACCACGTCCGGGCGGGCCTCGTGCACCGCTGAGTGGATCACGAAACCGGCCCGGTTGACCGGGCGGTTCCCCTCCCGGACGACGCCGGTGTGGTCGACCAGGATCAGGTCGGAGACCCGGATGTGCCGGAACGACATGCCGAACGGGTTCACCCAGAACATGTCCGGGTCCTCCGGGTCGCGCACCGTGATGTGGCCGGCGACCCCCTCGCCGAACCCGAACCGGCCGAAGATCCGGAACGCCCCGGCGAGCTGCTGCTTGCGGTGCAGCCGCTCCTCGGCGCTGGTGGCGAACGTCGGGGGCGTCGGGAGTGCGATGCCGTCCTGGGTCGGCTCGAACGCCGGCATCGCGTCGGTGGCGGAGGTCTGCTGCGTCGGTGCGGCCATGGATCGACGGTCCGCCGCTCCGGCGGGCCGGTCAAGACCCGCGCGCGGACCGTCGCAGAGCGTTCAGCGCAGCCGCAGGAACGACCACGCCGCCAGCCACACCGACCCGGTGGTGAGGATCAGCGCGCCGGGCAGGTGCACGATCAGGCCGGGGATGCTGCCGTAGGACGCCTGGAGGAAGGTCAGCCCGAACACGACGACGGCGAGCGCCGCGGGCCAGACCGGCCCGCCGGCCACCAGGCGGTGCGCCACCAGCGCCAGCGCCAGCAGCCCGGTGACGACGTGCAGCACGATCGCGCCGGTCCCGTGGGCGCCGGCGCCACCACCGGTGAACAGCCCGGCGGCGGTGACGAACTGCCAGGCCAGGTTGGCCACCGTGAGGACCGCCAGTGCCCGTACGCCGACGACGATCGGGGTGGTGGAGGACGTGGCGGGACTCGCCGCGTGGGTCATGGGAAGAGGCTCCGGGGGTGCTCGCTCGGGCCGCCGGATGCGGCCTGCCGGAGCCCGATTCTGCCCGGATCACCGCGGGCGTGCACCGGGCGGGGTGTGCGCGGGCGGGTCAGCTGCGGGCCGGCGTGCACCACGGGAGCAGGAAGTCCCGGGCGGGGTCGAGGCCCTCGTGTCCGTTCACCGGCGCGAAGTGCCGGTGCACGAACGAGTCCAGCGCGCCCCGGTAACCGTCCGGGTCGGGGGCGTGGACGTCGACGTCCCGCCAGCCGCACTCGCAGGCGGCGCGGAAGGCGGTGTAGTCCTGGCCGGCGCGGACGTCGGTCCAGATGCCGGTGTCACCGCCACCGCGGGTCCGCCCGCTGACGTAGCCCTCGTGGTCGTCAGAGCCCGGGATCTCGTCCGGTCCGATGTACAGCACGACAAGATCGTCCGCTTCGTCCGGCGCCGTGCCCACGGTCCAGTGGTGGACGGTGCCGGCTACGCGCCCGGCGGCCCCGGCGGCGGGCGGGCGGTACACCCGGCCGGGTAGCCGTAGTAACGAACTGAGCCGTCAGGGTTCGCCGAGCTGCTCCCCGATCATCTTCAGCGACTCCCGCAGCCCCTGCTGGACGTCGGTCCCCTCGGCCTGCTCGGTGTGCAGCCGGACGACGACCTCCGAGCCCGGTCCGGCGTCGTGGACGGTCAGCTCGCCGCGGTAGTCCTGCGGTCCCGGCGCGCCCCAGACCATCCGGCGGTTGCCGGAGTCGACGTGCAGCCACGCCTCACCCTCGACGGTCTCGTCGCCGACATCGGCGGTGACCTCCACCCGGTCCGCGGCCACCAGCCGGGCATCGCGCAGCGCGGCGAAGTGCCCGGGCAGGTTCTGCACGTCCGACAGGTACGTGAACGCCGCGTCCGGCCCGGTCGTCAGCAGCACGCGGTCCTCGTAGTCACCCATACCGACCGGGTACCCGCCCGTGGACGTGTCACGCTGCCTCCGATGGACGACGACCCGGAGGAGGCGGTCCTGGCGGCGGCCACGGCCGCTGCGGTCGCGGAGTCCGGCGACGGGCTGGTGGCGGTCCTGACGCTGGGAAGCCTCGCGCACGGCGGGTTCGCGCCGCTGGTCAGCGACGTGGACCTGGCCCTGGTGTTGCGGACGACCGGGGAGGACACGGCCGGGCGGGTGCACGACGTCGTGCAGCGGACCCGGCTGAACGCCCCGGGAGTCCTGGCCGAGCGGCTGTCGGTGTTCTGGGCCGACTCGGACGCGGTGCGTCACGGACCCGGTGCGGCGCCGGCCCGGCTCCCCGCGGTGGACCGGCTCGACTTGATCGACTCCGGGGTGCTGCGGCACGGCATGGACGTCCGGGACGGCGCCGCCCGGCCGGGCCGCGAGACGATGGTCGCCGAGGCGGCGGCGTTCGCCGTCGAGCGCTTCGACGACGCGTGGTTCGCCGGGATCGCGGACCCGGTGGCGTTGCTGCGCGGCGGCCCGCGCCCGGTGACCAAGACGGTGCTGTTCCCGGTCCGGTTCCTGCACACCCTGCGCACCGGGGAGATCGGGCGCAACGCCGCCGCCGCGGCGTCCTACGCCACCGCCGGTGGCGCGCACCGGGAGCTGGTCACCGCGGCACAGGCCTGGCGGACCGAGGGTCTCGGCGACCGGACCGTCGCTGTCGACCTGCTGTCGGCGCAGCTGGCCGGGCTCTACCGGGAGTTCGTCGACGCCCACCTCGACGCGCTGCCGGAGAACGACCCGTCCCGGCCCGGCCTGGCCGCCCTGCGTCGCGCGATCGACGCCGTGTCGTCCCGAACCGGTGGGCGCGCATGATCGGGTCCACCACGGAGATCATGGAAAACGCGGGCCTGCGGGTATCAGCGCTTCGCCGGGGCGTGCCCGACGAACGCACCGACCCCGGTGATCGCCCGCCCCACGACCAGGGTGTTGATCTCCTTGGTGCCCTCGTAGGAGTAGAGCGCCTCGGCGTCGTTGAAGAAGCGGCCGACCTTGTTCTCCAGCAGGACCCCGTTCCCGCCGAAGACCTCGCGGGCCCGGGCGACGGAGTCCCGCAGCATCAGCGTGGCCTGCCGCTTCACCAGCGCCGCCTGCTCGTCGCGGAAGGTGCCGGCGTCCTGCATCTGCGCCACCTTCACGGCCATCCCGAGCGAGGCGGTCACGTTGCCCAGGATCGACACCAGGTGGTCCTGGATCAGCTGGTACGACGCGATCGGCGAGCCGAACTGGACACGCTCGGCGGCGTAGTCGCGGGCCAGCTCGTACACCCCGGCCATCGCGCCGACGGCATTCCAGGCCACCCCGCCCCGGGTCACCCGCAGCACCCGGTTCGTGTCCTTGAACGTCTCCGCGCCGGGCAGCCGGTTCGCCTCGGGCACCCGCACACCGGAGAAGCTCAGGTCGGCGTTCTGCACGGTGCGCAGCGCGAGCTTGCCCTCCATCTTGGTCGCGGTGAACCCGGGCATGCCCTTCTCGACGACGAAGCCCTTCACCTGGTCGTCGCCGGTGTCCCGGGCCCAGACGACGACCAGATCGGCGAAGGTGCCGTTGCCGATCCAGCGCTTGGCGCCGTCGAGGACCCAGTCGTCGCCGTCGCGGCGGACGGTGGTCTCCAGCCCGCCGGCGACGTCCGAGCCGCCGTGCGGCTCGGACAGCGCGAACGCGCCGACCTTCTCCATCCGGCGCATCGCCGGCAGCCAGCGCTGCTTCTGCTCGTCGGACCCGCACAGGTCGATCGAGGACAGCGCCAGCCCGGCGTGCACGCCGAAGAACGTGGCCATCGACGGGTCGATCCGGGACAGCTCCATCGAGACGAAGCTGGTCAGCAGGCGGGACCGGGCCGGCCGGTCCGGCCAGTCCCGGGCCAGTCCGACGACGTCGAGCCCGGCGAAGTTGGGGATCAGCTGGTGCGGGAACTCGGCGCGGTCCCAGCACTCGTCGGCGATCGGGGCGATCTGCTGCTCGGCGAACTCCCGGACCCGGGCGAGGACCGCACGGTCGGCGTCGTCGAGCAGGTCGACGTATCCGTAGAGATCAGCGGGCAGCGGGGCGAGGGTGTTCTCGGCGGCGTTCACGACGACACCACCACACCCGCGTCGACGAGCGCCGCGATCTCGTCCTCGGACCGGCCCAGCTCGCGCAGCACGTCGGTGCCGTCCGCCCCCAGCCGCGGGGCGTGCGAGCGCAGGCCGGCCGGGGTCCCGGAGAACCGGACCGGCGAGCCGATCGAGCGGTACCGGCCCTCGGTCGGGTGCTCGGTCTCGGCGAGCAGGTCGCCGTCGCGGACGTAGGGGTCGCTCTCGGCGTCGTCCACCGCCAGTACCGGGGCGAACGGGATCGAGTGCTCCGCGCACAACCGGGCCCAGTCGTCGGTCGTCCGGGACGGGGCCAGCTCCGCGACCAGCGCGTACAGGTCGGGCTGGTGCGCGGCCAGCGACGCGGAGTCGGCGAACCGCTCGTCGGCCGCGAGGTCCTCACGGCCTCCCGCGCGGAAGAAGTCGGCGATGGTCGCCGGGGTGTAGGGCAGGATGCAGGCCCAGCCGTCCGCGGTCGCGACGGCCCGGTGGTTCTCGGCCATCGACCGGTTGAAGCCGGTCGGTCCCTCCTCCGGCACGAACGTGTGGCCGGACAGGTGCTCCACCAGGTTGAACGCCAGCAGGGTGTCGGTCATCGGGACCTCGACCTGCTGGCCCTCCCCGGTGGCCCGTTGGTGGATCACCGCGGCGAGCACCGAGTAGACGATGGTCAGCGCGCAGACCTTGTCGGCGAGGATCGTCGGCGCGTACGCGGGGGTGCCGGTGGCCCGGCGCATCAGGTCGACCATCCCGGACGACGCCTGCACGATCTCGTCGTAGGCGGCGCGGTCGGCGAGCGCGGAGTCGCTGCGGAAGCCCTGCGCCCGGCAGTGCACCAGCCGCGGGAACCGCTCGGCGACCGAGTCCGGGTCCAGGCCGAGCCGCTGCAGCGCGGCCGGGCGCATGTTCGTGACCAGCACGTCCGCTCCGGCCAGCAGGTCGTCGAGCACGGCCCGGCCGCCGTCGGTCTTGAGGTCCAGCGCCAGCGAGCGCTTGTTGCGGTTCACGTTCAGCGCCAGGGCGCCCATGCCGTCGTGCCGCTGCGGGCGGGTGCGCCGGGTCATGTCCCCGGCCGGCGGCTCCACCTTGATCACCTCGGCACCGAGGTCGCCGAGGATCTGGCAGGCGTAGGGCCCCATCACGACCGACGCCAGATCGATCACCCGCAGGCCGGCCAGCGCTCCGGCACCGAGGCCCGTCCCGCCGACGCTCCGTTCGGGAGTAGTCACGTCCGCACGTCCCCTTCCGTCGTCCGTTCCTGATCGAAGAACATCAGCATTGCTCAGGACATGCCCCACCGCGAGCTAGACTTACCGATATGCGTAGGCATCACCGCACGGTGGACCGCGTGGCTGGCCTGCTGGAGGCGGCTGCGCGGCGTCCCGGTGGCAGCACGCTGTCCGGCATGGCCCGGGCGGTGCGGGCGCCGGTGTCGTCGGTGCAGAAGCTGGTCGACGGGCTGGTGGCCACCGGCTACCTGGACGAGCGGGACCGCCGCTACACCCTCGGCCCGGCCCCGTGGATGCTCGCCGCCCGCGCCGGGGCCCCGCCGGTGCCGGCCGTCCCGGCGGACGCGCTGGTTCACCTGTCCGGGATCGTCGGGCTGCCGGTGCTGCTCGCCGCCCGGGTCGGCGACGACGCCGTCTACCTGGACTGGGCGGGCGCCGACGAGGCGTTCGACGTCGCGCTGTCCGCCCGGGTGCGGGCACCGCTGCCGGACACCGCCGCGGGCCGGGTGCTGCTGGCGCACCTGCCGACGGCCGAGCGCAAGCGGATCGCGCTGGCCGCGCACGAGGTCGACCCGGCCGCGGCGGCGGCGCTGCTCGACGACTGCCGCCGGATCCGGGAGGAGGGTCACGAACGCGGCGAGAGCGGCGCGCTGCTGCCCGGGGCGGTCGCGGTCGCCGTACCGCTGCGCTCCGGTGGGCGGGTCACCGGTGCGCTGTCGGCGGCCGACCGGCGGACCGGTCCGGGCGGGAGGGTGCCGCCGGCGGTGACCGCAGCACTCGTCGACACCGCCGAAGCCTGGTCCTCCTGACCGCCGAGAACGCCGGGACCGCAGGCCGTCCGGGCCGGGCGCACCGGTGTGTTTGCGGCCGTCGTGTGCGGGAAGGACTCCGGTGATGCGACTCGACTGGATCCGCCCACTGACCGAGGCCGACGGGCCGTTCGCGACGGTCGTCATGGACGCCACGCACGACACCGCCGACGCCACCGAGCAGTACCGGCTGCGCTGGCGGGACCTGCGTGAGCGGCTCGCCGAGGGCGGCGCCGACGAGGCCACCCTGGGCGTCCTGGACGACGCCGTGGAGGGCGGCAACGCCCCGGACGGCACCGCGGGCCGGATCCTGGTCGCGCGCCCCGACGGGCTGCTGGTCGACCGGCACGTCGAGGTCCCGCCGGAGCGGGGCACGGCCGCCTGGGGCACGGTCCCGGACCTGCTCCCGGTACTCGGCGCGGTCGGCGAGGAGGTGCTGACCGTGGTCGTCGCGATCGACAACACCGGTGCCGAGATCCGGGACGTCGACGGCTCGCTGGAGACCGTCTCCTCGGACGCCGCCGGCCCGGTGCACAAGGCGCACACCGCGGGCCCGGGCGAGGGCAGCGGCGACGCCCGGGTGGAGGAGACCTGGAAGCGCAACGCGCAGGCTGTGGCGGAGCGGGTGGACAAGCTGGTCCGTGGTGGCAACGCCGGGCTGCTCGTCGTCGCGGGGGAGGCACCGGCCCGGGCCCGGCTGCGGGACGAGCTGGCATCCGGTTCAGCGGAGATCATGGCCGAGATCGAGAACACCGGCGGCACCGCGCCCGAGCAGGTGGACGACACCGTGCGGGCGGCGGCCGACGACGTGCGCGAGCAGCGCCGCGAGGCCGCGGTGGCGAGCTACGCGACCGCGTCCGGCCGGGCGGACGGCCTCGCCGTCACCGGGCTGGAGTCGGTCGTCGCGGCCACCCGGGCGCACGCCGTCGAGACCCTGGTCGTGGACCCGTCGGCGGTGCCGGGCACCGAGGTGTGGCTGGCGTCCGAGCCGACCGAGATCGCGGTGCAGCGCGGTGAGCTGGATCAGCTCGGCCTGGAGCCCCGCGGTTCCGCACCGGCCACCGACGTCCTGGTCCGGGCCGCCGCCGCGGTCGACGCCGCGGTCGTCCTGACCGCCGCCGGCGACGACGTGTCGCTCACCGACGGCGTCGGCGCCGTCCTGCGGTTCCCGCTCGGCCCGGCGTCCTGAACCGGGCGTGCTTCCGCGGCCCCGACCGGGCATGATCACCTCATGGGAGACGAGCGCATCGAGGCGTCCCGGGTGATCGAGGCGCCCCCGGAGGAGATCTTCGCGGTGCTGCGGGATCCGCGCGGGCACGTGACGATCGACAGCTCCGGGATGCTCATGTCGGCCGAGGGCGAGCCGGTGTCCGCGCCGGGGGACACCTTCGTCGTGCACATGGACCGGGAGTCGCTGGGCGACCGGCCGATGGGCCGCTACGACGTCACGGTGCACATCCGCAGCTACCAGCCGGACCGGGAGATCTCCTGGTCGATCGACGGCGTCATGCAGCCGCCGATCGGCCACGTCTACGGCTACCGGCTGGAGCCCCTGAGCGACGGCACCCGGGTGACGTCCTGGTGCGACTGGTCGGACATCCACCCGGACTACCGTGGGAGGGGGCTGTTCCCGGTGATCTCCGACACCGCGCTCAAGGCGACCCTGGGGATCCTCGCCCGGACCGTCCAGCGGGGCTGAGCCCCACGCACCGGCGCAGCAGCGGCCACGACGAGCACGCCCACAGCGCCCACGCGACCAGCAGCGGCTGGAACAGCAGCCGGGTCGCGCGGGCGCCGTCGGTGTCCAGTCCGAACCCGTCCGCGCCGGTCAGGTACTGGGAGACGTTCCCCGGGAACACCAGCACGAAGAGCGCGGCGACGCCGACACCGATCGCGGGCCTCCAGCTCCTGCCACCCAGCCGGAGCGGGGCGCACAGCACCGCCAGGCCCGCGACGATCTCGACCACCCCGGAGATCAGCACGACCGCCTCCGGCGCGGGCAGCACGGGCGGGACCTGGGCGAGGAACTCGTCGGTGACGGCGAAGTGCGCGACACCCGCGAACACCAGGAAACCGCCCAGCAGCACCCGAGCCGCGGTCCGTACGACCCGCACCGCCGTGCCCATCTCCCACCTCCGGTGCGGGCCCGGTGCCCGCGGACCCCGATTCTCACCCGGTCCACCGCCGACGCCCCGCCGGCCCGCCGGATTCCGCCGCCGCACCGGGGCGGTACTGGTGTCACCCCGGTCCCGGCGTTCTACCCTGACCCGATGGAACAGCCCGGACCGGTTGCGCCGCTGACCCTCGACGAGCAGCTCTGCTTCGCGCTGCACTCGGCCTCCCGGGCCATGACCGGCTGCTACCGCCCGGTGCTCGACGCGGTCGGCCTCACCTACAGCCAGTACGCCGTGCTGCTCGTGCTCTGGGCGGAGACGACGGTGCCGCAGCGGGAGCTCGGTGAGCGGATGTTCCTCGACAGCGGCACGCTCTCGCCGATGCTGGCCCGCCTGGAGTCCCGCGGCCTGCTCACCCGCACCCGCCGACCGGACGACGAGCGCACCGTGCAGGTCTCGCTCACCGCCGAGGGCGAGGCGTTGCGCGGGCAGGCCGCCCACGCCCAGCAGCGGGTGATCGAGGCGACGGGCATGGAGATGGACGAGCTCGGCCGGCTCCGCGACGACCTGCAGCGGCTCGCGTCCCGGCTGCGCGCGGCCGATGACGCCGACAGTGACGCCGACCGTCATGCCGACTGCGATGCCGGCGGCGGCACCGACGGAGCCGGCCGGGACTGAGCGCGCCCGAGGACCGGGTGCCGGCCCGGGAACCGGCCCGGCCCGACCGGAGCCCGCCGGAGGTATATGATTGCCGGCAGGCAATCAATCGGCGGGAGGCGTCGTGAGCGGACTGGACCGGGACGAGATCGCCCGGCTGCGGACGGTGCTCGCCCGGATCGGCCGCGGCCTGGACCGGCACTCGCGCGGGGCCGACCTGACCCGCACCCAGGTGTCGGCGCTGGGCACGGTCGTCGTGCACGGCCCGATCGGGATGGGCGAGCTGGCGACGATCGAGGGCCTGAACCCGACGATGCTGTCCCGGATGGCGGGCAAGCTGGAGGTGGCCGGGCTGCTGGTCCGCGACCCGGACCCGGACGACGGCCGCGCCGTGCGGGTCCGGGCCACCGAGGCCGGCGTCGCCGAGCACGCACGCCAGCGGGACGAGCGCACCCGGCTGCTCGCCGAGCACGTCGACGCGCTGCCCGGCGGGCACGCGGACGGGCTGCGTGCCGCGCTGCCCGCGCTCGAGGCGCTGGCCGGGTCGCTGCGGGACGGCAGTACCCGGTGAGCGTCGCCGCCCGGTCCCGGGAGTCGCTGCGGGCGCTCGGCGGGCGCACCTTCGCGGCGCTGTCCGGGCGGAACTACCGGCTCTGGTTCGGCGGCCAGTCGATCTCGCTGATCGGCACCTGGATGCAGTCGATCGCACAGTCCTGGCTGGTCTACGAGCTGACCGGGTCGGCGGCCGTGCTCGGCACGGTCGTCGCGATCCAGACCCTGCCCACCCTGCTGCTGGGCCCGTACGCAGGGGTGTGGGTGGACCGGCTCGACCGGCGGCGGCTGATGATCGGCCTGCAGACGATGATGGGCCTGCAGGCGCTCGCACTCGCTGTGCTCACCCTGACCGGGACGGTCGCGCTCTGGCACGTGTACCTGCTGGCCGCGGTGCTCGGGTTGAACAAGGCGTTCGAGAACCCGGCCCGGCAGGCCTTCGTCCAGGAACTGGTCGGGCGCGACGACCTGCGCAACGCCGTCACACTCAACTCGGTGCTGGTCAACGCCGCGCGCGCGATCGGCCCGGCGATCGCCGGGCTGGTGATCGTGGCCGGCGGCACCGGGGTCTGCTTCGCGCTCAACGCGGTCAGCTTCGTCGCCGTCGTGTGGTCGCTGTGGCGCCTCGACGTCGCTGCGCTGACCCCGGCCGAGCCCGCCCCGCGGGCAGCCGGCCAGCTGCGCGAGGGCCTGGCCTACGTGCGGGGCAACCCGGAGCTCCGGGTGCCGCTGCTGATGATGGCGTTGATCGGCTGCCTGGCCTACGAGTTCCCGGTCGTGCTGCCGGTGGTGGCCTCGCAGACCTTCGGCGGGAACGCGAGCACCTACGGCTACCTCACCGGGGCGATGGGCGTCGGCGCGGTCGTCGGCGGGCTGGCCGTCGCCGCCCGCGGGCGCACCGGACCGGCCTCGCTGGTGCACACGGCACTCGCGTTCGGCGCGGTGCTCGCGCTGGCCGCCGTCGCGCCGGCGCTGTGGGTCGCTCTGGTCGCGATGGCGCTGGTCGGTATGGCCAGCGTCGCGTTCATGGCGGGCGGGAACAGCACGCTGCAGCTGGCCTCGGCGTCGCACATGCGGGGCCGGGTGATGGCGCTGTGGTCGGTCGCGTTCCTCGGGTCGACGCCGATCGGCGGCCCGATCGCGGGTTGGGTCAGCGAGCAGTACGGCGGCCGCGCCGGGCTGGTGCTCGGCGCGCTGGCCTGCTTGCTGGCCGCCGCGATCGGCTGGCCCACCGCCCGGCGGGCGGCCCGGGCCGCGACATCGCCGCCGGTCGCCCGGGCGGCCGGGTGAGCGAGCCGGGACGCCCGGCGAGGACGGCGGCCGTGGCCGCCGGCGGGGTACTCGGCGCCGAGGCCCGGTACGGGCTCGGTCTCCTCGGCCCGGCCGCCCCCTGGACCACGCTGGTCGTCAACGTGACCGGCTGCCTGCTGATGGGGGTGCTGATGGTGCTGGTCGTCGAGCGGTTCCGGGTACACCCGCTGGTGCGTCCGGCGCTCGGCGTCGGCGTGCTGGGTGGGTACACCACGTTCTCCACCTACGCCGTCGACGTCGTCGCCTCCCCGCTGGGCGTCCCGGCCGCGCTGGCCCTGATGGTCGCCACCCCGCTGGTCGCGGTCGCGGCCACCGCCGCGGGTGCGGCCGGCACCCGCGCGCTGACCCGGGGCGCGGTCCGGTGACCGCGCTGCTGGTGGCCGTCGGGGCGGCGGTCGGTGCGTCGCTGCGCTACCTGGCCGACTCCGCGGTGCGGGCGCGGACGTCCGCCGCGTTCCCGTGGGGGACCTGGCTGGTGAACGTGGCCGGGTCGGCCCTGCTGGGCGCGGTGGTCGCGGCGACGCCCCGGCTCGGCCCGGGCCTTGCCGCGTTGCTCGGTACCGGTTTCTGTGGGGCGCTGAGCACCTACTCGACGTTCGGGTGGGAGGTGCTGGCACTCGTCGAGCGGGGCCGGGTGGCCCTGGCGACCGGCTACGCCGCCGCGAGCGTCGCCGCCGGGACGGTGGCCGCGGCGGCCGGCTACGGGCTGGTTGTGCTCGTCTCCTGAGCGGCTCGCCGGGCACCGCGCCGGCCCCCGCAGCGGCGTCAGCGGAGCCGGCCGCCGGTGGCGATCCGGAGCAGGTCGCGGGCGGTACCGCGGAGCGAGGTGCCCTCCGGCCACACCGCGCGGAACTCGCGCCGGGTCTGCAGGCCGTGCACCGCCACCTCGGTCAGCGCCCCGGTGGCCAGGTCCGCGGCCACCGCGAGGCGCGGCAACACCGCCGGACCGGCGTCGGCGCGCACCGCGGCCCGGACCGCGGCGTCGGTGGCGAGCTCGCAGACGGGCGCGGCCGGGGCCACGCCCGGGACCGCCTCGGCCAGCGCGTCGGCCAGAGCCCCCCGCGCGCCCCCGCCCGGGCGGCGGGTGATCTGCGGCGTCGCGGCGAGCTCGGCCGCGTCCACGCCCGGACCGCCGGCCCACGGGTGCCCGGGCGATACGACGAGCACCAGGTCGTCGGTGGCCACCGTGGTCGCGTGCAGTCCCGCCAGTGCCGTCCCGGTCTCGACGACACCGACCGCCGCCGCACCGTCGCGGACGGCGCCGGCCGGGTCGCCGGCCGGGTCGTCGAGGGTGGCGTCGCCCCCGAGCAGCGCGACCTCGCCGCCGGGGCCCGCCCGCAGGTGCACCAGCCAGCCCGGCAGGAGGTGCTCGGCGACCGTGGGGGCCACCGCGAGGACGACCGGGTCGGCGTCCGGCTGCGGCGGGCGCAGCGCGGTCACGGCGGCGTCCAGGTCGCGGGCCGCGTCGAGCACCGGGCCCGCCCACTCGACCAGCAGCGCGCCCCGGGCGGTGAGCCGGCTGGACCGGCGGCCCTGCCGGCCCCGCTGCAGGACCGGGGCACCGAGGCGGCGTTCCACCGACCGGATGCGGGCCGATGCGGCCTGGACGGACAGGTCGAGCTCGCGGGCGGCCTCGGCCAGGCTGGTCGTGCGGGCCACCGCGACGAGCAGGGTCAGCGCGGTGAGGTCGGGGACGTGGGCGGGCATCGCCGCCAGCCTAGGTGCGGCACCGGCGAGCAGCTCCGGCAGCCGACGCCGGAGCGCTCGGGGCTCAGCGCCCGAACAGCCCCCGCAGGTACGCGGCCTGCCCGGCGTGCTGGAGCTCATCGCCGAGCACGCTGACCAGCCGCTCACCGAGGCTCACGTTCGCGCCGTGGGTGGGCGGCAGGATCCGGGACAGGTCGTGGTCGGTGAGGTCGGTGAGCAGCGAGACGGTCCGCTCGTGCACGGCGTCGTGGTAGGCGGCGAGCAGGCCGGCGGGCACGCGGATCGCGTCGACCTGCGCCGAGGTGTGCCCGAACCCGGTGTCGGCCGGCTCGAGGTCCAGCCCGGCCCGCTCCGCCCAGCCCTCGGACGTCCAGACCTGCTCGGTGTCGAACGCCTCGGCGATGTGATCGTCCTGCACCCGGGTCAGGTGCCAGACCAGCCAGCCGATCGGGTTGCCGGGGTCGCCCGAGACGCTGCCCGGGCGCTGGGCGAGGTCGGGCTCGCCGAGTCCGTCGAGGACGTCGTGCACCAGTTCGCGCACCCGCCCGAAGTGGTCGGTCAGCAGTTCTGCGGAGGTCGTCACGGCCCACGCGTTCCCGGACAGCCGCAGGCGCAATCCCTTCCGGGTGCCTCCCGCTGCGCCTACCGTGGAGATCGGTGACCGAGACCGAGTTGACCCACAGCGCCCACTGGGGTGTGTTCCGCGGCCGCTACGACGGCCGGCGGTTGCGCGTCCGCCCGCACCCGGGGGATCCGGACCCGTCGCCGGTGCTGGACAACATGCCGTCCGCGGTCGGTCACCCGGCCCGGGTGACCGCGCCGGCGGTGCGCCGCGGCTGGTGGGAACGCGGGCCGGGCCGGGACCCGGCCCGCGGCCGGGACGGCTACCTGACCGTCTCCTGGGACGCCGTGCTGGACCGGCTGGCCGCGGAGACCCACCGGGTCCGGACGACCCACGGCGACGCCGCGGTCTACGGCGGGTCCTACGGCTGGGCCTCGGCCGGGCGGTTCCACCACGCCCAGGGCCAGCTGCACCGCTTCCTCGCCGTCACCGGCGGCTACACCCGTTCGGTCAACAGCTACTCCGGCGGCGCCGCCGAGGTCCTCCTCCCGCAGATCCTGGGTGGGTTCGACGCCGTCACCCGGTACGCGGTCACCTGGGACCAGGTGGCCGGGCACACCGACACCGTGCTGGCGTTCGGCGGGATGGCACTGAAGAACTCGGCGATCGCCGCGGGCGGGGTCAGCCGGCACGTCGAGCGCGGCGCTATGCGGGCCGCCCGGGACCGCGGCGCGGTGTTCATCCTGGTCAGCCCGCTGCGCCCGGATCTGCCGGAGGAGGTCGACGCCACCTGGGTGCCGATCCGGCCGGGCACCGACGTGGCGCTGATGCTCGCGCTGATGCACACCGTCGTCGCCGAGGGGCGGCACGACGCCGAGTTCCTCGCCTCGCACTGCGCCGGCTGGGAGCGGCTGCGGGAGTACCTGTTCGCCGCACCGGTCAAGGACGCCGACTGGGCGGCGGCGATCACCGGGGTGGACGCGGGCACGATCCGCGAGCTGGCCTGGCGGATCGCCTACGGTCGCACCCTGGTCACCGTGGCCCAGTCGCTGCAGCGCGCGGAACACGGTGAGCAGCCGGTGTGGGGCGGAGCGGCGCTGGCGTCGGTGCTCGGGCAGGTCGGGCTGCCCGGCGGCGGCTTCAACTACGGCCTCGGCTCGCTGGGGCACTACGGTCGCCCGGGCGTCGCGGTGCCGGTGCCGACGTTCTCCCGGGTGCCGAACCCGGTGAACTCGTTCATCCCGGTGGCCCGGGTCGCCGACATGCTGCTGCACCCGGGGGAGCCCTACGCCTACGACGGCGCCGAGCGCCGCTACCCGCACGTCCGGATGGCCTGGTGGGCCGGCGGCAACCCGTTCCACCACCACCAGGACCTGCGCCGGCTGCGCCGCGCGGTCGCCGAGCTCGACACCTTCGTCGTGCACGATCCGGCGTGGACGGCGACCGCCCGGCACGCCGACGTCGTGCTGCCCTCGACGATGACCATCGAACGGGACGACATCGGGGCCACGAGCTCGGACCCGCTGGTGGTGGCGATGAAGCAGCTCGTCCCGGTGCCGGATGAGGCCCGCGACGACTACGACGTGCTGGCCGAGCTGGCGCACCGGCTCGGGCACGGCGCGGCGTTCACCGAGGGCCGGTCGTCGTACGAGTGGCTGGTGCACATGTACGACCGCACCCGCAAGGCGCTCGCCGACCGCGGCGAGCCCGCCCCCGACTTCGAGGAGTTCTGGGAGCGCGGCGAGCTGGAGCTGCCGCAGCGCCGCGACGACGGCGGGGTGCTCGCCCGGTTCCGCGCCGACCCCGCCGCGAACCCGCTGCCCACGCCGTCGGGCCGGATCGAGGTCGGCTCGGCGACGATCGCCGGGCACGGCGACGCCGACTGTCCCGGGCACCCGGCGTGGCTGGAGCCGGCCGAGGCCCCGGACGGTCGGCACCCGTTCTGGCTGGTGTCGAACCAGCCCGCGACCCGGCTGCACTCCCAGCTGGACTTCGGTGCGCACAGCCTCGGCGCGAAGCGCTCCGGGCGCGAGGTCGTCCGGATCCACCCGGACGACGCGGCCGCGCTCGGCATCACCGACGGCGAGGTCGTGCGGTTGCACAACGACCGGGGCGCAGCCCTGGCCGCGGCCCGGCTCTCCGACGACATCAGGCCCGGCGTGCTGCAGCTGCCGACCGGGGCGTGGTGGGACCCGGTGCCCGACCCGGAGCGGCCGGACCGCGGCGACGACGGGCTGTGCGCACACGGCAACCCGAACGCGCTCACCCGCGACCACGGGTCGTCCAGCCTGGCCCAGGGCTGCACCGGGCAGCTGTGCGCGGTCGCCCTCAGCCGGTACCCGCACCCTCCGCCCGAGGTGGCCGCGCACACCCCGCCAGCGTGATCCCGGTGCCGTCCCACGGCGATGGGACGGCACTACCATCTTGAGATCCGCATCCCATCTGGATAGGTTCGCTCCATCCGAACGGACCACGGCGTCCGGGGACGGAGAACCGAACGTGACCACATCGGACCCCGCCGGCGCACCCGGTGGTGCCGGCGGCCCGCTGGACGGCGTCACCGTCGTCGACCTCACCTCGACGTTCATGGGCCCGTTCTGCACCCTGATCCTGGCCCAGTTCGGGGCCCGGGTGATCAAGGTGGAGCCGCCCGGCGGGGACATCCTGCGCGGTGTCGGCGACACCGGCGGGCACGGTTTGGGCCCGATCTTCCTGAACGCCAACATCGGCAAGGAGAGCGTCGTCCTCGACCTCGCCGACGACGCGGACCGCGCGCGGCTGCGGCGCCTGGTCGAGCGGGCCGACGTCGTCGCGCACAACCGGCCGGCCGGCTCGGACGCGCGGCTCGGCATCGACTACGAGACCCTGCGCGCGGTCAACCCGTCGGTGATCGTCTGCGCGATGCGTGGCTACGGCGCGGGCGGGCCGTACGGCTCCGAGCCCGCCTACGACGACGTCATCCAGGCCGTCTCCGGGCTGGCCGCGAACCAGACCGGCCGGGGCGATCCGCAGTTCGTCCGCAGCCCGGTCGCGGACAAGGTCACCGGGATGCTGGCGATGGGGGCGATCTGCGCCGCGCTGGTGGAACGCGCCGGATCCGGGCGCGGGCAGGCCATCGAGGTCCCCATGTTCGAGACGATGGTCCAGTTCCTGCTGGTCGAGCAGCAGGGCGGCTACGTGTTCGACCCGCCCCGCGGGCCCGCCGGCTACGCCCGGACCGACTCGCCGTTCCGGCGGCCGTACCGGACCCGGGACGGTCTGGTCGGCGTGCTGCCCTACACCGACGCGCACTGGCGGGCGCTGTTCGAGGTGCTCGACGCCGGTGACCGCGCCGCGGACCCGCGGTTCGCCACGATCGCCGCGCGCAGCCGCCACATCGACGAGCTCTACGAGTGGCTCGACGGCGAGCTCGCCGCGCTCACCACGGCCGAGGCGCTCGACCTGGTCAGCCGGGCGAAGGTACCGATCATGCCGGTGAACGGCGTCCCGGACCTGTTCACCGACCCGCACCTGGGCGCCGTCGACTTCCTCCCGCGCAGCGAGCACCCGCAGCTGGGGACGGTGCGCCAGGCGCGGTCGTCGGTCCGCTTCTCGCGCAGCGGGTCCGGCCGGTCCGCGCAGGCACCGGCCCTGGACGGGCACGGCCCCGAACTGCGGGGCGAGCTCGACGACCCCGGGACACCCGACCGATCCGAGGAGCGCTGACCGGCGATGGAGTTCACCGAGGACGACGACGTGCGGACGGTCCGGCGGGCCGTCGCCGAGCTGGCCGCGGGCTTCGACGGGGAGTACTGGGAACGCCACGACCGCGAGCACGCCTTCCCGTGGGAGTTCTACAAGACCTTCGCCGACGCCGGGTGGCTGGGCATCTCGGTCCCGGAGGAGTACGGCGGCGGCGGGCTCGGCGTCGCCGCGGCCGGGGCGATGGTCGAGACCCTCGCGGCGTCCGGTGGGGCGATGAACGCCTGCACGCCGGTGCACCTGGGGATGTTCGGGATGAACGTCGTCGCCAAGCACGGCTCGGAGCGGATGCGCGAGGAGACGCTGCGCCGGGTCGCCACCGGTGAGCTGCACGCCTGCTTCGGGGTGACCGAACCGGACGCCGGCACCGACACCTCCCGGATCCGGACCCGCGCCGATCGCGACGGCGACGGCTACGTCGTCAACGGGCGCAAGGTCTGGATCTCGAAGGCGGGGGAGAGCGAGGTCATCGTGCTCGCGGTCCGGACCGCGCCGCGCCGGGACGACGCGTCGATGCACGGGATCTCGATCCTGCTGGTCGACATGGCCTCCCCCGGGATCACGGTGCACCCGATCCCGAAGATGGGACGCAACGCCGTCGCCTCCAACGAGGTGAGCTTCGACGACGTCCGGGTCCCGGCGAGCGCCCTGGTCGGGACCGAGCACGAGGGCTTCCGGGTGCTGCTCGACGGGCTCAACCCGGAACGCATCCTGATCGCGCACGAGGCACTGGGCATCGGCCGTGCCTCGGTGGACGCCGCCGTGCGCTACGCGAACGAGCGCACCGTGTTCGACCGGCCGATCGGGCAGAACCAGGGGATCGCCTTCCCGCTGGCCGAGGCGACCGCCCGGCTCGACGCGGCCGAGCTGGTCTGCCGCAAGGCGGCCTGGCTCTACGACAACGGGCACCGCTGCGCCCGCGAGGCGAACACCGCCAAGTTCCTCGCCGCCGACGCCGGGTTCTTCGCCGCGGACCGCGCGATGCAGACCTTCGGCGGTATGGGCTACGCCGAGGAGTACGGGATCCCGCGCTACTTCCGGGAGGCCCGGCTGATGCAGATCGCCCCGGTCAGCCAGGAGCTGGTGCTCGCCTTCATCGCGCAGAACGTGCTGGGCCTGCCCAAGTCCTACTAGGAGGTCTGATGCTCCCTCGCACGGTCCGGTTGCTGGCCCTGGCCTGCGCCGTCGGTCTGGTCACGACCCTGACGGCGTGCGCAAGCGACCGGGAGGGCCCACCCGGGACGTTCACCCTCGTCGTCGGCGACTCGTTCCCGACCACGCACCCGTTCTCCCGGGACGGCGCGCAGTTCTTCGTCGACCGCGCGACCGAGCTCTCCGGCGGCCGGCTGCAGTTCGACTACCACCCGTCGGAGAGCCTCGGGGCGGCCGAGGACTTCGTGAACCTGGCCCGCTCCGGGGTGGTGGACATCGCGATGGTCTCGCCCGGCTACGTCTCGGCGCAGCTGCCGCTCTCCGGGGTCGCCGACCTGCCCGCGATGACCACCGACCCGTGCCGGGGCGCGCTCGGGCTGGAGCCGCTGCTGTCCGAGGGTGGCGTGCTGTACGAGGCCGACTTCGCCCCGGACGGGCTGCACCCGCTGGTCGTCGGCGTGGTCACCGGCTACGAGGTGATGACCGGTGGCGGGATCGAGGTCACCGACCCGTCCGACGTCGCGGGGATGGTGCTGCGGTCCTCCGGCGGTGCGATCGACCGGACCGTGAACCACCTCGGCGCGGCCCCGGTGGCCATGCCGGTGACCGAGATGTACGAGGCGATCTCCCGCGGCACCGTCGACGGCACCGTGCTCGGACCGCTCAGCGCGCTGCCCTACCGCCTCGACGAGGCCGCCACCCACTCCACCCTCGGCGCGCAGCTGGGCAGCTTCACGATCACCTACTCGATCGGGCGCGGCACCTGGGACCGGCTGCCGCCGGACCTGCAGGACGTGCTGACCCGGGCAGGCCGGGACACGAACCGGCACCTGTGCCGCGCGGTCGCCGACTACGACGCGCAGTCCCGGGAGAAGCTGGCGGCCGGCGGCCTGGCCTTCCACCGGCTCACCCCGGACGAGCAACGCCGCTGGCGGGAGGCGGCCGCGCCGGTGCGCGAGGAGTGGGTGGCCGACATGGAGCGGATGGGGCTGCCCGGCCGGGCGGCGCTCGGTGACCTGCAGGCCTCCCAGCGCGCGGTGACGGAGCAGGGCCGGTGACCGGGATCGAGACGGGCCTGCGCCGGGTCGAGGACGCGCTGGCCGCGATCGCCGCGGCCGCGCTGCTCGTGCTGACCGGGCTGATGGTGCTCGGGGTGGTGCTGCGCTACGTCGTGTCCGAACCGCTGTCCTGGGCGCTCGGGTTCACCACCGAGTACCTGCTCACCGCGATCTTCTTCCTCGGCCTGCCCTACACCGTGCGGGCCGGGGCGCACGTGCGGATCGACCTGCTCTACCGGCTGCTCGGGACGCGGGCACGGTGGTGGTGCACCGTCGTGGGCGGGGTGCTGTCGGCGCTGTTCGTCGCGCTCCTGACCTGGGGCGGGATCCGGCTGGCCGCGGGCGCCTGGGCCGGCGGGGACATCCCGCCGCCGGGTGGGGCGGAGCTGTCCTGGCCGGTCTGGACCGCGGTGATCATGGTCCCGATCGGGACGGGGGTGGCGCTGGTCCGGTTGCTGCACACGCTCGCCGTACCGGAGCAGGACGTCCCGGTGGACCTCGCAGCGGACGAGGGGGTGGACCGCTGATGCTGGTCCTGCTGGTCGTCGTCCTGCTGCTGGTGTTGCTGCTGATCCGGATCCCGGTCGGGTTCGCGATCGGCATCGCCGGCTCGCTGGGACTGCTGCTGCACGGCGGGTTGCCGGAGCTGCTCGGTGTCCTGGAGGTCTCCCCGCACACCGCGGTGACCGCGTACTCGCTGTCCCCGATCCCGCTGTTCGTGCTCATGGCGCAGTTCGTGCTGCGCAGCGGCGTGGCCGGGAGCATGTTCGACGCCGCCCGCACCTGGGTCGGCCGGACCCCGGCCGGCCTCGGGGTGGCGACGACGCTGTCCGGGGCGGTGTTCGCGGCGATCTCCGGATCCAGCACCGCGGCGGCGGCCACCCTCGCCTCGACCGCGGTGCCGGAGATGACCCGCCGTGGCTACGACGCGCGACTGGCGACCGGGCTGGTCGCGGTCGTCGGGACGCTGGCGGCGATGGTGCCACCGAGCATCATCCTGGTCTTCTACGCCGTGCTCGCCGAGGAGAGCGTCGGCGAGGTGCTCATCGCCGGGTTCCTCCCCGGCGCGCTGGTCGTCGTCGCCCTGATCGTGACGACCCTGCTGCTGGTCCGGCGCCGACCCGAGCTGGCACCGCGCGGGGAGCGCCACACGGTGGTCACCAAGATCCGGACGCTGACCGTCGTCGGCCCGGTCGTCGTGCTGTTCGGGCTGGTCACCGTCACGATCTACCTCGGGCTGGCGACCCCGACCGAGGCCGCGGCCCTGGGTGCGGCCGGTGCGCTGACGATCGGGCTGGTGCAGCGCACACTCGATCTCGCCCGGATCCGGGCGGCGCTGCTGGAGACGCTGTGCACCACCGCGATGATCCTGCTGATCATCGCCTCGGCGCACGTGTTCGGCCACGTGCTCACGCTCAGCCGGGTCACCGAGACCGTGGTCGACGCGGTATCGGCGATCCCGGCCGCGCCCACGGTGATCTTCCTCGGGATCGCGCTGGTGTACCTGGTGCTCGGCGCGTTCATGGACCAGATGGCGATCCTGGCGCTCACGGTGCCGGTCGTGCTGCCGGTGATCGAACAGCTCGGCTTCGACCCGGTGTGGTTCGGCGTGCTGGTGGTGCTGCTGGCCGAGATCGGCCTGGTCACCCCGCCGCTCGGGCTGAACGTGTTCATCGTGGCCCGCTCCACCGGGCGCAGCTCGGAGGAGGTCTTCCGCGGGGTCGTGCCGTTCGTGCTGGCCCTGCTGGTCCTGGTGCTGCTGTTCACGTTCGTCCCGGAGCTGGTCCTGTGGCTGCCGGGGACGATGGGCAGCTGAGACCCGGGTCAGCCGGGGTCGTTGCCGGCCTGCGCGAAGGCGCCGGCGAGCACCATCTGCGCGGTCCAGCGGATGATCCGGCTCCGCTCGTGCGCGTCGTCGACCCGGCAGGCGTCCTTGAGCGCGATGAACGACTCGGTCCCGGCGAGCATGGCCAGTGCGGAGACGAGGTCGGACCGCACCTGCGGTGACAGGCCGTCGCCGGCCGGCGGCACGGCGTCCTGCATCCAGGCGAGCCGGCGGCCCTCGAGGAGGCGGACCTCACCGGTGCCACCCGGTTCCAGCCGGGCCTGCTTCTCCAGCGAGAGCCGGATGATGGCGCGGAACGCGGCCTCGTGCTCGGCGATCCGGCCGTGCATGGTCCGCAGCACCCGGTCCACCCGCTCGGCGGGGTCGTCGGTGTCCGGGTCCTCGGCCGCGGTGGCGTCGTCGAGCGCGTCGACGACGCTGTCCATCGACGCCTCCAGGAGCAGGCTCTCCTGGGTGGGGAAGTAGCGGTAGGCCGTGGTCCGCCCGACGAGCGCCGCGTCGGCAGCCTCGCCGACCGAGGGGACCCGGCCCTCGTCGAGCAGCGTCCGGGCGGCGTCGAGCACCGCTTCCCGGGTCCGGCGCTTCTGGTTGACGCGGCCGGATTCCAGCGGGTCGCCCCCGCGTGCCGGGACACCCTTTCCCATGACGGCAACCCTACGCCACCAGCGCCGCACCACTCACAGCTCCGAGCCAGGCCCGCGCCTGCCCCGACTCGCCCCCCACCCACCCCCATCTCCCGTGGCTGCGCGCGTTCTCGGCGGTGCGGACGGTTCCGGCGGGGTCAGGCTGCGAGACGGGTGCGGCCGCCCTCGGTGCCGCGGTCGATCGGGCGGGACCCGAGTGCCTTCGCCAGCCCGCGCGGCGGCATGTCGCCGTAGATCGTCTCGAACTCGCCGGACACGTAGGTCTCGTGCCAGATCCCGACGGCGCCGGGCATCCGTCGGGCGCGCCGGTTGAACGCCGCCCAGGCCGGCCGGTGCTGCCCGGCGGTGTCGCCCGCGTAGGCGTAGAGCGACGCGGTGTCCCGCCAGTACTGAATCACCATCGGGCCGCCCGCGCCGAACGCGAGGTCGTAGGACAGCAGGCCGGAGTCCGGGTCCCGGGACAGCTCGGCCAGCATCCGTGGCATCGCGGTGAACACCGGCAGCCAGGCGTCGACCCGCCACGGCCGGTTGATCCGCATGCCGATCAGGAAGACGACGACCTCGCCGTCGACGTGCTGGTTGGTGGTGCGGGTGTACTGCGCCATTGCGGCTCCCTCCGTCGTGTGGATACCCAGACTATCCGTTCATGGAGAGTGACGCTATCCGTAAATTCAGGGACCGGCGAGCCAGTCACGGACCTCGGCGGAGTCCGCACCCATCGACGGGGGAGAACGCCGGTAGGACGGCGGCGTCGCCGACCAGGTCACCGGGTTGCGCACGGTCGGGACCGCTGCCGCGTCCGGCGCCCGGACGACCGGCTCCAGGCCGAGCTCCTCGGCCAGGGTCACCCCGCCCTCGACCGAGTTGATCGGGCCGCAGGGCACCCCGACCGCGGTGATCTCGGCGTACCACTCCTGCGCGGTACGGGTGGCCAGCCGCGCGCGCAGCCTCTGCTCGATCTCCGCCCGGTGGGTGATCCGGTCCGACATGGTCGTGAACCGCGGGTCCTCGGCCATCGCCGGATCGCCCAGCACGGTCGCGAGCTTGCGGAACTGGGCGTCGTTTGCGGCGATGACGATCAGGTCGCCGTCCTTGGTCGGCATCGGCTGGTAGGGGAAGACACTGGGGTGCTCGTTGCCCATCCGGTGCGGTACCGCCCCGGCGCCGACGTAGGCCTCGGTCTGATTGACCAGGGTCGACATCGCCACCGACAGCAGGTCGGTCTCCAGTAGCTGTCCCTCACCGGTGCGCTCCCGGTGGCGCAGCGCCGCGGACACCGCCAGTGCCGCGTGCAGCCCGGTGAGCACGTCGAACACCGCCACCCCGGCCCGGTACGGCGGCCCGTCGGCCTCGCCGGTCAGGCTCATCAACCCGGAGACCGCCTGCACCAGCAGGTCGTATCCGGCCAGGTGGGCGCCGCCGCGGCTGCCGAACCCGGAGATCGAGCAGTAGACGACCGACGGGTTCGCCGCCGACACCGACGCGTGGTCCAGGCCAAAGCGGTCCATGCCGCCCGGCCGCATGTTCTCCACCAGGACGTCCGCGCGGTGCGCGAGCCGCCGGGCGGTCTCCAGGTCGTCCGGGTCGGTCAGGTCGAGCACGATCGACCGCTTGTTGCGGTTGATCGACAGGTAGTAGGTCGAGATGTCGCCGTGCTCGGGGTCGGCGACCACCGGCGGCTTCCAGGTCCGGGTGTCGTCGCCGCCCGGCCCCTCGACCTTGATCACCGTCGCGCCGAGGTCGGCCAGTACCATCGTCGCGTACGGTCCGGCCAGGACCCGGGAGAAGTCGGCGACCAGGACGCCGTCGAGCGGACCGCCGGTCGGAGCGTCACCCAGCCCGTGCTGCTGTTGATCCACGTCTCCGGACGTTAGCCGCGCGACGCGACGGTGTCGCGCACCGAGTCGACCGCCGGACTGGCAGGAAATTGTGGCTACTGGTCGTTTCCGCCGGTTTCGAGGGCGGCCGGTACACCGCAGGATCGTGGTCATGAGCAGCGAGTACACGATCCCCGGCATCGTCCTGACCCGGATCGGGCACGCCGTGCGCGAGTTCGGCCGGGCCCACGAGGAACTCTGGAACCGGCTGGAGCGGATGGATCCGCGCCCCGGTGACGACCTGCAGTGGGAGGTCACCGCCTCCGGGTGGCGGCTCTACGGGCACTACCTGCCCGAGGAGGTCTTGACTCCACCGGACGACGGGCCCCGATAGTCGTGCGTCGACCTAACGCGGGCCGACCTCGCCGTCCACATAGACCCACCGACCCTCGTGGCGGATGAACCGGCTGCGCTCCTGCAGCACGCCGTCGGTGCGGTGCGCCCGGAACTCGACGACGCCCTCGTCGTCGAACAGCGACCCGCCGCTGGTGTCCACGATCTCCAGCCCGGTCCACACCGAACCCGGCTCCGGACGCAGCCGCCGCGGCCGGGTCGACGGGTGCCAGGAGGCGGCCAGGTGAGCGGTGTCGCCGCGCACGTAGGCGGTGTAGCGGCTGCGCATCAGCGCCTCGGCGGTCGGTGCCGGGCGGCCGGCCAGCACGGGGCCGCAGCAGGCGTCCTCGGGGCGGGCAGTCCCGCAGGGGCAGTTCACGGCGACCAGTATGGGCCCGGCGTGTGAGGTGCCCGACCGGCCCGGGCGGGTCGGTTGACCATCGGTTCAGGCGTGTGGTCGTCTCGTTCGCCGCTGTGCGGTCGAGGTAGTGATCACGGGACAGGGGGACGCGGGTGCACGGGTTCTACGAGGTGCTGCACTCGCGGCGGGACGTCCGCACCGGCTTCCGGCCCGACCCGGTCGACGACGACGCCCTGACCCGGGTGCTGGAGGCCGCGCACGCCGCCCCGTCGGTCGGGTTCTCCCAGCCGTGGGACTTCGTGCTGGTCCACGACGCCGGCGTCCGGGAGCGGGTGCACGCGCTGGTCGCCGAGCACCGCGAGCGCTACGCCGCCTCGCTGCCCGCGGCCCGGGCCGAGGCGCTGCGCTCGATCCGGATCGAGGCGATCCGGGAGACCCCGCTGAACCTGGTCGTCACCGCCGACCCGACCCGCGGCGGCCGGCACGTACTGGGCCGGCACGACCGCCCGGAGATGGGTCCCTACTCGGTGGCCCTGGCGGTGCAGAACCTCTGGCTGGCCGCCCGGGCCGAGGACCTCGGCGTCGGCTGGGTGAGCTTCTTCGACGACGCCGGCCTGGCCGCCGTGCACGAGCTGCTCGGCCTGCCCGCGCACGTCGACGTCGTCGCGTACCTGTGTGTCGGGCACGTCGACGCGTTCCCGGAGCGGCCCGAGCTGGAGGGGCACGGCTGGGCCCGCCGGCGTCCGCTGGACTGGGCGGTGCACCAGGAGACCTGGGGCGCACGCGGGCTGCCGGGCGCGCCGCCCGCCGCGCTGCTGGAATCCACTGTGGACGCCGTCCGGCCGGTGGACGACGCCGCCCGGACCGCCGCCGCGGCCCGGCTGGACCGGATGACCAAGCCGCGCGGGGCGCTGGGCCGGGTCGAGGACGTCGCCGTCACCCTCGCCGGGATCGCCGGGACGGAGACGCCACCGGTGCCCGCCCCGGCCGCGGTCGCGGTGTTCGCCGCCGACCACGGCGTGCACGCGCAGGGCGTCACGCCGTGGCCGCAGGAGGTCACCGCGCAGATGGTGGCGAACTTCCTGGCCGGCGGGGCCGTGGTGAACGCCTTCGCCCGCCAGCTCGGCGCCGAGGTCCAGGTCGTCGATGCCGGCGTCGCGGCCGACCTGGAGCCGGCGCCGGGCCTGCTGCCACGCAAGGTCGCCCGCGGCACCGCGGACATGACCGCCGGGCCCGCCATGACCCGCGAGCAGGCCCGCACCGCGCTCGAGCACGGCATCGAGGTGGCCCGGGACCTGGTCGCGGCCGGCAACCGCTGCCTGCTCACCGGGGACATGGGGATCGCCAACACCACCGCCGCGGCGGCCCTGGTCTGCGCGTTCACCGGCGCCGACCCGGCGGAGGTCACCGGCCGCGGCACCGGCGTCGACGACGACACCCTGACCCGCAAGACCGACGTCGTCCGGCGCGCGCTCGAACGGCACCGGCCGGACCCGGGCGACCCGCTCGGCGCGCTCGCCGCGGTCGGCGGCCTGGAGCACGCCGGGCTGGCCGGGCTGGTGCTCGGCGCCGCGGCGCTGCGCGTCCCGGTGCTGCTCGACGGAGTCTCGGGCGGCGCGGCGGCACTGGTCGCCGGCGCGCTGGCCCCGGAGGCCCGCGGCTACTGCATGGCCGGGCACCGCTCCGCCGAACCCGGCGCGCCCACTGCGCTCGCGCACCTCGGCCTGGTCCCGCTGCTGGAGCTGGACATGCGCCTCGGCGAGGGGACCGGTGCGCTGCTCGCGCTGCCGGTGCTGCAGGGCGCCGCCCGCGCGATGCACGACGTCGCCACCTTCGACAGCGCCGGGGTCACCGAGAAGGCCGGCGAGATCGAGGAGAGCGACACCGATGGCTGAGCAGCGGCTGACCGTCGTCGGGATCGGCGCGGACGGCTGGAGCGGGCTCGCCGAACCGTCCCGGGACGCGTTGCGCGAGGCCGAGGTGCTGCTCGGCGGCCCCCGCCAGCTGGACCTGCTGCCCGGCCCCGCGGACGGTGGCGTGGTGGGGGAGCGGCGGGCCTGGCCGTCGCCGCTGGTCCCGGCGATCCCCGGGATCCTGGACGAGCTCGCCGGGCGGCGGGTCGCGGTGCTGGCCTCCGGCGACCCGATGTTCTTCGGGATCGGCGCCACCCTGGCCCGGATCGCCGGGCCGGACCGGCTGCGGGTGCTGGCGCACCCGTCGTCGGTGGCGCTGGCCTGTGCGCGGCTCGGCTGGAGCTCCGAGCAGGTCTCGGTGCTCTCGGTGGTCGGCCGTCCGCTGGACGCGGTGCGCCGAGCGCTCGCGCCGGGGGCCCGGCTGGTGGTGCTCAGCGCGGGTGCCGGGTCGCCGTCGGAGATCGCGGAGATGCTCACCGGCGCCGGGTGGGGCGGCTCCGGGCTCAGCGTCCTGGAACGCCTCGGCGCCCCGGACGAGCGCACCGTCACCGGCACCGCGGCCGGGTGGCGCGGCGACGCCGACCCGCTCAACGTCGTCGCGGTCGAGTGCGTGCCCGACGCCGGGCTGGCCCCGTTCGGCGAGACCCCGGGGCTGCCCGACGACGCCTACGACCACGACGGTCAGCTCACCAAGCGGGAGGTCCGCGCGGTCACCCTCGCCCACCTGGCGCCCCGGCCGGGCGAGCTGCTGTGGGACGTCGGCGCCGGGTCCGGCTCGATCGGCGTCGAGTGGATGCGCGCGCACCGCGGCTGCACCGCGATCGCGGTCGAGTCCCGCCCCGAGCGGGCCGAGCGGGTGGCGGCCAATGCCGCCACCCTCGGCGTACCGGGCCTGCGGGTGGTCACCGGCGCCGCTCCGGACGCGCTGGCCGGGCTGCCGGAGCCGGACGTCGTGTTCGTCGGCGGCGGCCTGACCCGCGACGGCGTGCTGGACGCCTGCCTGGCCGCGCTGCGACCCGGCGGCCGGCTGGTCGCCAACGCGGTGACCGTGCAGACCGAGGCGATGCTCGCCGCGGCGCACGCCGAGCACGGGGGAGACCTGGTCCGGGTGCAGGTGGCCCGGGCCGAGCCGGTCGGCCGGGGCGGGCACTTCCACGGCTGGCGTCCGGGCATGCCGGTGACGATCTGGAGCCTCACCAGGGAGGCCGTGACATGAGGAGGACAGGGTCGTGAGGAGGACAGGGTCGTGACGGTGCACTTCATCGGGGCCGGGCCGGGTGCGGTGGACCTGCTCACGCTGCGCGCCCGGGACCTGATCGCCGCCGCCCCGGTCTGCCTCTACGCCGGCAGCCTGGTCCCGCCGGAGATGCTGGAGATCTGCCCGCCCGGCGCCCGCACGGTGGACACCGCCCTGATGACCCTCGACGAGATCGTCGCCGAGATGGTGCGGGCGCACCGGCACGGGCTCGACGTCGCCCGGCTCGCGTCCGGGGATCCGGCGGTGTTCTCCGCGGTGGCCGAGCAGATGCGCCGGCTGGAGACCGAGGGCGTCCCGTACGACGTGTGCCCCGGTGTCCCGGCCTACGCGGCCGCGGCCGCGGCGCTCGGCCGGGAGCTGACCGTCCCGACGGTCGCGCAGACCGTCACGCTCACCCGGATCGCCGCGCGCGCCACCCCGATGCCCGAGCACGAGGGCCTGGCGCAGCTCGGCAACGCCGGCGGCACGGTCGTGCTGCACCTGGCCGTGCACCGGATCGACGAGGTCGTCGACGCGCTCGCCCCGTCCTACGGCGGGGACTGCCCGGCGGCGGTCGTCGCGCACGCGTCCCGGGCGCACGAGGTCGTGCTGCGCGGCACCCTGGAGGCCATGCCGAAGGCCGTGCGGGAGGCCGGGATCGAGCGCACCGCCGTGATCATCGTCGGCGAGGCGCTCGCCGCCCGGCACTTCCCGGACTCGCACCTGTACTCGGCGGGCCGCTGGCGCGGCCCGTGAGTGGTTATCGCGGTCTCGACCGCGATAACCACTCACGGGCCTGGAACACGGCCTCCACCCGCAGGTCCGGATCGAGCAGGACCAGATCGGCGCGCGCCCCCGGGCGCAGGTGCCCGATGTCGCCCCGGCCGAGCAGGCCGGCCGGGGTGCCCGAGGTCCAGGCGACGGCGCGGGCCAGCGCCGCGGACCGCGGCCCGGGATGGGCCGCCACGACGTTGCGGAACAGCGCGTCGGCGGTCGCGGTGGACCCGGCGATGGTGCCGCCGGGCCGCCGGGCCACCCCGCCGGAGACCTCGACGGCCAGCCCGCCGAGCCGGTAGTCGCCGTCCGGCATCCCGGCCGCGGCCATCGCGTCGGTCACCGCGGCGACCCGGCCGGGCGCCGCACCGGCGACGATCTCCCACAGCGCCGGGTGCACGTGCACGCGGTCGGTGATCAGCTCGACGACCGCGCGCGGGTCGGCGAGCAGCGCCCCGGCCGGGCCGGGGTCGCGGTGGTGCAGCGGCCCCATCGCGTTGAACAGGTGGGTGCCGACCCGGGCGCCGGCGTCCAGCGCGCGCCGGGACAGGTCGTGGCCCGCGGTGGTGTGCCCGACGGCGGCCAGCGCGCCCGCCGCGGCCACCGCCGCCACCGCGTCGAGGCCGCCGGGGAGCTCGGGCGCCAGGGTCACCATCGCGACCGCCCCGGTGTCCAGCAGCGCGCCGAGCTCGGCCGGATCGGGATCGCGCAGCAACGCCGGATCGTGCGCGCCGCACCGGTCCGCGGCCAGCCACGGGCCCTCCAGATGCACCCCGGCCAGCACGCCGTCGTCGAGCAGCGGGGACAGCGCCCGCACCGAGCGGGCCAGCTCGTCCGGGGCGAGCGTGACCAGGGAGGCCAGCAGCGTCGTCGTGCCGTGTGCGGCGTGGAACGCGGCCGCGCGCGCCGACCCGTCCTCGTCGGTACCGAACGACGCGCCGCCTCCGCCGTGGCAGTGCAGGTCCACGAACCCCGGCACGACGACGGCGGCCCGCCGGTCCGGCGGGCGCGGCGGCGTGCCGGTCCCGGTGCCGGTCACCCGGCCGTCCTCGCAGGCGATCCAGCCGGGCCCGGCCGGGGCGTCGCCGTCCACGGCGAGCAGGTCGGCGGCGACGAGCAGGCTCACCGGGTCTCCGTCACCTTGTGCAGGCCGCGCGGGGCGTCCGGGTCACCGCCACGGGCGACGGCGACGTGCCGGGCCAGCATCTGCAGCGGGAGGATCTCCAGCAGGGGCGCCAGCTCCTCGGCCGGCGCCGCGGGCAGCGCGAGGTCGCCCGCGTCACCGACCCGCAGGACGTCCGCGTGCCGGGCGGCGAGCGAGTCCAGCACCGGGGCCATCGCGTCGCCACCGGCGCCGGGGGAGACCACCGCCAGCACCGGGACCAGCGGGTCGACCAGGGCCAGCGGGCCGTGCAGCAGGTCCGCCCCGGAGAACGCCTGCGCCGAGACGTAGGCGGTCTCCATCAGCTTCAGCGCGGCCTCCCGGGCCGTCGGGTAGGAGTAGCCGCGGCCGGTGGTGAGCAGCCGTTGGGCGAACCGGTAACGGGCGGCCAGGGCGGCGACCCGGTCGTCCCGTGCCAGCGACTGCTCGCCGAGGTCGGGGAGCGCGTCCACGCCCGGGTCCGGCGCGCCGAGGATCCGGGAGACGAGCAGGTGCAGGGCCAGCAGCTGCGCGGTGTAGGACTTGGTCGCGGCCACCGCCCGTTCCGGTCCGGCGAGGACGTCGACGTGCGCGTGTGCCGCGTCGGCCAGCGCCGACGCCGCGTTGTTGGTGACCGCCACGGTGAGCGCACCCTGGCCGCGGGCGACCTCGACGCACTCGAGCAGGTCCGGCGACCCGCCGGACTGGCTGACCGCGATCAGCAGCACGTCGCGCAGGTCGGGCCGGGCGGCGTAGGCGGTGAGCGTGGACGGCGACACGAGCCCGGCCGGCAACCCGAGCCGGATCTCGGTCAGGTACTTCGCGTAGAGCGCCGCGTGGTCGCTGGTGCCGCGGGCGGCGAACAGCACGAACCGCGGGGACCGGGCCCGGGCCAGCCCGGCGGCACGGTCCACACCGGACGCCCCGTCCGGGCCGGCGGCGTCCAGCAGCCGCTGCCAGGCGGCGGGCTGCTCGGCGGTCTCGGCGGCCATCAACGCACCGGGGGCCACGGCACTCCTCGGGTCGGCTCGACGATCAGGTGAGTGGACCACTGGTCCGGCCGAAGGCTTGCAATCCGGCGGCAAAAACTGTACCACTGGTCCACCTTTTCCGGGAGGGGACGATGAAGTACCGGCGGCTGCACGACGAGCTGCGCGAACGGGTGGAGGGCATGGCGGCCGGTGAGCCGCTGCCCCCCGAGCGCGAGCTGGCCCGCGAGGTGGGGGTCAGCCGCACGACGCTGCGCCGGGCGATCGACGAGCTGGTCTCGGCCGGGCGGCTGCGCCGCAGGCAGGGGGCCGGGGTGTTCGCGGTCGGGCCGCGGATCGGGCAGGAGCTGACCGCGACGTCGTTCTCCGCCGACATGCGGGCCCGCGGGTTGGTCCCGGCGACCCGGATCGTCGAGTTCGAGGTCCGCCCGGCCGGGGCCCGGCTCGGCCGGCGGCTGGAGGTCTCCCCGGACGCCCAGGTCGTCCGGGCGCTGCGGCTGCGGCTGGCCGACGGCGAGCCGATGGCCCTGGAGACGCTGCACGTGCCGGCCGGGCTGGTGCCCGGGATGGACGCGGCGGCGCTCGCCGAGTCGTCGTTCTACGAGCTGCTGGCCGGGTACGGCCACGAGGTCGCGGGCGGCCGCCAGTCGATCGAGCCGACGGTCACCGACCCGTCCGAGTCCGCCCTGCTCGGGGTGCCCGTGCACAGCCCGGCGCTGCTGTTCGAGCGAGCCACCCGGGACGCGGACGGGCGGGTGCTGGAGTTCGTCCGTGCCGTCTACCGCGGCGACCGCTACCGGATCGAGACCGAGATCGCGCCGGTCGGCGCGCGGACCGGCACGGAGCCGGTCCGGTGACCCGGCTGCTGCTGCTCGACGTGGGCAAGACCGGCTGCCGGGCCGCGCTCGTCGAGGCCGGGGTACGGGTCGCGTCCGGGCAGGCGCCCGGGGCCGGTGGGATCGCCGAGGCCGACGGCCCGGCCCGGGCGCTCGGCGCGATCGCCGCCGCCACCGAAGGCTGGCCGGCCCCGGACCGGATCGCCGCCGGGCTGGCCGGCCTGGCGAGCGCGCCGGGGAGGGCCGGCGCGCTCGCGGCCGGGCTGCGCGCCCGGTTCGGGGCCGCGGTCGAGGTGCTGCTGGGCAGCGACATGACGCTCTGGCACGCCGGGGCGCTGGGCGGCGCCCCGGGCGTGGTGCTGGCCGCCGGTACCGGCACCGTCGCGCTCGGCGTCGACGCCGGCGGCCGCTCGGCCCGGGTCGACGGCTGGGGCCACCAGCTCGGCGACGACGGCAGCGGGTACGCGATCGGTCGCGCCGGGCTACGCGCCGCGCTGCGGGCACAGGACGGGCGCCCCGGCGGTTCGAATGACCTGCTCGCCCGGGTCCGCGCCCGGTTCGGCGACCCGGACGGCGTCCCGGCCCGGATGTACGGCGCTGCCAACCCGGCCCGCGAGATCGCCGCGTTCGCGCCGGACGTGCTGGCCGTCGCAGCCGTCGAGCCGGACGCCGACCCGGTCGCCGCCGGGATCGTCGGACGGGCCGCCACCGACCTGGCCGACGCCGCGGCCGCCGCCGCGCACCGGCTGCAGCTGCCGGCCCGCCCCACGGGCGTGCAGCCGGTGGCCTGCGGCGGCGGGCTGCTCGCTGCCGGCCCCGTCCTCACCGGCCCGCTCGACGCCGCCCTCACCGCCCGCTCGCTGACCCGCACGACCCCGCTCGGGGACGCCCTCGACGGCGCCCGGCTGCTCCTGGAGGACCCGCACGTGCCGCACCACGCCCTGCTCACCGCGGCGGAGACCCCCGCACCCGGAGGTGCCCGGTGACCCGCGCGGAGCGGCCCGAGGGCCTCGGCGCGCTGGCGACCGAGCGCTCCCGCCCCGACCTCGCGGACCTGGACCGCTGGTCCACCCGGGCGGTCGTCGACCTGATCACCGCCGAGGACGCCGGTGTCGTCGACGCGGTCCGGGCCGAGGCGGAGCGGATCGCCGCGGTCGCCGACCTGGCCGTGGCCGCGCTGCGCCGCGGCGGGCGGCTGGTCTACGCCGGCGCCGGGACCGCGGGCCGGCTGGCGGCACTCGACGCCACCGAGCTGCCCCCCACCTACGGCGTCGGCGACGGCCGGGTCCGCGCCCTGCTGGCCGGCGGCCGCGCCGCGGTGACCGCCGCGGTGGAGGGCGCCGAGGACGACACCGACGCCGGACGTGCCGACCTGGCCGCCCTGAGCCCCGGCCCGGACGACGTCGTGCTCGGGATCAGCGCATCCGGTCGCACCCCCTACGTCCGGGCCGTGCTCGCCGCGGCCCGGGAGGCCGGCGCCGCCACCGCCTCGGTCGCGAACAACCCGGGCAGCCCGATCGCCGGGCAGGTCGACGTCGCGATCACCCTGGACACCGGCCCCGAGATCGTCGCCGGATCCACCCGGATGAAGGCGGGCACCAGCCAGAAGATGCTGCTCACCGCGCTGTCGACGGCGGTGATGGTGCGGCTGGGCAAGGTGCACGGCAACCTCATGGTCGACGTCGCCGCCACCAACCGGAAGCTGCGCGTGCGCGCCGAGCGGATCGTCGGCGAGGCCACCGGCGCCGCGCCGGACGAGGTCCGCGCCGCCCTGGACGACGCCGGCGGGCACGCCAAGACCGCGATCGTCGCGCTGCTGGCCGGGGTGCCCGCGGCCGGGGCCGCGGCCCTGCTCGAGCGGGCCGGCGGGCGGGTCGCCGACGCGATCGCCGGTGCCGCCGGGGAGGCGGAACGGTGATCGTCATCGGGCTCTCGTCGGGCACCTCGGTGGACGGCATCGACGTCGCCGCCACCCGGCTCGTGCTGGACGGCGACGCCGTCGTCCTGACCCCGCTCGGCCATCTCGAGATCGCGTTCCCGGACGGCCTGCGCAACGCCGTGCTGGACGCGCTGCCGCCGGCACCGACCACGTGCGAGGCGGTCTGCCGGATCGACACCGCGCTCGGGCAGGCTTTCGCCGACGCCGCCCGGCGCGGGATCGACGAGCTGGCCGGAGGCCGCGCCGACCTCGTCGTGAGCCACGGCCAGACGCTGTTCCACGACGTCGCCGACGGCGCCGTGCACGGCACCCTGCAGCTCGGACAGCCCGCCTGGATCGCCGAGGCGACCGGCCTTCCGGTCGTCTCCGACCTGCGTGCCCGCGACGTCGCCGCCGGTGGTCAGGGCGCACCGCTCGCCTCGGTCCTCGACGTGCTGCTGCTCGGCGACCGGGTCGCCGCCGCAGGCGCGCCGGCGGCGGCGCTGAACCTGGGCGGGATCGCGAACGTGACCGTGGTGGGCGCGGGGGAGCCGACGGCCTTCGACACCGGCCCGGCGAACGCCCTGCTCGACGCGGCGGTCCGCCGTGCCACCGGCGAGCACCAGGACACCGGCGGGGTCCGCGCGCTGCGCGGCACCGCGGACCCGGACGTGCTCGCCGCGCTGCAGCGCGAGCCGTTCTACGGCCGTCGCCCGCCGAAGAGCACCGGCAAGGAGCTCTTCGACCCCGGTTACCTGGACCGGGTGCTGGCGGGCTCCGCGCTGCTCGACCCGGCGCGGGTGGCGGACCTGCTGGCCACGCTGGTCGAGCTGACCGCGGTGACGGTGGCGGACGCGCTGCGCCCGTACGGCGTCGCCGAGGTGCTGGTCTCCGGCGGGGGAGCGCGCAACCCGGCCGTCGTCGCCGCGCTGGAACGGCGGCTCGCCCCCGCGCGGCTGCGGCCGGTGGAGTCGGCCGGGCTGCCCGGGGACGGCAAGGAGGCCCACCTGTTCGCGCTGCTGGGCTTCCTGACCTGGCACGGCGTCGCCGCGACCGTCCCGACCTGCACCGGGGCCCCCGCCCCGACCCTCGCCGGGCGGATCAGCCCCGGCGCCGGGCCGCTGCGGCTGCCCGATCCGGCATCGCCGCCGTCCCGGCTCCGGGTCGTCCCGCCCGCCCGCACCACGTCCACACCCGGCCCGACCAGACCCGGCCCGACCAGACCCGGCCCGACCTGACCCTTCCGGCACCGCCGGACCGACCACCGGGAGCCGCCCGTGCGCACCCTCGATCTCGTCGTGATCGTCGTCTACCTCGTCCTGTCCCTCGGGATCGGGCTCTGGATGGCGGGCCGGCAGAAGAGCAACGAGGACTACTTCCTCGGCGGCCGGGAGCTGCCCTGGTGGGCGATCGCGTTCTCGGTGGTCGCCACCGAGACCTCGGCCCTGACCGTGATCAGCGTCCCGACCGTCGCCTACCTCGGCAGCCTCACCTACCTGCAGCTGGCGCTGGGATACCTGATCGGCCGGATCGTGGTGGCGTTCGTGCTGCTCCCGCGCTACGCCACCGGGAAGCTGACCACCGCCTACGGCTACCTGGGGCAGCGGTTCGGGCGGGGCATGCAGGGCACCGCCTCGGTGGCGTTCCTGCTGACCCGGCTGCTGGCCGACGGGGTCCGGATGTTCGCCGCCGCGATCCCGGTGAAGGTGATCCTGTCCGGGATGGGCATCGAGGTGTCCTACTTCTGGATCATCGTGGTGCTCTCCCTGGTCACCGTGGCCTACACCTGGCTGGGCGGGATCAAGGCCGTGGTCTGGACTGACGTGCTGCAGATGGCCATCTACCTGGTCGGCGGTGTCGCGGCGCTGGTCGTGATCGCCCCGCGGCTGCCGTCCGGGTTCTGGGACGACGCCGTCGCCGGCGGCAAGACGACGTTGCTGGACTTCACCTCGAACCCGGTCAGCGCGCCGTACGCGTTCCTCACCGCGGTCGTCGGCGGCGCGTTGCTGTCGATGGCCAGCCACGGCGTCGACCAGATCATCGTCCAGCGGCTGCTGTCCTGCCGCAGCGTCCGCGACGGGCAGAAGGCGGTGATCTTCTCCGCGGTGATCGTCGGCGTGCAGTTCGCGCTGTTCCTGGTGGTCGGTCTGTTCCTGTGGGGCTACTACCGGGGCGCGACACCGGACCAGCTCGGCGTCGGGACCGGGGACGAGATCTTCCCGCGGTTCGTGGTGCAGGACCTGCCGCCGGGGATCTCCGGGCTGGTACTGGCCGGCATCCTGGCCGCCGCGATGTCGACGCTGAGCTCCTCGCTGTCGGCCCTGTCGTCGTCGACGGTGATCGACCTGGTGCAGAGGCTGTCCCGCCGCGAGCTCGCCCCCGCGCAGGAGATCCGGCTGTCCCGGATCACCACGCTGGCCTGGGGCCTGGTGTTCATCGTGTTCGCGAACCTGTTCACCTCGACCGAGGACCCGGTCGTCGAGCTGGGCCTGTCGGTCGCCGGGATCACCTACGGCGGTCTGCTCGGCGCGTTCGCGCTCGGCATGTTCGTGCCGCGCTCCCGCCAGCTCGACGCGATCATCGGGTTCGCGGTCGCCGTGGTGGTCATGGCGTCGCTGTTCCTGCTCGCGCCGGACGCCGTCGGGTTCACCTGGTACACCGCGATCGGCCTGGTCATCACCATGGTCCTGGGCACGCTGCTGTCGCTGCGGCACCGCACCCCGGCGCCGGTGGAGCCCGTGTCGGACCCGGCGCCCCCGGGTGCCTGAGCGCACCCGCCGCGCACCCCACACCGCACCGGCGCGCAGGTAGGTTGACGAGCATGGAGACATGGGCCCCGACCGACCTACCGGCGCTGCAGGGCAGCGGCCCCGCGCTGCGGCTGCACGACACCGCGACCGGCCGGGTACGGCCGACCGCGCCCGGGCCGGTCGCCACCATGTACGTCTGCGGGATCACCCCCTACGACGCCACGCACCTCGGTCACGCCGCCACCTACCTGGCCTTCGACCTGGTGCACCGGCTGTGGCGCGACCTCGGCCACGAGGTGCACTACGTGCAGAACGTGACCGACATCGACGACCCGCTGCTGGAGCGCGCGGCGCGCGACCAGGACGACTGGGTGGTGCTCGGGCTGCGCGAGACGGCGCTGTTCCGGGAGGACATGGAGGCGCTGCGAGTGCTGCCGCCGCGCCAGTTCGTCGGGGCGGTCGAGGCGGTCCCGGAGATCGCCGAGCTGGTCGCGAAGCTGCTCGCCTCCGGCGCCGCGTACCGGCTCGACGACCCGGAGTACCCGGACGTCTACCACGACGTGACCGCCACCGGGCACTTCGGTTACGAGTCGAACTACGACCACGACACGATGGTCCGGCTCTCCCGGGAGCGCGGCGGCGACCCGGACCGGCCGGGCAAGCGCAGCCCGCTGGACCCGGTGCTGTGGCGGATGGAGCGCCCCGGCGAGCCGGCCTGGGAGTCCGACCTCGGGCGCGGCCGGCCGGGCTGGCACGTCGAGTGCACCGCGATCGGCCTGAACCGGCTCGGCTCGCAGGTCGACCTCAACGGCGGCGGCTCGGACCTGATCTTCCCGCACCACGAGTGCGGCGCGCTGCACGCCGAGTCGCTCACCGGCGAGCACCCGTTCGCCCGGCACTACGTGCACACCGGGATGATCGGCCTGGACGGCGAGAAGATGTCCAAGTCGCAGGGCAACCTGGTCTTTGTCTCCAAGCTGCGCAACTCCGGGGTGGACCCGAACGTCATCCGGGTCGCGCTGCTCGACGGGCACTACCGGGCCGACCGGTCCTGGACCGATGAGGTGCACGCGCTGGGGGAGAAGCGGGTCGCCCGTTGGCGCGAGGCCGTCTCGCTGGACGCCGGGCCGGACGCCACCGAGCTGGTCGCGAAGCTGCGCACACACCTGGCCGACGATCTCGACACCCCTGGTGCCCTGGCCGCCGTCGACGCCTGGGTGGACGAGGCGCTGACCCGCCGCGGGACCGACCCGGCCGCGCCGCAGCTGGCCCGTACCGCCCTGGACACCCTGCTCGGCGTCGCACTCTGATCCCGGGTACCGGCGGCGCCCGAGGACCGCGGAGCACCCGGGGTCCGTGGTCGAATGGCGGCATGGCGCACAACGTTCTCGGCGGTGAGCTGGAGAGCTGCTCGACCGACCCGCTCACCGGCTTCTACCGCAACGGCTGCTGCGACACCGGCGGCGAGGACGCCGGCGTCCACACGGTCTGCGCCCGGGTCACCGCGGAGTTCCTGGACTTCTCCCGCGAGCGGGGCAACGACCTGTCCACCCCGCGCCCGGAGTTCGGATTCGCCGGGCTGGCGCCGGGGGACCGGTGGTGCCTGTGTGCCGACCGCTGGGCCGAGGCGCTGCGCGCGGGAGTCGCCCCGCCGGTGGTGCTCGAGGCGACGCACGCCCGCACCTGCGAGTGGGTCGACCTCGACGACCTGCGGGCGCACGCGGTCAGTCGCTGACCTCGCGCACGCGCGCGCGGTCCAGTACGGCGGGCACCCCGGCGGCCAGCAGGCCCGCCGGCACGAGGAACCCGGCCACCGGGTCCGCGTGGTAGATCGGCGTGATCGCCACCGGGGAGGCCGCGGTCCCGGCGAACCGGACCGCCTGCACCACCGACACCGCGCCACCGCTGTTCGGCCCGCCCGATCCCAGGACCAGCGCGTTCACCCCGACGAGGATCAGCTGGCTGCACACCCCGGCCGCCGCCCAGAACGCGACGACCGCCCACAGCACCGGGGCGATCCCGACCCCGGCCACCAGCAGCCCGCCGCCGACCGCGCCGGCCAGCACGCACCGCTGCGGTCCGAGCCGGTCCACGGTCCCGCCGATCAGCCGGGCCGTGAGGATCCCGGCGATCCCGAGCGCGGTCAGCACCAGCCCGCGCGGCCCGGCGCCGAGCCCGAACTCGTCCTCCAGGCGCAGCGCGAGCAGGAAGTTCAACCCGGCCAGGCAGCCCCAGCCCAGCCCGGCGACGAGTCCGAGCCGCAGCACCGGTCCGGTCCAGGCCGACCGCAGCCGCGGGGGCGAGGTCCCGGCCGGGACCGGCGAGCCGCCGGGGATCCCGACCAGCGCGAGCAGCAACGCCACCGCCGCGGCCCCTCCGAAGGCCAGCCGCCAGTCGGCCTCGGCGGCGAGCCCGCCGACCAGCGGGGCCGAGGTCTGCCCGGCGGCCTGCAGCGAGCCGAACCAGCCCAGCGCGCGGCCCAGCCGCTCCGGCTCGACCGACGAGGCGAGCGCGGCCAGCAGCAGCGGGGTGGTGAACGCGTTCGCGACGCCCTGCAGCGCCCGGCCGGCCAGGAACAGCGTCCAGGACGCCGCCAGCACGCACGCCAGCGAGGCGAGCACGTAGAGCGCGTACCCGGCGACGACCGTCCGTCCCCGGCCCCAGCGCTCGCCGAGCGTGCCGGAGACCAGCATCACCGCCGCGAACGGCAGCAGGTACGCGGTGATCGATACCGAGGCGGTCCCGGTGGGCACGCCGAAGTCGGCGCCCAGCTCCGGCAGCATCGCGGCCGTGATCCCGCCGCCGAACGGCCCCAGGAACGCTCCGGCGAACAGGGCACCCCGTCGGAGTGCGGGAACGGCGCTCAGGAGTTCGGGCCGCGGCGGCGCAGGTAGCGCTCGAAGTCCGCGGCGATCGAGTCACCGGAGGTGTCGCGCAGTCCCGCCTGGGTGTCCTCGGCCTCCGACTCGGATGCCTGCTCCTCCAGCTGCCGGACGTACTCGCGGACCTCGTCGTCGGCGTCGGCCATCTCGGAGACCGTTCGCTCCCACTCCTCGGCCTTCTCCGGGAGCCCACCGAGCGGCACCTCGACGTCGAGGGCCTCCTCGATCCGGTGCAGCAGCGCGACCGCGGCCTTGGGCACCTGGGCCTGCGAGACGTAGTGCGGCACCTCGGCCCAGTACGACACGGCCGGGATCCCGGCCTGCACGCAGGCCTGCTGGAAGACCGCGACGATGCCGGTCGGGCCCTCGTAGTTCGCGGGCTCGGTGCCCATCCGGGCGAGCGACTCGGCATCCCACGAGGTGCCGTTGACCGGGGTCGGTCGGGTGTGCGGAACCTCCGTGAGCAGGGCGCCGAGGGTGATGACCTTCGTCACGCCCAGGCGCTGGGCATGTCCGACCAGCTCGGCGCAGAACGAGCGCCAGCGCAGGTTCGGCTCGATCCCGTTCACCAGGACGACGTGCCGGTCGGTGCCGGGCAGTGTGGCCCACGACAAACGTGTCGTCTGCCACTCGATCCGGCGGGTCACGCCGTCGGAGAGCTTCACGTGCGGGCGCGTCACCTGGAAGTCGTAGTACTCCTCGGGGTCGATCGACGTCAGCGACTCGGCGTCCCAGGTGAGTTCCAGGTGCTCCAGGGCGGTGCTCGCGGCCTCTCCGCCGTCGTTCCAGCCCTCGAACGCGGCGATGAGGACCGGCTCGACCATGGCGGGCGTGTCGCCGGTTCCCGCGGTGCTCGGCTCTCGGTCGGTCATCGGTCCAGCCTACGACCCCGGAGGCTCAGAACCCGGTCGAACTCCCGTCAGCAGGTAGCCTGACCGATCGTGTCATCTACGACGGGAGCGGATCACGCGGTGAGCACCTCTTCGGACGGCGAGAACACAGCCGGTCACGCGGACCCTGAGCGGGTCAGCCGAGTGGAGCAGAAGACCCAACAGCTCAGAGAGCTACTCGGTGAGCGGATCGGAGTCATCGACGGTGCCTGGGGCACCGTCATCCAGGGACTGGGGCTCACGCCCGACGACTACACGGCGGACTTCCTCGCCGAGCACCCGAAGGACACCAACGGTGACCCGGACGTGCTGAACCTGACCCGTCCGGACCTGATCCTGGACGTGCACCGCCGGTACTTCGAGGCCGGCGCGGACCTCACCACCACGAACACCTTCACCGCGACGAGGATCGGTCAGGCCGACTACGCGCTGGAGGACTATGCGGACCGGATGAACGCGGAGGCCGCACGGCTGGCCCGGCAGGCCGCCGACGAGGCCGAGGAGTCCACCGGCGAGCCGAAGTGGGTCGCCGGATCGATCGGCCCGCTGAACGTGACGCTGTCGCTGTCGCCGAAGGTCGAGGACCCGGCCTTCCGCGCCGTCACGTACCAGCAGGTCTACGACTCCTACGCCGCGCAGATCGCGGCGCTGGACGCCGGTGGCGTGGACATCCTGCTGATCGAGACGATCTTCGACACGCTGAACTCCAAGGTGGCCCTGCAGGCCGCGCACGACGTCGCGCCGCACCTGCCGATCTGGATCTCGGTGGCGATCGTCGACCGGTCCGGGCGGACCCTGTCCGGGCAGACCGTGGACGCGTTCTGGACCTCGGTCCGGCACGCGCAGCCGCTGGTGGTCGGCCTGAACTGCTCGCTGGGTGCGGACGAGATGCGCCCGCACGTCGAGGCGCTGTCGCAGATCGCCGACACCTTCACCGCCAGCTACCCGAACGCCGGCCTGCCGAACGCGTTCGGTGGCTACGACGAGACCCCGGAGCAGACCGCGGCGCTGCTCAAGGAGTTCAGCGAGTCCGGGCTGGTCAACATCGTCGGCGGCTGCTGCGGCACCGGGCACGACCACATCCGCGAGATCGCGTCCGCGGTGAAGTCGATGCCCCCGCGCGCGCCCGTCGAGGCGCCGGAGAAGACCCGGTTCTCGGGCCTGGAGCGGTTCGAGATCGGTCCGGACACCGGCTTCGTGATGATCGGTGAGCGGACCAACGTCACCGGCTCCAAGCGGTTCCGCCGCCTCATCGAGTCGAAGGACTACAACGGCGCGCTCGACGTGGCGCTGGACATGGTCCGCGGTGGCGCCAACATGCTCGACGTCAACATGGACGCCGACCTCCTCGAGTCCGAGGAGGAGATGACGACGTTCCTGAACCTGCTGGCCACCGAGCCGGAGATCGCCCGGCTGCCGATCATGATCGACAGCTCCCGGTGGCGGGTGGTCGAGGCCGGTCTGAAGTGCGTCCAGGGCAAGGGCGTGGTCAACTCGATCAGCCTCAAGGAGGGCGAGGAGCAGTTCCTCTCCCAGGCCCGCACGGTGCGCTCGTACGGCGCAGGTGTCGTGGTGATGGCGTTCGACGAGACCGGTCAGGCGGACACCGCCGACCGCAAGGTCGAGATCTCCGGCCGGGCCTACGACCTGCTGGTCGCGGACGGCTTCCCGCCCGAGGACATCATCTTCGACCCGAACATCCTGGCCATCGCCACCGGCATGGAGGAGCACAACAACTACGCGAAGGACTTCATCGAGGCCTGTTCGCGGATCAAGGAGCGTTGCCCGGGCACGCACATCTCGGGTGGTGTCTCGAACCTGTCGTTCGCGTTCCGCGGCAACAACGTGGTGCGCGAGGCGATGGACTCGGCGTTCCTGTTCCACGCCATCAAGGCCGGCCTGGACATGGGCATCGTCAACGCCGGGCAGCTGGCGGTCTACCAGGACATCCCGGCGGACCTGCTGGAGATGGTCGAGGACATCCTGTTCAACCGGCGCCCGGACGCCACCGACCGGCTGGTGGAGAACGCCGACCGGTTCAAGGGCGAGGGCACCCGCCGCGAGCAGGACCTGTCCTGGCGGGAGAACGACGTCCAGGCGCGCATCTCGCACGCGATGGTGCACGGCATCGTCGACTACATCGAGGACGACGCCGAGGAGGCCCGCGCGCAGGCCACCCAGGCCCTCGAGGTGATCGAGGGCCCGCTGATGGACGGCATGAAGATCGTCGGTGACCTGTTCGGCGACGGGAAGATGTTCCTGCCGCAGGTCGTGAAGTCGGCCCGCGTGATGAAGCGGGCGGTCGCCTACCTCGAACCCTTCATGGAGAAGGAGAAGGAGGAGGCGAAGGCCCGCGGCGAGATCCAGTCCGAGCGGGGCAACGGCAAGGTCGTCATGGCCACGGTCAAGGGCGACGTGCACGACATCGGCAAGAACATCGTCGGCGTCGTGCTGGGCTGCAACAACTACGAGGTCATCGACCTCGGTGTGATGGTCCCGGCCCAGACGATCCTGGACACCGCGGTCGCCGAGGACGCCGACGTGGTCGGCCTGTCCGGGCTGATCACGCCGTCGCTCGACGAGATGGTCGGCGTGGCCGCCGAGATGGAACGCCGCGGGCTCAAGCTCCCGCTGCTGATCGGCGGCGCCACCACGTCGAAGCAGCACACCGCGGTCAAGGTCGCTCCGGCCTACGACGCCAACGTGCTGCACGTGCTCGACGCGTCCCGGGTCGTCGGTGTGGTGTCCGACCTGCTCGACGACGACCGGGCCGAGGCGCTGGCCAAGACCAACGACGAGGACCAGGAGCGGCTGCGCGAGCAGCACGCCGGGCGCGAGCAGAAGCCGCTGCTGAGCATCGAGGAGGCCCGCGCCAACCCGGAGCAGGTCGAGTTCGACGACCTGCCGACGCCGGAGTTCACCGGGACCCGCGAGTGCACGCCCTCGATCGCCGAGCTGCGGGAGCTGATCGACTGGCAGTTCCTGTTCCTGGCCTGGGAGATGAAGGGCAAGTTCCCGCAGATCCTGGACGAGCCGGTCGCCAAGGAGCTCTACGACGACGCCAACGCGATGCTGGACGACATCATCGCGAACGACCGGTTCAGCGCGCACGGCGTCTACGGGTTCTGGGCGGCGCACGCCGAGGGTGACGACGTGGTCGTCTCGCCGGACTCGGGGGACGTGCGGATCCCGATGCTGCGCCAGCAGACGAAGAAGCCGCTCGGTCGGGCCAACCGCTGCCTGTCCGACTTCGTGGCCCCGGAGGGCGACCACCTCGGTGCGTTCGCGGTGGCCATCCACGGTGCCGACGTCATGGCCAAGGAGTACGAGGACGCCCTCGACGACTACAAGTCGATCATGGTCAAGGCGCTGGCCGACCGGCTCGCCGAGGCCTTCGCCGAGTACGCGCACCGGCAGGCCCGCCGCGAGTGGTTCGAGCCGGACGCCGACCAGCCGATCGACGAGCTGCTCGGCGAGAAGTTCCGGGGCATCCGCCCGGCGTTCGGCTACCCGGCCTGCCCGGACCACGTCCAGAAGCGTCCGCTGTTCGACCTGCTCGGGGCCGAGGACCTGGGGATCGCGCTGACCGAGTCGTACGCGATGACGCCGGCGGCCGCGGTCAGCGGGATGATCTTCCAGAACCCGGGCTCGCGGTACTTCACCGTGGGCCGGGTCGGCAAGGACCAGATTACCGACTACGCGGAGCGGCTCGGCAAGGACGTCCCCTACGTCGAGAAGTGGTTGCGGCCGAACCTCGGTTACACCCCCGATGCCTGAGTTGCGGGACCGTCCGGCGGCGGTGCTGCTGGACATGGACGGGACGCTGATCGACTCCGAGAAGGTGTGGGAGGTCGCCCTCAACGACCTCATGAAGCACCTGGGTGCGCCGCCGCTGAACACGGCGGCGCGCCTGGAGTCGGTCGGCGGCTCGCTGGAGTCGAGCCTGCGGATCTGCTTCCGGGAGGCCGGACGGGACACGGTGCCGGCCGGTGAGCAGCGGGAGGCCGGTGCCTGGCTCTACGAGCGGGCCGGCGAGCTGTTCGCGCACGGCGTCCCGTGGCGGCCCGGAGCCCGGGAGCTCCTCGGTGCGTTGCACGCCGAGGGGGTGCCCGCCGCGCTGGTCACCAACACCATCCGGGTGCTGGTGGACCACGCGCTGGAGACCCTGGGCCGGGAGCACTTCGCCGCCGTCGTCCCCGGCGACGAGGTGGCGCATCCGAAGCCGGCCCCGGACCCGTACCGCCGGGGTGCGGAACTGCTCGGGGTGGACCCGGCGGACTGCGTCGCGGTGGAGGACTCGCCGACCGGCGCGCTGTCGGCCGAGCGGGCCGGCTGCGCGGTACTGGTGGTGCCGTGCGAGCTGGCCGTCCCGGCGGGGGAGCGGCGGGTGCAGCGCGACACCCTGTCCGGGGTCACGCCCGCCGACCTCGGTGCGCTCCTGCGCAGCGTCGCGCGCTGACCCGTGTCCCGAGCGGGCCCCTCGCCGCCGCACCCCTGGTCGCGAGGGACCCGCCCGGGCGGCCGCTGCGCGAGCGGGCCCCCCGGGACGACGAACGGCCCCGGCCCGCCGCGGGCGTCACACCGGGTGAACCATCCGGCGCGGTGCGTGGCCCGCACGGCTCCGTACCCCGGGTACCCGATCGCGGCGCGGGCCGCACCGTTCACACTGGTGGCGAAAGGGGTCGATGCACGTGAAGACTTTCGACGGCCTGTTCGCCGAGCTGCAGGCCAAGGCGCAGGAGCGCCCGGCAGGATCGGGAACCGTCGCCGCGCTGGACGCCGGGGTGCACGCCCAGGGCAAGAAGGTGCTGGAGGAGGCGGGCGAGGTGTGGATCGCCGCCGAGTACCAGGGTGACGACGCCCTCGCGGAGGAGGTCTCGCAGTTGCTCTACCGGCTGCAGGTGATCATGATCCAGCGTGGGCTCGGCCTCGAGGACGTCTACAAGCACCTCTGACCCGAACATCTCTGACCGCACCACACCGAACCGACCGCACCACCGACGTAGGACCGACAAGCATTCAGGAGAGCGTCATGCTCCGCGTGGCACTGCCGAACAAGGGCACCCTGGCCGAGCCCGCCGCCACGATGATGCGCGAGGCCGGGTACCGCCAGCGGACCGACTCCCGTGACCTCAGCATCGTCGACGAGGACAACGGGATCGAGTTCTTCTACCTGCGGCCGAAGGACATCGCGACCTACGTCGGCCGCGGGGACCTGCACCTGGGCGTCACCGGCTTCGACCTGATGGAGGAGTCCGGCAGCCAGGTCCAGCCGGTGCTCGAGCTCGGCTTCGGCAAGTCCCGTTTCCAGTTCGCCGCCCCGGTGGACAACGACTGGAAGCTCGAGGACCTGGACGGCAAGAAGATCGCCACGTCGTACCCGCGCCTGGTCCGTTCGCACCTGTCCGGCAAGCGGATCGGTGCCGAGATCGTGAAGCTGGACGGCGCGGTCGAGATCTCCATCCAGCTCGGGCTGGCCGACGCCATCGCCGACGTCGTGTCCTCGGGCCGCACACTGCGCCAGCACGGTCTCGAGGTGATCGGCGAGCCGATCGCGTCGTCGCAGGCCACCCTGATCGAGCGGGAGAAGCGCCCGGACCGGCAGGAGGATTCCGACACCACCGGCATCAAGCGGGTCTTCGCCGAGCGGCTGCGCGGTGTCGTGCTGGCCCGCGAGTACCTGATGATGGACTTCGACTGCCCGGAGTCGTTGCTCCCGGACGTGGAGAAGGTGGCGCCCGGCCTGCAGGCCCCGACGGTCTCGCCGCTGCGCAAGCCGGGCTGGGTCGCGGTCCGGACCATGGTGCCGGCCAAGGAGACCAACCGGGTCATGGACCGGCTCGCCACGATCGGCGCGACGGCGATCCTGACCTCGGAGATCCGCTCCTGCCGGGCGATGACCGTCGAGTCCCCGCTCGACGTCTGAGCGGTCCGCCGGCCGGGCTCAGCGGGCCCGGACGGTGAGAGCCTGGGAGATCCGGCCGGTGTGTCCGTCGGCGTCGAACAGCGTCGCGGTGCAGGTGCCCAGGCCGTCCGGGCCGATCACGGTGGCGGCGTCCACGCCGATCCACTCGCCGGTCGGGGCCCGGTGCAGGTGCACGGTCAGCTCGGTGTTGACGAACAGCCACTCCTGCACGTCCAGCGGGGCGGCCAGGCCGTTCGCGCAGTCGGCGGCCACCATCAGCCGCTGCAGCGCCGACGGCTCCTCGCCCTCGACCAGCGGGACCCGCATCCGGATCCAGCCGCGGCCCGGCCCCGGTTCGGCCAGCCAGCCCTCGATCCAGGCCCACTCCATGGCGTCCATGAACCCGGGAAGCCACCCGGCCGGGCGCTCCTCGCGCACCGTGGCCGCGGCCAGGCCCGGGATCGGGTTCACCTCGCCGTGCGCGACGGCGGCCGTGTCGGAGGCGGCGAGCCGCCAGGCCCGGGCCCGCAGCACGTCCCGGTCACCGGCCCGCATGGTCGCCGACAGCATCTCGATCGTGCGGCCCGGCCGCTCCACCCGTGCGGTCACCGTGAGCGGACCGGCCGGTACCACGCCCAGCACCTCGACGGTGGCCCTGGCGAGCCGCCAGCCGGCCTCGGCGCCGCCGGGCCTGCTCTCCGGGAGCCGCTCCATCGCCCGCACCAGCAACGCCGAGGGCGGGCCCATGTGCTGGGCCTCGGCGAACCACGGGCCGGTGGTGGACGGCGTCGCCTCGACGTCGGCGACGGTGCCGCCGTCCGGGTCGGTACGTTCGCCGCGAGGCAGGTAGAAGGGTCCGGGCGGGATCGGGCTGTGCACGTCCACGATCATGCCTCGCCGCCCGCCGCGGCCGGGTCCCCGGGCCAGCCCGGGTACGGCGGCGGGGTTCCGTCCCAGGCCGGGCAGGCCGCCTTGTGGTCGCAGGTGCGGCAGGCGGAGCCCCGGTTCGGGCGGAAGTCCCCGGTCGGCGCCGCCCGCCGGATCGCGGCCCACACGGCGTCGAGCAGCCGGGCGAACCGGTGCAGCTCGGCCTCGTCCGGTCGGTAGGTCAGCGCGGTGCCGTCGGCCAGGTAGAGCAGCCGCAGCTCGTCCGGCACCCGGCCGCGGGTGAGCAGCACCGCGAGCGCGTAGAACTTCAGCTGGAACAGCACCGATCCCTCGAAGCCCTCGCCCGGTGTCCGGCCGGTCTTGTAGTCGACCACCCGCAGCGTGCCGTCCGGGGCCTCGTCGAGCCGGTCGAGGATCCCGCGCAGCGGGACGCTGCCGGTGCCCCCGTCCAGCGTCGCCTCGACCCGTTCCTCGACCGCCGACGCCGGCACCGCGGCCGGGTCCTCCAACGTGAAGTAGGTGTCCAGCAGCCCCGACGCGGAGTCCAGCCACACGGCGAGTTCCGGGTCGTCCGGCCCGGCGAACAGGGCGGCTGCGTCCGGCCAGGCGGTGGCGAGCTCGTCCCAGCAGGGGCCGAGCAGCGCACGGGCCGCGGCCGGGGTACGCGTCGCCGGGGGATCGGCGAACAGCCGTTCCAGCACCGCGTGCACCAGGGTGCCGCGCACCTGGGCCCGCGACGGCGGCTCGGGCAGCCGGTCCACGGCCCGGAACCGGTAGAGCAGCGGGCAGCGCCGGAAGTCGGACGCCCGGGACGGGGAGAGCGCCGGTGGGCGCCGGGGTGGGGCCTCGACGGCGCCGGCGGTCGCGCCGTCCGGCAGCGGGAGCGGCTCGGGGGCGATCACGGGCTCGAGGCTATCCGGGGCCCCCGACGCTCCCGGCGCGGTCGCCGACCCGGCGCGGGGCCGGGGGCGGTGCGCGGATAGCGTCGTCGTTCGTGCAGGACGCCCTCCCGACCCCCGACGCCGACGATCCCCCCGCCGACGATCCCGATGCCGCCACCTGGGAACCGCCGCGCCGCGGCGGGCCGTTCCGGCCCGGGGACCGGGTGCAGCTCACCGACTCCAAGGGCCGGCGCTACACGGTCGTCCTGGAGAAGGGCGGCGCCTACCACACCCACCGCGGCCAGATCGAGCACGACGACCTGATCGGCGCCCCCGAGGGCAGCCTGGTGCACTCCGCGGCCAACACCCCCTACCTCGCGCTGCGCCCGCGCCTGGCCGACTACGTGCTGTCCATGCCGCGCGGCGCGCAGGTGATCTACCCCAAGGACGCCGCGCAGATCCTGATGTGGGGCGACGTCTTCCCCGGCGCGCGGGTGCTGGAGGCCGGCGCCGGGTCCGGCGCGCTCACCTGCTCGCTGCTGCAGGCGGTCGGACCGACCGGCCGGGTCGTGTCCTACGAGGTCCGCGACGACCACGCCCCGGACGCGATCCGGAACGTCGAGACGTTCTTCGGGCACCGCCCGCCGCACTGGGCACTCACCGTCGGGGACGTCCGCGAGCACCGCGGCGAGGTGGACCGGGTCGTGCTGGACATGCTCTCGCCGTGGGAGGCGCTGGACACCGTCCGGGACAGCCTGGTCCCCGGCGGCATCCTGGTCGGCTACGTCGCGACGACGACGCAGCTCTCGATGCTCACCGAGAAGCTGCGCGAGATGCAGTGCTGGACCGAGCCGGAGGCGTGGGAGGCGATGGTCCGCCCGTGGCACGTCGTCGGGCTGGCCGTCCGTCCGGAGCACCGGATGATCGGCCACACGGCCTTCCTGGTGACCGCCAGGCGGCTGGCGGACGGGGTGAGCCCGCCGCGGCCGCAGCGCCGACCGACGTCGCGCTGAGCGAAGCTTGCGGAGCGAAACACCCGCGCTGAGCGGAGCGAACACCCGCACTGAGCAGGAAACCGGGCGCGGCGCGCCCGGGCGGGAACGAGAAGTTCACAAAGTCCCATCCGTGTGGACGTGGCGGTGACGCGCGCAAAGCCGCAGAGTGACCACATGGTGCCGTCCGGCTGAGGCCCGGATCACCGGTTCGACGCACCATCGCGGTATCCCCGCCCGGGTACCGTGGTGAGACGGAACACGGAGGGAGGCTGCCGTGAACCCCTACGACGACGATCCCGGCAGGCGGGACATCCAGTCTGGTCGCGACCTCAGCCACGCTGAGGCCGCCGAGCACATCCGTCACCTCGAGAGCGAGATCGCCACGCTGCGCGCGCGGCTCACCGAGACACCCCGGCACGCCCGGGTGCTGGAGCAACGCCTGGCCGAGACCACGAGCCGGCTCTCCGCACTGAACGCCCGCAACGAGAAGCTCACCGAGACCCTCAAGGAGGCCCGGGGGCAACTGGTCGCACTCCGCGAGGAGGTCGACCGGCTGGCCCAGCCGCCGTCCGGGTACGGCGTGTTCCTCGGCCGTTACGACGACGAGACCGTCGACGTGTTCACCTCCGGGCGCCGGATGCGCGTCCCGGTGTCCCCGGCGGTGGACGGCAGCACCCTGCGCAGCGGCCAGTCGGTCCGGCTGAACGAGGCGCTGACCGTGGTCGAGGCCATGGGCTTCGAGCAGGTCGGTGACCTGTACTCGTTGCGGGAGATCGTCTCCAAGCCCGGCGACGACGGCAGCGCGGGTCGCGGCCTGGTCGTCGGGCACTCGGACGAGGAACGGGTGGTGTGGCTGGCCGCACCGCTGTTCGACCTCGGGGACGAGGAGGGCACCAGCCCGCTGAAGTCCGGCGACTCGCTGATGGTCGACTCGCGCGCGGGCTACGCCTACGAGCGGGTCGCCAAGGCCGAGGTCGAGGACCTCGTGCTGGAAGAGGTCCCGAACATCGCCTACGCCGACATCGGTGGGCTGTCCCGGCAGATCGAGCAGATCCAGGACGCGGTCGAGCTGCCGTTCCTGCACACCGAGCTGTTCACCCAGTACGAGCTCACACCGCCGAAGGGCGTGCTGCTCTACGGCCCGCCCGGCTGCGGGAAGACGTTGATCGCGAAGGCGGTCGCGAACTCGCTGGCGAAGAAGATCGCCGGTCGGCGCGGCGACAACCCGGACGACGGCCGGGCGTTCTTCCTCAACATCAAGGGTCCGGAACTGCTCAACAAGTTCGTCGGCGAGACCGAGCGGCACATCCGGCTCATCTTCCAGCGGGCCAGGGAGAAGGCCTCGGCCGGTACCCCGGTGATCGTGTTCTTCGACGAGATGGACTCGATCTTCCGGACCCGTGGCTCGGGCGTCTCCTCGGACGTCGAGACCACGATCGTGCCCCAGCTCCTCGCCGAGATCGACGGCGTCGAGGGCCTGGAGAACGTCATCGTGATCGGTGCCTCGAACCGCGAGGACATGATCGACCCGGCGATCCTGCGGCCCGGCCGGCTGGACGTGAAGATCAAGATCGAGCGGCCGGACGCCGAGGGTGCGCAGGACATCTTCTCCAAGTACATCACCGACACGCTGCCCATCCACGACGACGACGTCGCCGAGTTCGGCGGCAGCCGCCGGGCGTGTGTCGACGGGATGATCCAGCGGATCGTCGAGCGGATGTACGACGAGTCGGAGGAGAACCGGTTCCTGGAGGTCACCTACGCCAACGGGGACAAGGAGACCCTCTACTTCAAGGACTTCAACTCCGGCGCGATGATCCAGAACATCGTCGACCGGGCGAAGAAGTCCGCGATCAAGTCGGTGCTCGAGACCGGGCACCGGGGTCTGCGGGTCCAGCACCTGCTGGACGCGATCGTCGACGAGTTCGCCGAGAACGAGGACCTTCCCAACACCACCAACCCGGACGACTGGGCCCGGATCTCGGGCAAGAAGGGCGAGCGGATCGTCTACATCCGCACCCTGGTCTCGGGCAAGAACGAGGCCACCGGCCGGGCGATCGACACCGCGTCGAACACCGGCCAGTACCTGTAGACACCGGTACCCGGGCGTCGGGCCCCGCCGCGATCGCCGCGGCGGGGCCCGTCGTCTGCCGGGGGCTCAGAACTGCAGGCTGAGCGCCCAGCCGCCGAGCAGCCAGGCGAACACCGTGATCAGCACGACCCCGACGACGTTGAGCACCAGTCCGCCGCGGGCCATCTGGCCGATCGTCACCACCCCGGAGCCGAACACGATCGCGTTCGGCGGGGTGCCGACCGGCAACATGAACGCGCAGGTCGCCGCCAGCGCGGCCGGGATGAGCAGGGTCATCGAGTCGGCGCCGATGCCCAGCGCCACGCCACCGAGGACCGGGATGAAGGTGGCCGCCGTGGCGGTGTTGCTGGTGACCTCGGTCAGCAGCAGCACGATCGTGACCACGGCCCCGACCAGCAGCAGGATCGGGAGCACACCGAGGCCGGCGACGCTGTTGCCGATGAACCCGTCCAGGCCGCTGGAGGACACGGCACTGGCCAAGGCGAGGCCGCCCCCGAACAGCAGCAGCACGCCCCAGGGCAGGCCCTTCTGGGCGTCGTCCCAGACCAGGAGCATCCGGTAGGTCCGCGGGCCGCCGGACCGGTCCGCCGCCGGCTCGTCGGGCGGGGTGGTGGCCGCCGGCAGCAGGAACAACACGAGCCCGGCGGCGATCGCGATCGCGGTGTCGTCGAGATCGCCGATCCACGGCAAGACGGCCTCGACGGCGCCGAACTCGGACAGGATGCCGGGCACGATCCAGAGGAACGCGGCCCCGGCGAACACCGCGAGCACCCGCTTCTCGGCGGGGCTGGTCGGTCCCATCTCGTGCAGCTGGCCCTGGATCATCTCCCGGCCGCCGGGGATGTCGGTCAGGCCGCTGCGGAACAGGACCCGGGTGATGATCAGCCAGGCCAGCACGACGAACACCACGACGATCGGGACGCCGAGCTGCATCCAGCCCAGGAAGCTGATCTCGCGGCCCAGCTCGCTGGAGACGTAGCCGGCGACGATGGCGTTCGGCGGGCTGCCGAGCAGCGTCCCGAGCCCGCCGATCGACGCCGACCAGGCCACTGAGAGCACCAGCCCGACGCCGAACGTGCGCACCGCCGGGTCGCGCAGCGTCTCGGTGAGCGGGGCGCCGCGCCTGACCTCGTCGCCGGCGTTGCCGGCCCGTTCGGCCACCAGGGCGAGCACGGACAACCCGATCGGCAGCATCATCAGCGTCGTCGCGGTGTTCGACACCCACATCGACAGGAACGCCGTCGCGATCATCATCCCGAGCACGATCCGGTTCGGCGATGTCCCGACGGTGCGCAGTGTGAGCAGCGCGATCCGCCGGTGCAGGTTCCACTTCTGCATGGCGATCGCGATGAGGAACCCGCCCAGGAACAGGAAGACGATGTCGTCGCCGTAGGCGGCGGTGGCCTCGGCGACGGGCAGCACGCCGAACGCCGGGAACGCGATGATCGGGATCAGTGCCGTCGCCGAGAGCGGGATCGCCTCGGTGACCCACCAGGCCGCCATGAGCACTCCGATGGCGGCGACCGTGCGGGCGTCCGGCTCGAGCGTGGCGGAGGCACCGAGCAGCAGCCAGGTGAGCAGCCCGAGCCCCAGGCCCAGCGCACGCAACGCCCAGGTACGGCCGGGGGAGCGGTCGTCCGCCGCGGTGGCGCCGCCGGTCCCGGGCGGCGGATCGGCTCCCTCCCCGCGCGGCCTGTCGGTCTGCTCGTCGCGCGGGCCGGATTCGCTCTGGCCGGATTCGGTCTGGCCGGATTCGGTCGTGGACATGTGGACGTCCCCCCTCGTGGCCGCCGGATGCGGTACGCACCCGTGTGCGTCCGGGCGGAAGCTACCTGAAAGGACGAATCGTCGCGTGACGCCGGTCTCGCGCGGCCGCTGCCGGTGAAGCGGATCAGAGCTCGAGTGCCAGCAGCCGGGAGGACAGCGACTTGCCGTGGGTGTCCAGTTCCGTGGACACCGTGACCCCGCCGCCGCGGATGCCGGTGCAGACGAACTGCAGGCAGCACATCCGCGGGAGCTCGTAGCGGGTCACCTCGCCGCCGATCCAGCGCTCCAGCGAGGACCGGACCAGCTCGGCGGTCACCGATGCGACCAGGCGCGGGTAGTCGGCATCGTCGTACGGGACGACGGTCAGCGTCGCCACCGTGCCCTTGTCCCCGGCACGGCAGTGGGCGATCTCATGCAGCAACACGGTTCGTCCTCATCTGTCGTCGTCCGCTCGCCGGCTGGCCCGGTCCGCACCCAGCAGCGTGACCCGCGGGGTGACGGCGTCCCGCCGGACGAGTGTGGACAGCACGCCGATCACCTCGTCGACGTGCGCCCGGACCCCACCCCCACCGGCCGGGCCGTTCGTGTAGAGCGCCTCGACCTCGTGGGCGAGTGTGTCGAGCACACCGGTGTCGTGGTCGCGGGCGGCGACCCGCAGCCGGGCGTCGGTCTCGCCGCCGCGGACCTCGATCCGCGGATCGGTAGCCAGCCCACGCACCCGGTCTGCGATCACGTCGGCGGCCAGCCGGGCGCGAGCGGAGGCGTTCGGCCCGACGTAGGAGATCCCGGCCTCCAGCCGGTGTCCGGCCCGGTAGCCGACGCTCACCTTGAGCTCGTCCGGACGGGGCCACCCGCGTGCTCCGGTGACCCGGACGCGGTCCGGTCCGTCGTCGTCGACGCGGACCTCGCGCAGGTCCAGCAGCACATCCGGGGTGCGGTAGCCGGTCGGGTCGGTGACCTCGTAGAGCAGCTGCTCACGGACGGTGTGCCGGTCCAACCGACCGCCGGTGCCGGCAAGCTTGCCGTAGCGGGCGGAGCCGTCCGCGCCGACATCGGCGTACGGGAAGCCGAGTCGCGCCAGGTCGGGGACGTCGAACCGGCCGGGGTCGGCCGCGTAGCCGCCGGTGAGCTGCCCGGCGCACTCCAGCAGGTGCCCGGCGAGCGTGCCGGCGGCGGCATACGCGGGGTCGGCGAGGTCCCACCCGAGCCGGTCGGCCAGCGGGGCCAGGAACAGTGACGGGTCCGCGACCCGGCCGGTGACCACGACGGCGGCGCCGGTGTCGAGTGCCGAGGAGAGCGCGTCGGCGCCGAGGTAGGCGTGCGCCGAAACCAGCTCGCCATGTGCCCGCAGCGGGCGCCCGTCCTCCGCTGCGCGGGCGTCCGGGTCGATCCGGTCCAGGACATCATCGCCGGTCACCACCGCGACCGGTGCCGTCGAGCCGAGCCGGTCCAGGTGCTCGCGGACGATCAACCCGGCGGCGGCCGGGTTCGCCGCGCCCATGTTCGTGATCAGCCGGACGCCTCCGGCGACGAGGTCGGGCAGCAGGGCCGTCAGCCGCTGCTCCAGCCGCGGGTCGTACCCGGTGTCCGGGGCGGCGAGCCTGCGGCGCTGGCCGAGCGCGATCGTGCGCTCGGCCAGGCACTCCAGCACGAGGTCGTCGAGGCCGCCGTGCCGGGCCAGCGCGACGGCGGGATCGATCCGATCGCCGGCGAACCCGGCGCCGCTGCCGATCCGAGTGGTGGTCGGTGGCATGTCTCTCCTCAGACGGTCAGGGCGCCGGTCGCGAGCGCGGCGACAGTCATCACCACGGTGGTGCCGAACGCCCAGCCGAAGATGAACCGCTGGTGCCGGCCGAGCTCCACCCCGGTCATCCCGAGCAGGATGAACGTCGAGGCGGTGAGCGGGCTGAGCGGGAAACCGGTGGTCATCTGGCCGAGGATCGCGGCCCGCGCGATCTCGGCGGGGTCACCGCCGAGGGTGACCGCGGTCTCGGCGAGCACCGGCAGCACGCCGAAGTAGTAGGCGTCCGGCGTGAAGACCAGGCTGAGCGGCATCGAGGTGACCGCGACCGCGATCGGCAGCAGCGAGCCGGCGCCGTCCGGGACCAGCGCGACGAGGGCCTCGGCCATCGCGCCGATCATTCCGCTCCCACCGAGGACACCGGTGAACACCCCGGCGGCGAAGATCATGGCGGTGACCAGGACGACGTTGTGACCGTGCTTCTCGAACAGCGCCCGCTGACCGTCCCAGGTCGGCCGGTTGACCAGCACGGCGAGCACGAACGCGCAGAGGAACACCACCGGGAGGTCCGCGAGCTGGAACAGCAACACCACGACCAGGGCCAGGGTGAGCACGATGTTGATCGCGAACCGGATCCGGTCGGCCCGGGACCGCACGGCGGGGGCCGGGACCGCACCTGGGGTGTCGGCGGGCTCGTGGCCGAGTTCGACGACCCCGAGTCGGCGACGTTCGCCGCGCCCGATGAGGTACGAGGCGAGCAGCACCCAGGCGATGCCGGCGGCCATCGCGGGCAACAGCGGCACGAAGACGTCGGAGGCGCCGAGGCCGAGGGCGGCCATGGCGCGTGCCGTCGGCCCGCCCCACGGGACCATGTTCATCACGCCGGCACCCAGGCAGATCAGCCCGGCGAGCACGATCCGGCGCATCCCGAGCCGGTCGTAGAGCGGCAGCATGGCGCTCGCCATGATCAGAAAAGTGGAGGCACCGTCCCCGTCGAGGGCGACCAGGACGGTCAACGCCGCGGTGCCCACACAGATCTTCAGCGGGTCCCCGCCCGCCCACCGGACGACCCGTCGGATTGCCGGGTCGAACAGCCCCGTATCGAGCATCAGGCTGAAGTACAGGATCGCGAAGGTGATCATGATCGCGACCGGGGCGACGATCTCCAAGCCCTCGGTGACGTAGTCACCCAGCCCACCGGCCAGGCCGGCGACGACGGCGGCGGCGACCGGGACCACGGTCAGCGCCAGCAGCACCGACACCCGTCCGGAGAGCACCGCGGTCAGGAACACGGCAATGGTCAGGAACCCGATCGCGGCGAGCATCGTCGACCTCCTCGTCGGCGGGACGGGCCGACTGCGGCCCGCGCCCACGGTGCTGGCCTGCGTCTATGATCGTCAAAGACCGGATTCGGATCGACTCATGCGATGGGCATATGGATCTGACGTTGCCGCAGCTCCGGGCGGTGGTCGCCGTGCACGACGCGGGCGGGTTCACCGCCGCGGCGGAGGCCCTGCACGTCGCGCAGCCTTCGCTGAGCCGGGCCGTCGCCGACGTCGAGCGCCGGCTCGGGAGCCGGTTGTTCGAGCGGACCACCCGGCGGCTGGAACCCACCCCGGCCGGGCACGCGGTGGTCGCCGCGGCCCGGCGGGCGCTGGACGCGGTGGCCGCCGAGCTGCGGCACGTCGAGGGCTTCCTAGACGGTCGGGACGGTGCGGTCCGGATCGCCACGCTGCCGTCGCTGGCCGCGATCCTGCTGCCCGGGGTGGTGTCGGCGTTCCGCCGCGAGCGCCCCGGAGTGCGGCCGGAGATGTCCGACGCGCTCGCCGACGAGGTGCTGGAGCGGGTGCGCTCGGGCCGCGCCGACCTGGCGGTCACCGTGCTCCCGGAGGAGGAGGAACTGGACGGCGGCCCCGGCGACCTGGTGGTGGCGCCGATCGCGAGCGACCGGTTCTGTGTGCTGGTCCCGCCCGGCCACCGGTTCGCGCGGCGGGACCGGCTCGACTGGGCCGAGCTCGCCGGCGAGTCGTTCGTCGACTTCGACCCGACCACAAGCATCCGACAGCACGTCGATCGGGCGCTCGCCGTGTCCGGGGCCCGCCCGGTCCGGGGTCTGGCGGCCCGCAACATCGCAGCCGTCGCGGGGCTGGTGGCGGCCGGTCTGGGTGCGACCACGGTTCCGGGCCTGGTCGTCCCGCTGACCGGGTTCGCGAACCTGGTCGCGGTCCCGCTGGACGAACCGGTGCTGCGCCGGCGGATCGCGCTGGTGCTGCCGCGCGGGCGGCACCCGGCACCGGCCGCGACCGCGTTCGCCGCGTTGCTGACCGGTACCGGGCGCGACCGGCCCGCACTTCCGGAGCACGCCGCGTGGAACGCGGTGTCCGATCCGTTCACGACGCCGCCGGGCCCGCGTCCCTAACCTCCGGGTCATGAACGAATCGATCGGCGCCGAACTCGACATGATCGGCATCGTGGTGACGGACATGTCCCGCTCGCTGGCCTTCTACCGGCTGGTGGGCCTGGAGTTCGCGGAGGGGGCCGAGGACTCGCCGCACGTGGAGACGACGCTGCGCGGCGGGATCCGGCTGGCCCTGGACCTGCAGTCGATGGTGGAGGGCTTCCATCCGGACGCGGCGCCGACCGGCCAGGGCCGGATGTCGGTGGCGTTCCGGTTACCGTCCGCGGCCGCCGTCGACGACGCCTGGAAGCGGATCACCGACGCCGGGCACGGCTCGGTGCTCGACCCGTTCGACGCGCCGTGGGGCCAGCGCTACGCGACCGTCCGGGACCCGGACGGCTCCTCGCTGGACCTGTTCGCCTGGGCCTGATTCGCCTGGTTCCGGTTCGCCTGGGTCCGGGAAGCCTCGGTCCGAGCGGTGAGCGCCGTGGGAGAGACCCCGGCCAGCTCGCGCACCTCGCGGGACAGGTGCGGCTGGTCGGCGTAGCCGGTGCGGGCGGCGACCTCGGCCGGGGCGACGCCGTCGAACAGCAGTCCGGTCGCGGCCCGGAAGCGCAGCACCCGGCGGGCCACCGACGGGCCGTAGCCCAGGGTCGCCACGCAGCGCCGGTGCAGGGTGCGGGACGTGACGCCGAGCCGGTCGGCGAGCTCGGCGGCGGGCATCCCGCGGGCCAGTGCGCGCAACGCGGGCCGGGGAAGCGGCTCGGGTTGCGTCCGGCGGCCCTCGCCCGCCGCTCGCAGCGCCCGGACCACCTCGAGGAGCCGTCGGAGCGCCGGGTCGCCGGCCGCGCGATCGCCGAGGGGTATGCCGCGGTCGTTGCCGGACCGGCGCGGAGCGCTGGTGTACCCGTCGACGACCGGCAACATCGCGGCGGCGCGGCCCAGCACGTCGGCCAGGTCGGTCCGGCGGTCGCGCAGCGCGTCCGCCGGGGCCCCGAGCAGGGCGGGCAGCGCGCCGGGGCGGAACCGGAGCCCGGTGGTCACCGATCCCGGGGCCGAGGAGGCCAGGTGGGCGGCCGTGTCCGGTCCCGCGACCACGAGCCGGCCACCGAGGGAATCGCCGGCGGAGCGAGCATCGGCACCGAGCAGCAGCAGGTCCATGCAGCCGTCCGGGAGCACCCGCTGCTGGTGCCGTCCCGCGGTGCCCGGGACCGCCGCCCGCCAGGCACACTCCAGCAGGTCACCGACCGGCCCGGCCGGTGCGGTCTCCCGGTAGTCCGCCACGCCGTCGACCCTACGACGCACCGGAGCCCCGGTCCGCGCGATGCGGACCGGGGCTCCCGGGATGCGTGGGGTCGGTGCGCGACGATCAGGAGGCGCGCAGCACGGCCTGGATCTCCAGCTCGACGCCGACCTTCTCGCTGACGACGACGCCGCCGCCCTCCATCGGCATGGCGATGTCGACGCCGAAGTCGGAGCGCTTGATCGTGGTGGTGGCGGTGAAGCCGGCGCGGGTGCCGCCCCAGGCGTCCGGACCGAACCCGTTGACCTCCAGGTCCAGCTCCACCGGCTTCGTGATGCCCTTGATGGTGAGGTCGCCGGCCAGCACGTACTCGTCGCCCTTGGCCACGACCGCGGTGGAGGTGAAGGTCCACTCCGGGTAGCTCTCGACCTCGAAGAAGTCGGCGGAGCGGATGTGCCCGTCGCGCTGCTCGTTGCCGGTGCTGATCGAGCTCACGTCGATGGTGGCGGCGACGCGCGAGTCCTCGGTCGAGTCGCCGGTGACGATCTCGCCGGAGACCTGCTCGAAGCGGCCGCGGACCTTGCTCACCATCATGTGACGGACGACGAACGACACCTCGCTGTGTACCGGGTCGATGTCCCAGGTGCCGGCGACGAAGTTCGGGATGCTGGTCATGGAATGCCTCCGTGGCGGGTAGCTGGTTGAACTCTCAGTTGTTGAGAGCGATACTAGGCACAACAAGATGAACGCTCAATCATTCCGGAGGGTGTCGTGTCCCACACGCGCTGGCTCGACGACGACGAGCAGCGGACCTGGCGGGCCTTCCTGGCCGCCACCCGGCTGGCGTCGGACAAGGTGGAGCGCCGGCTGCAGTCCGGGGCCGGGATGCCGCTGGCCTACTACGAGATCCTGGTCCGGCTCTCCGAGGCGCCGGACCGCACGCTGCGGATGAGCGTGCTGGCCGACTCGGCGCTGTCCTCGCGCAGCCGGGTCTCGCACGCGGTCGCCCGGATGCAGGACGCCGGCTGGATCGCCCGGCGGTCCTGCCCGACCGACCGTCGCGGGCAGCTGGCCGAGCTGACCGATGCCGGCCTGGCCGTGCTGGAGGAGGCCGCACCGGACCACGTGGAGAGCGTCCGGGAGGCGGTGTTCGACGCCCTCGACCGCGACCAGCAGGCCGCGCTGCGGGTCGCCGCGGAGGCGATCGTGGCGCACCTGTCCGACGGCGGGGAGTGGCCCCTGGCCGGAGACGCGGGCCCGGACGGCCCGAGTCGGCCGCACGCGTCCTAGGCTGGGCACATGCCTCATTTCGACGTCGTCGTGCTCGGTGCCGGACCCGGTGGATACGTGGCGGCCATCCGCGCCGCTCAGCTCGGCCGCAGTGTGGCGGTGATCGAGGAGAAGTACTGGGGCGGGGTCTGCCTGAACGTCGGCTGCATCCCGTCCAAGGCCCTGCTGCGCAACGCCGAGCTCACCCACATCGTCACCAAGGAGCAGAAGACCTTCGGATTCTCCGGTGAGGTGACCGCGGACTTCGGCGTCGCCTGGGACCGCTCGCGCACCGTCGCGGACGGCCGGGTCAAGGGCGTGCACTTCCTGATGAAGAAGAACAAGATCACCGAGTTCGACGGGTTCGGCCGGTTCACCAGGCCGGGCGAGATCGAGGTCGACCTGTCGAATGGTGGCTCCGAGACCGTCACCTACGACGACGTGATCGTCGCTGCGGGTTCCACGGTCAAGCTGCTGCCGGGCACCGAGCTGTCCGAGCGCGTGGTGACCTACGAGGAGCAGATCCTCACCCGCGAGCTGCCGGAGAGCGTGGTCATCGCCGGCGCCGGCGCGATCGGCGTCGAGTTCGCCTACGTTCTGGCCAACTACGGCGTCGACGTCACGATCGTCGAGTTCCTGGACCGGATGCTCCCGCTCGAGGACGCCGACGTGTCCAAGGAGCTGCTCAAGCGTTTCAAGAAGCTCGGCATCACCGTCCGGACCTCCACCAAGGTGGAGTCGATCACCGACGACGGCAAGGGCGTCACGGTCTCGGTGGCGTCCGAGAAGGGCTCCGAGGAGCTGCGTGCGGACAAGGTGATCCAGGCGATCGGGTTCGCCCCGCGGGTGGACGGCTACGGCCTGGACAAGCTGGGCGTCGAGCTCACCGAGCGCGGTGCGATCAAGATCGACGACCACATGCGCACCAGTGCCGAGCACGTCTACGCGGTTGGCGACGTCACCGCGAAGCTGATGCTCGCGCACGTCGGGGAGGCGCAGGGCGTCGTCGCGGCCGAGACCCTGGCCGGTGCCGAGACCCAGGAGCTCGACTACAAGATGATGCCGCGGGCGACCTTCTGCCAGCCGCAGGTCGCGAGCTTCGGCTGGACCGAGGCCGAGGCCCGGGAGCTGGCCGACGAGCGGGGCTGGAAGGTCAACGTCGCGCAGTTCCCGTACACCGCCAACGGCAAGGCACAGGGCATGGCCGAGCCGAACGGCTTCATCAAGCTCATCGCCGACGACACCCACGGCGAGCTGCTGGGCGGGCACATCATCGGGGCCGAGGCCACCGAGCTGCTGCCGGAGCTGACCCTGGCGCAGAAGTGGGACCTGACCGTGTACGAGATGGCCCGCAACGTGCACGCCCACCCGACACTGTCGGAGTGCCTGCAGGAGGCGATCCACGGCCTGGCCGGCCACATGATCAACCTCTGAGCGCGCCCGAACGCGCGACGACGCCCGCGGACCGGCACGGTCCGCGGGCGTCGTCGCGTATCGGGGTTCCCGGGTGCCGGTCCGTGCGGTGCCCGGGGAGGGGTCTACGCGGCGGTGCCGCCGCGGCCGGGCTCCCGCCGGGCGTTGTGCTCGCGGCGGACCGGCTCGGCGCCGCGGGCGGTGTTCTCCCGGCGGTCCGCGGCGACGGCGGCCTCCACCGCGGCCTGCACGGCGGCGGTGGACACGTCGGGATCGATCAGCCGGGCGGCGGCGAGGGATCGGGCCGAGACCGAGATGCTGACGACCATGGGGGAGCTCCTGCTGTCGGGTGCGTGCTGTCGTGGTGCGGTGTCCGGGTTGCACGGAGAGCCCCACGCTGGGCCCTTCCCGTGATTTCGTCGCGCGACCCGCCGGCTGTTAACCGATCCAGCAACCGGGACGGGTGACGTATGTTACCTGCGGGTAAACCCCGCGGGACAGCGAGCCTAACCGATCGGTCGGGACAGCCAGTGCCGGGCGACCCAGGCGCCGTCGGGCACCCAGCTGCGGGCCGGATCGGCCAGGCCGGCACGCAGCTCGGCGAGCGTCCACCAGCCGCCCTCGGCCACCTCGGACGCCTGGTGGACGACGGGCGCGTCGGAGAAGGCCTGGTAGGCGTGCACGTGCGCGCGCAGTCCGGCCGGGCCGGAGCCGGGGCCGGTGTCGATGCCCAGGGCGGCGGCGTCGAACGCGACGGTGAACAGCGGCTCGAGCGGCACCCCGGTGATCCCGAGCTCCTCGGCCAGCTCGCGGGCGGCGCCCTCGTCCGGCGACTCGTCCGCGTCCAGCACGCCGCCGGCCCAGCAGTCCCAGAGGCCGGGCATGACCAGCTTGGTGTCGGTGCGCCGGTGCACGTAGATCCGTGCGCGGTCGGTGCTGCGCAGCGCGACGGCCGTGGTGGCGTGCCAGAGCGAACGGTCGTAGACCTCGCCCCGTTCGGCCGTGCCGGTGCGGTGCCCGGCGGCGTCGAAGCGATGCGCTCGCGGCGCGGGTCGTCCACCGGTCCGGTCACGGTGCCGATGATCCAACGGTGTCCGACGCCGCCGCGTCGCGGGGGTGCGGGTGCGCGTGTGCCGGTTAGGCTCGGAGGATGCACGCTTGCGCCAGGAGCCGCTCGTGACGGCCCGTCGGATCATGGGTACCGAGATCGAGTACGGCATCGCGGTTCCCGGGGACCCCACCGCGAACCCGGTCGTGACCTCCACCCAGGTGGTGCTGGCCTACGCCGCCGCGGCCGACGTCCCGCGCAACCGGCGCGCCCGCTGGGACTACGAGGTCGAGTCCCCGCTGCGCGACGCCCGCGGGTTCGACCTCTCCGCGCCGTCGCTGGCCCCGCAGCTCGACACCGACCTCGACGACCTGGGTGCGGCGAACGTCATCCTCACCAATGGCGCCCGGCTCTACGTCGACCACGCGCACCCGGAGTTCTCCACGCCCGAGGTGCTCACCCCGCGGGACGTGGTGGTCTGGGACAAGGCAGGCGAGCGGGTGATGCTGGAGGCCGCGAACCGCGCGGCGACCGTGCCCGGCGCGCCCCGGATGCAGCTCTACAAGAACAACGTCGACGGCAAGGGCGCGAGCTACGGCTCGCACGAGAACTACCTGGTGGCCCGGACGACGACGTTCCCCTCGATCGTCGGCGGGCTCACCCCGTTCTTCGTGTCCCGGCAGGTGGTCTGCGGCGCGGGCCGGGTCGGGCTGGGCCAGCAGGGTGACGAGCCCGGTTACCAGCTGGCGCAGCGCTCGGACTACATCGAGGTCGAGGTCGGCCTGGAGACCACGCTCAAGCGTGGCATCATCAACACCCGCGACGAGCCGCACGCCGACGCCGACAAGTACCGCAGGCTGCACGTCATCATCGGCGACGCGAACCTGTCCGAGGTCGCGACGCTGCTCAAGGTCGGCACCACCGCGCTGGTCCTGGACATGATCGAGAAGGGCCGGTCGTTCGAGGACCTGCGGCTGGCCGAGCCGGTGAAGTCGGTCTCCCGGATCAGCCACGACCCGACCCTGCAGGCCACCGTCGAGCTGGCCGACGGCCGGAGGATGACCGGGCTGCAGATCCAGCAGGAGTACTGCACCCGGGCCGTCGCGCACCTCGAGGAGACCGTCTCCCGGGACCGCGCGGAGTGGGACCCCGACACCCGCGAGGTCGTCGAGGAGTGGGAGTCGGTGCTGGCCGACCTGGAGCGTGACCCCGCGCTCACCGCCGACCGGCTGGACTGGACGGCGAAGCTGAAGCTGCTCGAGGCCTACCGCGAGCGGGACGGGCTGAGCTGGGCTTCGGAGCGGCTGGGCATGGTCGACCTGCAGTACTCCGACGTACGGCTGGCCAAGGGACTCTACAACCGGCTCGTCACCCGCGGCTCGATGCGGCGGCTGGTCACCGAGGAGCAGGTGACGGCGGCGATGACCGAGCCGCCGGAGGACACCCGGGCGTTCTTCCGGGGCACCTGCATGCGGCGCTACCCGGTCGAGGTGGCCGCGGCCTCCTGGGACTCGGTGATCTTCGACCTGGGCCGCGAGTCGCTGGTCCGGATCCCGACGCTGGAACCGCTGCGCGGCACCCGCAAGCACGTCGGGGAGCTGTTCGAGGCCACGTCGAGCGCCGAGGAGCTGGTGGACAAGCTCACCCAGGGCTGAGCACCGGCCCGGTCGTCCGGATGGCGTGGCGCGCACCGGCGACAGGCGATTTTGTCGGCCCCGATCGGTAGGGTGAGGCACGTACCGGCGGGTCGGATGACTCAGCGAGGAGGAGGCGTCATGTCTCAGGAGCAGACCAAGCGCCAGGGCGGTGGCGACGGCGACGACGAGTCCGGCGAGGACGGATCGGGCTCGGGCCAGGAGCGGCGGGAGAAGCTCGGCGAGGACGTCGACACCATCCTCGACGAGATCGACGACGTGCTGGAGGAGAACGCGGAGGACTTCGTCCGGTCCTACGTGCAGAAGGGCGGCGAGTAGCCGCACCACCGGCGGGCCGCCCCCGCCGCAGCGCAGTACCGTCCCGGCCGGGTCCGCCCCACGCGGGCCCGGCCGTGCCGGAGCAGGCCGCCCACCCGGGCGGAACCACCGGCGTACGACCCTCGAGAGCGAGAGGTATCCACCCGATCATGGAGTTCCGGCCGTCGGTCACTCCCGGGCTCGTCCCCGGGCACGTCACAGGTCAGCTCGGCACGTTCCTCACCGGATCCCAGTCGTTCTCCGAGTTCGTCGGGACCACGGCACCGCACCTGGTGCCCGGCGCGGGCGTCGCGGCGCAGGCCGGCGGGTCCGGCTCCGCGGCGGACACCCTCGGGGTCCCGCACGGCACCACGATCGTCGCGCTGACCTTCTCCGGCGGCGTGGTCATCGCCGGCGACCGGCGGGCGACCCAGGGCAACGTGATCGCCCAACGGGACATCGAGAAGGTCTTCGTGACCGACGAGCACTCCGCGGTCGGCATCGCCGGCTCGGCGGGCATCGCGATCGAGATGGTCCGGCTGTTCACCGTCGATCTGGAGCACTACGAGAAGATCGAGGGCGTGCCGCTGTCGCTGGACGGCAAGGCCAACAAGCTCGCCGGGATGATCCGGCAGAACCTCGGCGCCGCGATGCAGGGCTTCGTCGTCGTGCCGCTGTTCGCCGGGTTCGACACCCAGGATCCCGATCCCGCCACGGCCGGCCGGATCGTCACCTACGACCCGACCGGTGGCCGGTACGACGAGAACCTCGGCTACCACGCCGTCGGCTCCGGCTCGGTGTTCGCGAAGTCGTCGCTGAAGAAGTTGCACGACCCGGACACCGACCGGGACGGGGCGGTGCGCACCGCGGTCGAGGCGCTCTACGACGCCGCGGACGACGACACCGCCACCGGCGGACCGGACACCGTCCGCCGGATCTACCCGGTCGTCGTGAGCATCACCGCCGAGGGCGCGTCGCGGCGCGACCAGGACGAGATCGCCGCCGTCGTCGAGCAGGTGGTGGCCGGCCGGACCGAGCGTCCGGGCGGTCCGTCCCGATAGAGACACCGCGCACCCGTCCCCGCACGAGCACGAGCCACTGGAGCGCCTCCCCATGACGATGCCGTTCTACTCCTCGGTCGACCAGCTGCTGCGCGACCGCTCCGAACTCGCCCGCAAGGGCATCGCCCGGGGCCGCAGCGTGGTCGTGCTGACCTACGCCGGCGGGGTGCTGTTCGTCGCCGAGAACCGGTCCACCGCCCTGCACAAGGTCTCCGAGATCTACGACAAGATCGGCTTCGCGGCGGTCGGCCGGTACAACGAGTTCGAGAACCTGCGCACCGGCGGGATCCGGATGGCCGACTTCCGCGGGTTCACCTACGACCGCCGCGACGTGACCGGGCGGATGCTCGCCAACGCCTACGCCCAGGCGCTGGGCACCGCGTTCGTGGAGCAGCAGAAGCCGTTCGAGGTCGAGCTGTGCGTGGCCGAGGTCGGCGCCGAGTCCGGCGGCGACCAGCTCTACCGGATCACCTACGACGGATCGATCACCGACGAGCCCCGGTTCGTCGTGATGGGCGGCCAGACCGAGCCGATCTCGACCAAGCTGGGTGAGACCTACTCGCACGGCCTGGACCTGGATGCGGCGATCGGCGTCGCGCTGGGCGGGCTGCAGGTGCCCGGGGCCGATCCGGCCTCGTCGTCGAACGGGTCCACGACCCCCCGGGTGCTCGGCGCCGAGGCGCTCGAGGTCGCGGTGCTGGACCGGACCAGGCCGCGCCGCACGTTCCGCCGGATCGAGGGCGCCGCGCTGACCGAGCTGCTGCCGGCCACCAACCGCGGGTCCGCCGAGCCGGAGCCCGGCGTCGCCGGCGGCGACGACGCCCCGGCCGCGGGGGGAGCGCTGGGCGGAGGCGGTGCGTCCTGACCCGGTTCTCCGCCGGCACCGAGTCCCGGGCCACGGTCAGCTCGGACCGGATGGCCGTCTGGGGCGTGCTCACCGACCCGGTGCTGCTGCCGAAACTCACGCCGCTGCTGAGCCGGATCGACCCGCAGGGCGAGCACTGGCGCTGGCACATGGTGCAGCTCGCGGTGCTCGGGGTGGGGATCAAGCCGGTGTTCACCGAGCGGATGACCTTCAGCGAGGGCAAGCGGATCGAGTTCACCCACGAGCCGCCGCCCGGGCGCACCGAGTGGGCCGGCGCCGAGGGCCACTACACGCTCGCCGACGCCGAACCCGGCCCGGACGGCCGACCCGGGACGGTGCTGGACATCGCCCTCACCCTCGACGTGGACATGCCGCTGTCCCGGCTGGCGGCCCCGGTCGTCACCCGGACCATGCGGGCGACGATGGACGCCACCGGCGACCGGTTCGCCGCCAACCTGCTGCGCCACCTGCGGGCCGAGCAGCGCTGACGGCTGCCCGCCGGCCGGGCGTCCCCTCCTGGCATGATGGTTGAGGGATCAACCATCAGGGGAGCGGGATGAGCGGAATCGAGTTCGGGCTGGACACCTTCGGCGACGTGCCGACCGACGACGACCGGGCGCTGCTGTCGCACCCGCGGGCCATCCGGCAGGTCGTCGACGAGGTGGTGCTCGCCGACGGGGCCGGGGTCGACGTCGTCGCGCTGGGCGAGCATCACCGGCCGGAGTACTCGATCTCCACCCCGGAGACGGTGCTGGCCGGGATCGCCACCCGGACCTCGCGGATCCGGCTCTCGTCCGGGGTCACCGTGCTCAGCTCGGACGACCCGGTGCGGGTCTACCAGCGCTTCGCGACCCTGGACGCGCTCTCCGACGGCCGCGCCGAGGTGATCGTCGGGCGGGGCTCGTTCACCGAGTCGTTCCCGCTGTTCGGCTACTCGATGGGCGACTACGAGGTGCTCTTCGAGGAGAAGCTGGACCTGTTCGTGAAGCTGCTCGACGAGAAGCCGGTGACCTGGCAGGGCAGCACCCGTGCGCCGCTGGAGGCCGCCGAAGTCTGGCCGACGACCGGGCGCCGGCTGCCGGTGTGGGTCGGGGTCGGCGGGTCGCCGGAATCGGTCGTGCGCACCGCGCGGCACGACCTGGGCCTGATGCTGGCGATCATCGGCGGGGAGCCGGCCCGGTTCGCTCCCTACGTCGAGCTCTACCGCCGCGCCGTCGAGCAGTTCGGGCACGCGCCGAAGCCGGTCGGGATGCACGCGCCCGGGTTCGTCGCCGACACCGACGAGCAGGCCCGGGAGATCTTCTTCCCGCCCTACAAGGCGCAGATGGACCGGATCGGGGCGCAGCGCGGCTGGCCGCCGATGTCGCGGGCCCGGTTCGAGGCCGACGTCGAGCACGGCGCGCTGCACGTCGGGTCCCCGGAGACGGTCGCCCGCCGGATCGCGGGGTCGGTGCGCGCGGTGGGCGCCGAGCGCTTCGACCTGATCTACACGGTGGGGCCGCAGCCGGTGAGCGCCCGTATGCGGGCCGTCGAGCTGTACGGCACGCGCGTGATCCCGATGGTGCGCGAGTTGCTGGCGTGATCCGTCCGGGGTGATCGTCGATCGGGCGGCGGCGGATCCGGTCACCGGTGGCCGGGATCGCCGCCGGATCGTCGGTCACCATCGGTGTCCGGGTCGTCAGGATCCGGGGGCCGGCGCGGCCCGTACCGCCCGCGCGGCGACGGCCCGCAGCGTGCCGGCGAGTGCCTGCAGGGCCGGGAGGTCGGCGTCGGTCTCGCGGGTGGCGAGCACCAGCGAGCGGCCCAGGGCGGGGCGGCAGGACAGCAGCCGCACCCCGTCGGCCGACGCCGGCACCCGGTCCGGCTCGCCCCCGGTCACCGCCATCCCCGGTACCAGTGCGATCGCCAGCCCCGCCCGGACCATCGCGAGCTGGGTGGCGAAGTCCCCGAACAGGTACCGCACGTCGGGCTCGATCCCGTCGGCGCGCAGTAGCTGGAGCAGCACCTCGTAGGGCTCGGTCCCGACCGGGCTGGACGCCCACACCTCCCCGTGGAGCCCGCCCAGCTCGATCGGGTCGTGCGTGGTGGCCGGATGTCCCTCCGCGACGGCGAGCAGGACCGGCTCGGTGACCAGGGTCGCCACCCGCAGCCCGGCAGGCAGCCGGGCCGGGCGCTGCGTCCAGCTCTCCAGGAGGACGGCATCGAGGTCGCGGTTTCGCAGCCGCGGGAGGAGGTCGACGACCTCACCGTCGGTGACGGTCGGGACCAGCCGCGGGTGCTCGGAGATCAGCGACCGCAGGACGTCCGGGAGCAGGGCGCGCAGCGCGCTCGCCACCGAGCCGATCCGCAGCGGTCCGGCGGCCTCGTCGTGCAACGAGGCGAGGTCCCGCTCGGCGTCCGCGACCGCGGACACGACCGCCGTGGCGTGACCGGCCAGCACGTGCCCGGCCGCGGTGAGCCGGATGCCGCGCCCGTCCGGCTCGACAAGCCGGGTGGCCGCCTCGCGCTCGAGCTTGCGCAGCTGCTGGGTGACGGCCGGGCCGGTGATGTGCAGCGCGGCCGCCGCCGCACCCACCGAACCCTGCTCGGCGACGGCGGCGAACACCCGCAACCTCTCCCACCCGATCACGCAGCAATGCTAACCGGTATACCGCAGGAACAGTCATTGGAGCTTTGCGGTCCGGGCGGGGAGCGTGGAGGACGTGACCCCGCCTCGCTCCTCCTCCGCCCTGCCTACCCCGGCGCAGCACGACGCCCCGGCCGTCCGTGCAACCGCCCCGGGCGCGACCGATCCGCGTGCGGTCGGCTCGCTGCTCGCGGGCGCCGCCGTCCTGGCCTGGACCGGGATCCTGGTGGCGCTGGCCGGGACCGACCCGGCGTCGACGTCGTTCTGGCGGTGCGTGCTCGCGCTGCTGGTGCTCGGACCCTGGGCGCTGGCCGAGAGCCGCCGGCATGGTGTGATCCCGCCGCGAGCGGTCGGGTGGGCGCTGGTCTCCGGGGTGCTGCTCGGCGCGGACTTCCTGTTCTGGACCCGCTCGGTGCTCGACGCCGGCGCCGGGATCGCGAACGTCGTGCTGAACGTGCAAGTGATCGCCCTGCCGCTGATCGCCTGGCTGGCCGGCGGGGACCGGGTGCCGCGCCGGTTGCTGCTGGCCGCACCGGTGCTGCTCGGCGGGATCGCGCTGGCCGGCGGGCTGCTCGGCGCCGGAGCCGGCGGTCCGGAGCCGGTGCGCGGCGCCGTGCTGGGCACCCTGGCCGGCATCGCATACGCCGGGTTCCTGCACCTCAACCGGCAGACCTCGCGCCGGTACCCGCGGCACCTGGTCACCCCGGTCTGCCTGGCGACCGTGGGCGCGGCCCTCACCAGCGGCGTCGTCGGCGTGGCGGGCGGCGGGATCGCCGTCGCCCTGCCGGCGCAGACCTGGGCGTGGCTGATCGTGCTGGCGCTGGCCGGGCAGGTCGTGTCCTGGGTGCTGATCGGCCGCGGGACCGCGGGCATGGCCGCGGGCACCGGGGCTGCGCTGCTGCTGGTGCACCCGGTGCTCTCGGTGCTGCTCGGCATGCTCGTACTGGGCGAGCGGCCCACCGGGTGGCAGGCCGCGGGCTGCGCGCTCGTCGTCGTGACCGTGGCCTGGGTCGCCCGGCCGCGGGCCGATCAGAGCTCGATGCGCTCCGCGCCGGTGTAGACGTTGCCGGTGTCCCCGCGCAGGAACCCGACCAGCGTCATCCCGGACTCCTCGGCCAGCTCCGCCGCCAGCGATGACGGCGCCGACACCGCCGCGAGCGCGGGCACCCCGGCCATCACCGCCTTCTGCACCAGCTCGAACGACGCGCGCCCGGACACCATCAGCACGGTGCCCGCGGCCGGAATCGCCGAGTCCATCACCATCCGGCCGAGGATCTTGTCGACGGCGTTGTGCCGGCCGACGTCCTCGCGCGCGACCAGCAGCTCACCCTCGGCGTCGAACAGGGCGGCGCCGTGCAGACCACCGGTCGAGCCGAACACCCGCTGCTGCTCGCGCAGCCGGTCCGGCAGCGACACCAGCACCTCCCGCTTGATCCGCAGCGGGTCGCCAGCGGGGGAGTGCCGGGTCTTCAGCTTCACCGCGTCCAGCGAGGCCTTGCCGCACACGCCGCAGGACGACGTCGTGTAGAAGTTCCGTTCCACCGACGCGTCCGGTGGCGCGACCCCGGGCGCGAGGTCGACGTCGAGGACGTTGTAGGTGTTGCGGCCCTGGTCGTCGACCGAGTCGCAGTAGCGAGCGCCGAAGAGATCCTCCCGGCCGCCGAGCACGCCCTCGGTGAGCAGGAAACCGTGGGCCAGCTCGACGTCGTGGCCCGGGGTTCGCATGGTCACGGTCAGCGGCTTCCCGCCGACCCGGATCTCCAGCGGTTCCTCGGCGACCAGGGTGTCCGGGCGTTCCCGCGTCGTGCCGTCCGGGGTCAGCCGCAGCACCGCCCGACGCACCGTCAGCCGTCCCATCGTGTCCTCTTCCTCCGGTCGCGGCAGCGAGCGTGCGCCCGGACCACCAGCGTAGGAGCCCCGACCGCCGACCGCCGCCCGTGTCCCCGGCTCTGCCGCCGCGTGCCGTCGCCCCGCCGCTGCTCCCGGGGCACCTTCGGGCCCCCGGGCGGAGGCGAGGGTGCCCCTCGGGACACTCGGCCGCGCCGGGTGCCGGGGGCGCTGCGGCGGCCGGTGTTCGTAGCATCGACGGCGTGCGTGGGTACGGGGGGCGGCGCCCGGGGGCCGGGATCGTGCTGGCCGGCGGACGGTCGTCCCGGATGGGGACGTCGAAGGCCCACCTGGACTGGCACGGCGTCCCCCTGCTGATGCGCGCCGTGAGCGTGCTCGGCCGGGCCGTCGAGGGGCCGGTGCTCGTCGTGCGGGCGGCCGGTCAGCCGCTGCCCGCCCTGCCGGACGGCGTCGAGGTGCTCGACGACCCGGTCCCCGACCTGGGCCCGCTGCCCGCGATCGGGGTCGGGCTGCACGCGGTCGCCGGACGTGCCGGGGCGGCGTTCGTCGCCTCCACCGACCTGCCGCTGCTGCATCCCGCGTTCGCCGCCCGGGTGCTCGACCTGCTCGGCGCCCATGACGTCGCGCTGCCCGTCGCGCACGGTCACCACCAGCCGCTGGCCGCCGGCTACCGGGCCGGCCTCGCCGCGGAGATCGACGCGCTGACCGCGGCCGGCGAGGGGAAGCCGCCGTCGCTGTTCGCGCGGGCCGACGTCCGCAGGATCCCGGAGGAGGCGTTGCGCGCGGACCCGGTGCTCGCCCGGCTCGATCCCGGGCTGGCGTCGTTGACCAACGTCAACACCCCGGCCGAGTACGCCGCGGCCCTGGCACGCCCGCTGCCCGCCGTCCGGCTGCACGACGGCGGCCGGATCCGGACCGCCCGTGCCGCCCGGGCCGGGGCACTCGGGCGCGTGCGGGCCGCCGGGACGACCGAGGCCCCGGCCGGTCCGCTGCCCGGATGGTTCCCGCTGGTCACCGGGGACGAGCTGGCCCTCGACGGCTGAGGCGCACCGGGCGATGAACCGGTCGGTCGGGGCGGACAGGCTCACTGGTCGCGACCCTTCCAGCCCGCCGCGCCGCGCAGCACCACCCGCGCCCCGTCGATCAGCACCGCGCCGAACAGCGCCCACACCAGCGGGGCCAGCGGTGCGAGCGCGGTCCGGGTCCGCATCAGCCGTGCCGACCGGTGGTGCGCCGCCGCCGCGCCGCCCCAGCCGAGCAGGCCGGCGACGACCAGTGCGCCGGCCCGGGCCCGACCGCCCCGGGTGCGGGAGCGGTGCCGGTCGCGCAGCCCGCAGGCCACCGCGGCCGGCCCGGACAGCGACATCGCCGCGTGCGTCAACCCGCCCCCGGCCAGCACGAGCACCGAGCGGCCGGTCGCGGCCACCAGCGTCTTGCGGAACGACGCCCAGCCGGCGCTGAACGGGTCGAGACCGCTGGTCGTCACCAGCCCGCCGGCGTCGACCAGCCGGGTGCGACCGCCGTCGTCGCGCACCCGGGTCGCGAGCAACACGTCCTCGGTGCGGCGGTCGCGCAGCGCCGCCCAGCCGCCGACGGCGTCGAACCGGTCCCGGCGCACGAGCAGGCACTGCCCGATCGCGAACGCCCGCCGGGAGCGCTCCCGCGGGTCGGCGTGCTCGCCGATGAAGACGATCCCGGTCGGCATCAGCAGCGGCCACGCCGCGGACCCGCACGGCGGCGGGGTGCCGGCCGCGGAGACCAGGTCCGCACCGTGCCGGACCGCCGTCGCCCGCAACCGTCCCAGCAGCTCCGGGGCGAGCACGGTGTCGGCGTCGACGAACAGCAGCCACTCCGGCGGGCGGGAGCCGGGGGAGCGGGCCGCGCGCTCGGCGTCCAGCCCGGTTTGCATCGCCGCGACCTTGCCGGACCAGCCGGGCGGCGGCCCCTCGCCACGCACCACGCGCACCCGTGGGTCGCGGTCGGCGTGCCGCACCGCGACCTCCCCGGTGCCGTCCGCCGAGCCGTCGTCGACCACCACGATCCGGACGTCCGGCACGGTCTGGGCGCGCAGCGCGTCGAGGCACACCCCGATCCTGGGCGCCTCGTCCCGAGCCGGTACGACGATCGTGACCGGCCCGGCGTCGCCGCCGCCGTCGCCGGCCGGGGTGAGCGGTGTGATCCGGAGCACCCGCTCGACCGTGCGCGCACCGCGGTACGCCGTCGCCAGCGAGCCCGCGACCAGGAGGAACCGTCCGCAACCACGCCACACGGCGGTGATCGTCGCGCATCGCGCCGGGTGGACGGCGGGCGGCCGACCGATCACGTCTCGGTGCCGGAGGCGGGCGGTGGCGACCGGTCGTGGGTAGAAAGCGGACGAGACGGACGACGACGCGAGGGGTGTCGATGAAGGTTCTGGTCCTCGGCGGCGACGGTTACCTCGGGTGGCCCGCGGCGCTGCACCTGTCCGAGCACGGCCACGAGGTCGCGGTGCTCGACAACGGCGCGCGCCGCGGCTACGACGACGAGCTCGGCGTCACGAGCCTCGTCCCGATCCGCGGGCTCGACGAACGCGTCGCGGCGTGGGAGGAGGTCTCCGGCACCCGGCTGCCCGTCTATCACGGTGACCTGCTCGACGCGGAGTTCACCCGGGACACCCTCGCCGAGTTCCGGCCGGACGCGGTCGTGCACTTCGCCGAGCAGCGCTCCGCCCCGTACTCGATGCTCGACCGGGCACACGCCACCTACACCCAGCACAACAACGTGGTCGGCACGTTGAACCTGCTCTACGCGATCGCGGAGACCGACCCGGGGACCCACCTGGTCAAGCTCGGGACGCTCGGCGAGTACGGCACCCCGAACATCGACATCGAGGAGGGGTGGCTGACCGTCGAGCACAACGGGCGCACCGACCGGGTGCTGTTCCCGAAGCGGCCGGGCAGCTTCTATCACCTGTCCAAGGTGCACGACAGCCACAACATCGAGTTCACCTGCCGGGCCTGGGGCCTGCGCGCCACCGACCTGAACCAGGGCGTCGTCTACGGCCACCACACCGACCAGACCGCCCGCGACCCGCGGCTCGCCACCCGCTTCGACTACGACGCCGTGTTCGGCACCGTGCTCAACCGGTTCACCATCCAGGCCGTGCTCGGCGAGCCGCTGACCGTCTACGGCTCCGGCGGCCAGACCCGCGGCGTGATCGACATCCGGGACACCGTCGAGTGCGTCCGGCTGGCCGTGGAGAACCCCGCCGAGCGCGGGGAGTTCCGGGTGTTCAACCAGCTCACCGAGTCCTTCTCGGTCGGCGAGCTGGCCAAGCTCGTGGCCGACACGCACCCGGGGGGCACCGAGGTCGCGCACCTGGACAACCCGCGGGTGGAGGCCGACCGGCACCACTACCGCGTCGCCTCCACCGGGCTGCCCGCGCTCGGCCTGCGGCCGCACCTGCTCGCCGACACGCTGATCACCTCGCTGTTCGATCTGGTCGAGCGGCACGCCGATCGGGTGGACCGGTCCGCGTTGCTCCCGGGTGTGCAGTGGCGCCTGCCCGGACGGTGAGGTCGGCCTGCAACACATGTCACCTCGATCTGTGACGACGATCTCCGCCGTTGCTACCGTGGGGTGGTCCCGGCCACACGCGCAGGAGGTCGACGATGACCACCACCCGACCCACCACCGGCCGCCGACGCGGGTTCCGCGCCCGGCACGTGCGGCTCACCGAACCGCTCGTCCGCGAGAACGGTGTGCTGCGCCCGGCGAGCTGGGACGAGGCGCTGGACCGGGCCGCGGCCGGCTTCCGGGACGTGCCGGGCGAGCGGTTCGGGATGTTCAGCTGCTCGAAGGCCACCAACGAGATGAACTACACCGCGCAGAAGTTCGCCCGGGCGGTGATGGGCAGCAACAACGTCGACAGCTGCAACCGCACTTGACACGCTCCCAGCGTCGTCGGTCTGACGGCTGTGTTCGGTGCCGGCGGCGGCACCTCCGCCTACGTCGAGGCGGAGAACGCCGACCTGATCGTCCTGTGGGGCAGTAACGCCCGCGAGACGCACCCGATCTTCTTCCACCACGTGCTGCAGGGCCTGCAGCGCGGGGCGCGGATGTACTCGGTGGACCCGCGGCACACCTCGACCGCCCACTGGGCGGACGCCTGGCTGGGCCTCGACGTGGGCACCGACATCGCGCTCGCGAACGCGGTCGGCCGGGAGATCATCCACGCCGGACTGGTGAACCGGTCCTTCGTCGAGCGCTCCACCAGCGGATTCTCCGACTACGCGGCCACGGTGGAGCCGTACACGCTGGAGCGGGCCGAGGAGATCACCGGGGTCCCGGCCGGGACGATCCGGGAGCTCGCGCACGCCTACGCCCGCGCCGACCGGGCCCAGATCTGCTGGACGCTGGGCATCACCGAGCACCACAACGCCGCCGACTACGTGTTCGCGCTGATCAACCTGGCGCTGCTGACCGGGCACGTCGGCCGGTACGGCTCCGGGCTGGTGCCGCTGCGCGGGCAGAACAACGTGCAGGGCGGCGGCGACATGGGCGCCATCCCGGCCAAGCTGCCCGGCGGGTACGACCTCGCCGACGAGGACGCCCGGGCCCGCTTCCAGACCGTCTACGGCGGGAAGCCGATCCCGGCGCAGAAGGGCATGCACCTGTCCGAGATGTTCGAGGCGATGGAGCGTGGCGAGCTCTCCGCGCTGTACTGCATCGGCGAGAACCCGGCCGAGTCGGAGGCCAACGTCACGCACGCGCGGCACCTGCTGGAGGGGCTCGACTGCCTGGTCGTCCAGGACATCTTCCGGACCGCGACCGCCGAGATGGCCGACGTCGTGCTGCCCGCCACCGCGGACTGGTGCGAGTACGAGGGGACCGTCACCAACTCCGAGCGCCGGGTGCAGCGGTGCCGCAAGGCCCTCGACCCACCCGGGCTCGCCCGCCCGGACACCCACATCATCTGCGGGATCGCCGACCGGCTCGGCCACGACTGGGGCGAGCCGACCGCCGAGCAGGTGTGGGACGAGCTGCGCTCGGTGTCGCTGAACTGGCACGCCGGTATGAGCTACGCCCGGCTGGACGCGCTCGGCGGCATCCAGTGGCCCTGCCCGTCCGAGGACCACCCGGGCACCCCGCTGATGCACGCCCGGCTGTGGGAGACCGACCCCGAGCTGCGCGGTGCCGCCGCGCCGTTCACCCCGGTCGAGCACGTCGCGCCGGTGGACGAGCTGTCCGACGACTTCCCGATCCGGCTCACCACGGTGCGGCTGCTCGACGCCTACAACTCCGGGGTGCAGACCGGTGGGTACGCCTCGCCGATGCGCCGCCGCGAGTCGCTGCGGATGGACGCCACCGACGCCGCCCGGCTCGGGATCGCCGACGGCGAGCGGGTGCGGGTGTCGTCGCGGCGCGGTTCGGTCGAGGCGCCGGTGGCGCTGGACCCGTCGCTGCGGCCGGGGCTGGCGTCGTTCACGCCGCACTTCAGCGAGGAGGTCGACGTCAACGCGCTGACCAACGACGCCTGGGACCCGAAGTCCGGGACGTCGGAGTTCAAGGCCACCGCGGTACGGATCGAGAAGGTGACCGGGTCGCTCCCGGTCGCGGGGGAGTAGCGGATGGACCTGCACCTGTCGTCGGCGGAGCCGAGCACGTCCGAGCGCGAGGCCGTCGATGCGGCGTTCGCAGCGCTCGCGCCCGCGGCGGTCGAGGCGGCCGCCGCCGACCGGCCGACCCGGTCGGCGCACGCGGGGCACGCCGCGCGGTCCAGGCGGCACCTGCTGCTGCCGCTGCTGCACGCCGTGCACGACGCCGAGGGCTGGCTGTCCGAGGGCGCGCTCAACCATCTCGCCCGGACCCTGCAGGTCCCGCCGGCCGAGGTGTACGGGGTCGCGACGTTCTACGCGATGTTCTCGGTCGAGCCGCGGGCGCCGCGGGTGGTGCACGTCTGCGACGACGTCGCGTGCGGGCCCAACGGCGGCGAGGAGGTCGTCGCGGCGCTGGCGGGTGCGCTCGGGCCGTCGGGCGGTGCCGGCGAGGCAGCGGACGGCGCTCCCGGCGATGACCCTGCCGGACCCGGCGGACCGGATCGGCCGGCCGCGTGCTGGGTCCGGAGCCCGTGCCTGGGCCTGTGCGAACGCGCCCCGGCCGTGTTGCACCAGCGCGCGGGGGAACCGGACCTGTCCCAGGCGCCGGCCACCCCGGACGGCACCGTCGAGGCCGCTACCGCACCGTTCGACACCACGGGCGACCAGGCGTCCGCGGCCGACGACGCGTTCGCCGACACCGCGGTGAGTGCCCCGCAGACCCGCACCGGCGCACACCTGCGGCTGCTGCGCCGGGTCGGCGTCGTCGATCCCGGCTCGCTGGACGACTACCGCTCCCGCGGCGGGTATGCGGGTCTGCGCCGGGCGATCGAGCTCGGGCCGACCCGGGTGATCGCCGAGCTGAAGGACGCCTCGCTGACCGGGCGGGGCGGCGCGGCGTTCCCCACCGGCGTCAAGTGGGAGGGGGTGGCACAGTCCCCGGAACGCCCGCATCACCTGGTCTGCAACGCCGACGAGTCCGAACCCGGCACGTTCAAGGACCGGGTGCTCATGGAGGGCGATCCGTTCGGCCTCGTCGAGTCCATGACGATCGCCGGCTACGTCACCGGGGCGACCGTCGGGCACCTCTACATCCGCGGCGAGTACCCGCTGGCCACCCGCCGGCTGCAGGACGCGATCTCGGCCGCGCGGGCCCGCGGCTACCTCGGCGAGGACGTCATGGGCGAGGGCTTCGCGTTCGATCTGGAGCTGCGCCGCGGGGCCGGTGCCTACATCTGCGGCGAGGAGACCGCCCTGCTGGAGTCGATCGAGGGCTACCGGGGCGAGCCGCGGAACAAGCCGCCGTTCCCGGCCACGGTCGGGCTGTTCGGCAAGCCGACCGCGATCAACAACGTGGAGACCCTCTACGACGTGCTGGAGGTCCTGAACATCGGCGGGCAGGCGTTCGCCGCCGTCGGCGGCGGGCGTTCGACGGGATCGAAGCTGTTCTGCGTCTCCGGCGCGGTCGGCGCCCCGGGGGTGTACGAGGTCGACTTCGGCACCACCCTGCGCGAGCTGCTGGAACTGGCCGGGGGCGCGCGGGGCGAGCTGCGGACGGTGCTGCTCGGCGGGGCGGCCGGCGGGTTCGTGATGCCGGCGGACCTGGACGTCCCGCTGACCCTGGAGGGTGCGCGGGACATCGGCGCGACGCTCGGCTCCGGCGTCGTGCTGGTGTTCGACGAGGCCGCCGACCTCAGCCGGACGCTGCGCCGGATCGCCGCGTTCTTCCGGGACGAGTCCTGCGGGCAGTGCGTGCCGTGCCGGGTCGGGACGGTCCGCCAGGAGGAGGCGCTGGCCCGGCTGGAGCGGGACGCGCCGATCGGGTCCCGGGAGACCGAGCTGGCCCTGCTCGACGACCTGGCCCGGGTCATGCGGGACGCCTCGATCTGCGGCCTCGGCCAGACAGCCCCGGCCGCGGTGATGTCGGCGATCGACCTCGGGCTGATCGCGGCACCGTCGCGCAATGGGGCCGGCCACGGCGGCGAGGCCGGGCACACGTCGACGAACGGGCACGGGGGTGGCCGGTGACCGCACCGCACACGGCAGGTAGGGGACGGCGATGACCACGACCAGCGGCAAGGGCCCGTCCGGCGCCGGCGGCGGGTCGCAGGCACCCCGGTCCGGGGAGGTCGACGGCGCGCCCGAGGCCGACGCGAGCCCGAACGGCCACGGCGGCAACGGTAACGAGACCCCCGGCAGCGGGCCGGGGGCCGGTGAGGGCGTTGCGCCGCTGGCCCGGACCGACGGTGCGGGCGCGGTCGGCGTCACGATCGCCGACCCGGCCGGGGCCCGCCCCGGACCGGCCGAGCGGCTGGCCGGCGGACCGGTGATGCTGGGCCCGATCCGGCGGATGGTGACGCTCTCGCTGGACGGCGCCGAGGCCCGCGTCCCGGAGGGCTCGACGATCCTGGAGGCACTGCACGGGGAGGGCACCGCCGAACAGGCCGACACCCCGACGCTGTGCTGGGCCCCCAACATGGACCCGATCAACGCCTGCCGGGTGTGCGTCGTCGAGGTCGAGGGCTCCCGCACGCTGGTCCCGTCCTGCGCTCGGAAGTGCGAGGACGGGATGGAGGTGCGCACCGACACCGAGAAGGTGCGGCACAGCCGCCGGATGGTGCTGGAGCTGCTGGCCTCGTCGGTGGACATGGACCAGGCGAGCGATGACGTGCAGCGCTGGATGTCCGGCTACGGCGTCGACCCCACCCGGTACGGCCCGCCCGCGGCGCCCGCGGCCGCGGGGGAGCGGGACCGTCGGCACCCGGGGCACCACCCGCTGCCGGACGGGTCCACCGCGGCCACCGTCGCCCAGCCCGTCAAGATCGACAACGAGCTGTACGTGCGGGACTACTCGCGCTGCATCATGTGCTACAAGTGCGTCAACGCCTGCGGCACCGACGCCCAGTTCACCTTCGCGATCGCCGCCGCCGGGCGCGGGTTCGACGCCCGGATCGCCACCGAGCACGATGTCGAGCTGCCCGACTCGGCCTGCGTGTACTGCGGCAACTGCATCGGGGTCTGCCCGACCGGGGCGCTCAAGTCGGTGGCCGAGCACGACAAGCGCGAGGCCGGGGACTGGCACCCCGACGAGGAGACGGTCACGACGACGGTCTGCTCGTTCTGCGGGGTCGGCTGCAACCTGGAGCTGCACGTCCAGCAGGGCGAGATCGTGAACGTGACCAGCCCTTCCGACCACTCGGTCACCCACGGGCACCTGTGCATCAAGGGCCGGTTCGGGTTCCGGCACGTGCAGAACCTGCCGGAGGCATAGCCCGTTCGGGCCCGACGCCACGACCGGTGCGCCGGAACTCGCCGGGGTTGACGCCGCGGACGCGTGTGAACGCCGCGCTGAACCCGAAGGCGTCGGGGTAGCCGACGGCGCGGGCGACCTCGGCGGCCAGGAGGTACCGCACGGCGTCGGCACCCGGAGGCGGTGCACCGCTTCACGTTCTGAACGCCGGGCCCGGCCGGCCGGGGCTCCGGAACGCGGCGCGCCAGGTCGGGACGGGCTCGCTGTCGGGGGCCGGTGCGATGCTGCGCGCATGACAACTCCGGACCTCACCGGCACCGTCGCCCTGGTCGCGGGGGCGACCCGCGGCGCGGGCCGCGGCATCGCCGTCGAGCTCGGTGCCGCGGGCGCCACCGTCTACTGCACCGGGCGCAGCACCCGCGCGCAACGCTCCGAGTACGACCGCCCGGAGACGATCGAGGACACCGCCGACCTGGTGACCGCGGCCGGCGGCACCGGGGTCGCGGTCCCCACCGACCATCTCGACCCGGAGGCGGTCGCGGCCCTGGTCGAGCGGATCGAGGGCGCGCACGGCCGGCTGGACGTGCTGGTGAACGACATCTGGGGCGGTGAGCTGCTGGTCGAGTGGGAGACCCCGGTGTGGGAGCACGACCTCGCGAACGGGCTGCGCACGCTGCGGCTGGCGATCGACACCCACCTGATCACCGCGAAGAACGCGCTGCGGCTGCTGGCCCGGAAGCCGGGCGGGCTGGTCATCGAGGTCACCGACGGCACCGACGCGTACAACGCGGAGAACTACCGTCTCAACGTCTACTACGATCTCGCCAAGATCGCGCCGATCCGGCTCGCCCGGTCCTGGGCGCACGAGCTGCGCGATCACGGCGGGACCGCCGTGGCCGTCACCCCGGGCTGGCTCCGGTCGGAGCTCATGCTGGAGCACTTCGGCGTCACCGAGGAGACCTGGCGGCAGGCGTGCGCGGGCGTGCCGCACTTCGCGATCTCGGAGTCGCCGCGGTTCGTCGGCCGCGGGATCGCGGCGCTGGCCGCCGACCCGGACCGGCACCGCTGGAACGCCCGCTCCACCTCCTCCGGCGAGCTCGCGGCGACCTACGGCGTCGACGACCTGGACGGGTCGCGCCCGGACGCCTGGCGCTACATCGTGGAGGTGCAGGACGCGGGGAAGCCGGCGGACGTCACCGGGTACCGGTGATCCCGCCGGAACCGGGGGTCTTGCTCGCGCTCACCGTCGTCGTCGCGGCAGGGACGGCGGTCCAGGTGCTGCTCGGGTTCGGGGTGAACCTGCTGCTGGTCCCGGCCGCGCTGCTGCTGTGGCCGGGCCTGGTGCCGGTGCCGGCGATGGCGGTGAACCTGCTGCTCTCGGCCGGTGTGGCCGTGCGCTGGGGCCGGTACACCGATCCGCTGGTGACCCGGTGGGCGCTGATCGGCGCGGTACCCGGGCTCGCGGTCGGGGTGTGGCTGCTGGCCGTGCTCCGCCCCGCCACGCTCGGGGTGCTCGGGGCACTGGCGATCCTCGCTGCCGTGGCGATGACGGCCCGCCGACCGGTGCCGCCGACGGCCCACGGCCCGGCGGCGGTGCGGGTCGGGCCCGGGGCGAGCGGTGTCGCCGGGGCCGGGTCCGCGGTGCTGGGGACGACGGCGGCGGTCACCGGCCCGCCGATCGCGCTGCTCCTCGCCGGGGCCGACCCCCGTCGTGCCCGGGCGACGGTCGCGGTGACCGGCACGGTCACCGCCCTCGTCGCGCTGGTCGTGCTGCTCGCCGGCCCGCTGCGGGGCTCGACGGCCGACACGGTCGCGGGGGTGCTGTGGCTGCTGCCCGGGATGGCGCCGGGATGGGTCGCCGGGCACGTGCTGGAGTCGCGGGTGCGCCGCACCGCGCTGCGCCGGGCGGTGCTGGTGATCTCGGCCGCGTCGGCGGTGGCGGTGCTGGTACGGGCGCTCGTGTGATCCGGCACGATCGCAGGCGTGCACCACATCACGATGCCGGTGGCCGACATCGAGCGCAGCCGCGCCTGGTACGAGTCCGTGCCGGGCCTGCAGGTCGAGCACGAGATTCGACTGTTCGGCCCGCAGAACTGACCGACACCGGCGCGATCAGGCCGCTGCGCCGACGGTTTCGGCCCGCCGCGTGTTGCGGCGCTGCAGGACCAGCAGCGCCGCCAGCGCGACCGCGGCCAGCGCCGCGACCGCGACGGCGAACACGATCCCCGCGGTGACCAGGCCCCAGGCCATCGACGCTGCACCGATCCCGACCACCGGCAGCGAGATCGCCACGTAGAGCACCACGAAGTAGGACGAGGTGACCCCCGCCCGCTGCGCCGGGTCGACCCGCGCGTTCACCGTGGCCAGTCCCTTGCTGAACGACATGCCCTGCCCGACGCCGGCGACCAGGGCGCCCACCACGAGCTCGACGAACGATGCGGTCGCGATCGAGAGCCCGACCAGCAGAATGCCGACGATCAGCAGCACGCAGCCCAGGTTCAGGGTCCGGTCGGTGTCGAAGCGGCGCAACGTCAGCTGCGCCGTCGCGGACGCGGCGAGCAGCAGGAACGCCATCAGTCCCGCGACCGCGTGGTTCTCCACGCCGAGGACCTCGGACACGATCCGCGGCGAGATCGCGGTGAACAGCCCGAGAACCGCGAACCCGGCGAACCCGGCCGTCGCGGCGCTGACGAACACCCCGCGCACCTCCGGCGGGACCGACACCGTCTGCGGGCGCAGCCGCGGGTGCGCCGCCCGGGTGACCGTCTCCGGGGCCAGCAGCACGAGCACCCCGCACAGGGCGACCGCGACCGCGTGCACCACGAACGACAGATGCAGCGGTCCCGGCAGGAACTGGACGGCCAGACCGGCCAGGATCGGCCCCAGCCCGAGCCCGCCGGTGTTGGCCGCAGTGGCCACGGCGGGCCCGCGAGCGCTCCAGGACGGCGGTGCGGCCTCGATCACCGCGGCTGTCGCGGCCCCGGCGAAGATCCCGGCCGACACCCCGGACAGCAAGCGTCCGACCAACAGCACCGGTACCGGGCCGGCGAGCAGGAACACGATGGAGCTGGCCAGCGCGAACCCTACCCCGGCCAGCAGCAGCGGCCGCCGGCCGAGCAGGTCCGACCACCGCCCGAACAGCAGCAGCGCGGCCAGTACGCCGACCGCGTACACGGCGAAGATCACCGTCTGGACTACCGCGGAGAACCCGAGCTCCTGCTGGTACAGCACGTACATCGGGGTGGGCATCGTGGTCCCGATCATCACCACGGTGAACGTGACGACCAGGCCGGCGAACGCGGCGCCCTGCGGCAGGCGGGGGATGGCGGACTCCTTTCACTGCGCACTGACGTTCACGGTAGCCCGCCCCTCCTCGACCGGACCGGCCGGACCGGCCCGCGCAGGCGGTGCAGGAGCACGCCCGGCACCGCCGAGGCACGCGTGTCCACCTCGCGCCACCTGCCGCGGGCGTCGGCGAGGAACTCCGCGGCGAGCGGTCGGCGGGGATCGGTCAGCCACACCTCCCCGTCGTCCGCCACGAGGCGGGTCAGCAGCGAGGCCAGCACGGTCAGCGCCTCCTGGTCATAGATCACGTCCGCAGCCAGCACGACGTCCCACGGGCCCTGCTCGACGAGTGACCCCGCGCCGTCCCAGGCACAGGCGGCGCTGCACAGGCCGATGCCCTCGCGCGCGGCGGACGCGGCGACGTAGGCGACCGCTCCCGGGGAACGGTCGGTGGCCAGTACACGGGCGCCGGCACGGGCAGCGGCCAGCGCCGGTAGCCCGAGCCCGCAGCCGAGCTCCAGCACCGGCCGCCCGCGCACGACGATCCGCCCGCCTGGGCGGCCCGCGCGCTCGCAGTTCGCCCCGCCCTCCTCCCCGTCCGGCCCGGTCGCATCGGACGGGTCGGGCTCGATCGCGTGGGCCAGCGCGATGCCGGACGCCCACAGCCGCGCCCAGTGCGGCGGGTGCAGCTCCTCGACCGCGGTGCCCGGGGCGCTCACGGTCTCGAACGCCACGGCCTCCGGATCGCGCGGGCGCAGCAGGCGGATCGGTCCGCCCGGAAGCTCCACCGGCACGGCGACGACGTCGTGCGGCGGCTCCGCGGCGCCCCCGTGGCCGTCGATGCCACCGGTCGGCCGCTCTGCTGCCCGGACGATCGCGTCGACCAGAGGGGATCGTCCGGGCCGGTGCACGGCTCAGACCCCGGTGCGGTGTGTCCAGCGCCCGCCCAGCAGCGTCCCGGCGACCGGCATCGAGCGCAGCGTCGCCGGGTCGCAGGCGGTGGGGTCGGCGTCGGTCACCACCAGGTCGGCGCGTCGGCCCGGCATGATCGGGCCGTCCGGACCGGCCGAGGCAACCAGGGCGACGTCGCGGCCGATCTCCTGCTCCGGGTGCCAGCGTTCGCGCCCGTCCGCCGTGCGGTGCACGGCCGCGGCGATCGCGACCCACGGATCCAGCGGGGCGACCGGCGCGTCCGATCCCAGTGCCAGACCGGCCCCTGCGGCGTGCAGCGCCGCGAACGCGAACGAGCGGTGCGTACGACCCCGCCACAGGGCGTCGGCCACGTCTCGGTCGTCGAGGGCGTGCTCGGGCTGCACACTCGCGACCAGGCCCAGCTCGGCGAAGCGGGGGACGTCGGCGTCGTCGAGCAGTTGAGCGTGCTCCACCCGCCCGCGCGCTCCGGTGGCCGCGAACGCGTCCAGGACCTGGGTGTTCGCGTGGTCACCGATCGCGTGCAGCGCGGCGTCCAAGCCCGCACGGTGCGCCCGCGCGAGAAGCGGTGCCAGCTCGTCCGGCGGGACCAGCAGCAGCCCGCACGAGTTCTCCAGGGTCGCGGTGCCGGGCCCGACCCCCGGGTAGGGGTCGTAGCAGTAGGCGGTGCGGGTGTTCAGCGACCCGTCGGTGATCACCTTCAACGGGCCGGCGGTGAGCAGGCCGTCCGTACCGGGTACCGGGTCACCGGTGCGCAGCCCGGTCGCGATCATCTCGTCGAGCCGGTCCGGCCACACCGAGGCCTCGACCCGCAGCCCGGTCAGGCCGGCGTCGATCCGGCGCTGCCAGGCGGGCACCGACCAGGACGCCTCGAAGTCCACGATCCCGACCACGCCGCGCGCGGCGGCCGCCCGCGCCGCGTCGGCGACGAAGCCGTCCAGCACGTCCGGGGGCACGTCCTGCAGGGCGACGGTGACCGCGAAGAACTCCGACTCCCGGATCCGGCCGGTCGGGTGGCCGGGGTGACCGAACCGGTCGCAGGCCGCACCGTTGAGCCAGCCCTGGTGCAGGTCCCCGGACACCAGCACCACCGGGACGTCGCCGGCCACGTCGTCGAGCAGCGACCGGTGAGCCTGGTCCGGCCACAGCGCGTCCCGGAACCCGAACCCGACGAGCACCTCGCCCGGGTCGGGTGGGGCGTCCCGGAGCCGGGTGGCGACGCGGGCGGCGGCGTCCGCGGCCGAGCGGGCGCCGGAGACGTCGAGCCGGCGGCGGGCCAGCGCCCACTGCTCCATGTGCACGTGGTGGTCCCACAGCCCGGGCAGCAGGGCACGGCCGCCGCACTCGACGATCTCGGCGCCGCCGGCCGCGAGCCCGGGGCCGACCGCGGCGATCCGGTCGCCGGCCAGCAGCACGTCAACCGGCTCCCCGAGCCCGGCGTACCCGGGCCGCAGCGGGCGAACGGAGCGGAGCAGCACGGTTCGGCGGGGCATCAGGCCTGGAAGGGGCGGTCGCGGCCGGTCCAGCGGACCTCGTCGCGCCGGTAGACCGGGATCGGCCGTTCGGCGACCCGGAACGTGTACCGGCCGGCCTCCTCGACCACCTCGCCGTCGGTGGCGAGCATGCTCGGCTCGTACAGCTCGACGTCCAGGCGGGACACCTCGCGCTGGTGGTAGACCCGGGAGTGGCCGAGCGCGCCGAGGATCAGCGCGATCACCACGCGCAGCCGGGAGAACCGCACGTCGGCGCGCAGGTACCGGACGTCGAGCAGGCCCGAGTCCAGCGTCGGGCGCCACGCCGGGACCGCGCCCCGCGGGTGGTACGGCCCGTTCCCGACGAACAGGAACCACACCTTCCGCCACCGGTCGTCGATCTTGACGCTGATCTTCTCGGAGCGCTGCAGCACGGTGACCAGCGCGGCTGCGAACGCCGGCCACTTGCCGTAGCGGGGCTGCCACTCCTCGCGCAGCTGCACCAGCTCCGGGTAGGAGCCGATCGAGGCGGTGTTGAGGAAGAACCGGGTCCGGGTGACCGAGAAGTCCTCGGGGTCGTCCAGCCGGCCGGGGTGTGCCTCGACCAGTGCCAGGTCGACGGCGACGGCCTCGCCGGCCTGGGTGGCGTCCACCGCCTCCTGGGTGTCGTAGACACCGACGTCGCGGGCGAAGTGGTTCAGCGTCCCGCCCGGAACCACGACCAGCGGCAGCCCGTGCCGGTCGGCCACCGCGGCCGCGGTCCCGACCGTCCCGTCGCCGCCGGCGACGCCGACAGCCCGCACCCACTGCCCACGCTCGACGATCGCCTCCTCGAGCATGTCCATCACGTCCCGGCCGTCGCCGACGACCAGGTGGTGCGCGGCGGGCAGCCGCTCGGCGACCTCCTTGGAGACGTCCTGGTCCGGCGGCCCGGAGAACGGGTTCGCCACGATCACCAGGCCCTCACCCTGCGGCAGCACCGGCACAGTGTCCAGCGGCCGGGCCCGGGCCTCGTCGGACGGGCGGACCGGCCACCAGCGCCGGGTCAGCTGCGCGACCACGGTGCCCAGCGCGGCCCCGGCAAGCACGTCCGAGGTCCAGTGCACGCCCACGTGCACCCGCGTCCACCCGACGAGCGCGGCCAGCGGCACGATCACCGGTGCGACCCGGCGGTGCTCCATCACCACCGCGGTCGCGAACGCCGCAGCCGAGGCCGCGTGCCCGGAGGGGAACGACGACGACGACGGCGGGTCGGCCACCGTCCGGTAGGCCGGCAGCTCGGCCGCGGCCGGGCGCCGGCGCGGCAGCAGCGGCTTGAGGATGGCGTTCGCCGTCATGCTGGTCAGCGCGATCGACGCGACGCCGCGCATCGCGGCGTGCCGGCCGGCGCCCCGCCGGACGGCCAGGACGCCGCCGATCGCGAACCACAGGACGCTGTGGTCGGCCGTCCGGGTGAGTCGGCGCAGCGAGGTGTCGACGCGGCTGGGCGGGCGACTCGCGATGAACTCCGTGATCGCCCGATCCGTGCCACTGACGGCGGCCATACCTCCGTTCAGACGACGGGACCGGCGTACGACGCGCTCGAACCATCCGCTCACATCGCTGACAGTAGAGGGGGTCTGGCGCATACCCTGAAGGGCATGCAGCGTCGGATCTTCGGGATCGAGACCGAGTTCGGTGTCACGTGCACCTTCCACGGGCAACGCCGACTGTCCCCGGACGAGGTCGCCCGATACCTGTTCCGGCGGGTCGTGTCGTGGGGCCGCTCGTCGAACGTCTTCCTCCGCAACGGTGCCCGGCTCTACCTCGACGTCGGTTCGCACCCCGAGTACGCCACCGCCGAGTGCGACTCGTTGACCCAGCTCATCGCGCACGACAAGGCCGGTGAGCGGATCCTCGAGGACCTGCTCGTCGATGCCGAGCGGCGGCTGGTCGACGAGGGCATCGGCGGCGACATCTACCTGTTCAAGAACAACACCGACTCCGCGGGCAACTCATACGGCTGCCACGAGAACTACCTGGTCGCCCGGCAGGGCGAGTTCTCCCGGATCGCCGACGTCCTGCTGCCGTTCCTGGTCACCCGCCAGCTGATCTGCGGTGCCGGCAAGGTCCTGCAGACCCCGCGCGGCGCCGTCTACTGCCTGTCCCAGCGCGCCGAGCACATCTGGGAGGGCGTCTCCTCGGCGACCACCAGGTCCCGCCCGATCATCAACACCCGGGACGAGCCGCACGCCGACGCCGAGCGCTACCGGCGGCTGCACGTGATCGTCGGCGACTCGAACATGTCCGAGGTCACCACCCTGCTCAAGATCGGCACGGCGACGCTGGTGCTGGAGATGGTGGAGGCCGGCGTCCAGTTCCGGGACTTCACCCTGGACAACCCGATCCGGGCGATCCGCGAGATCAGCCACGACCTCACCGGCCGCCGCCCGGTTCGGATGGCCGGCGGGCGTGAGGCCGGCGCCCTGGACATCCAGCGCGAGTACCACGCCCGCGCCGTCGAGTTCCTGCGCGACCGGCCGGAGGACCCGGTGATGGACCGGGTCGTCGAGCTGTGGGGCCGCACGCTGGACGCCGTCGAGACCCAGAACCTGTCGCTGATCGACCGCGAGATCGACTGGGCGATCAAGCAGCGGTTGGTGCAGCGGTACCAGAACAAGCACGATCTGGAGCTGTCCAGCGCCCGGATCGCCCAGCTCGACCTGGCCTACCACGACGTCCGGCGCGGGCGCGGGCTGTTCGACATGCTGCAGCGCAAGGATCTGGTCGACCGGGTGACCGACGACGGCGAGATCGAGGCCGCCAAGGACACTCCGCCGCAGTCCACCCGGGCCAAGCTGCGCGGCGACTTCATCGCCGCCGCGCAGTCCGCCGGGCGGGACTTCACCGTCGACTGGGTGCACCTGAAGCTGAACGACCAGGCGCAGCGCACCGTGCTGTGCAAGGACCCGTTCCGGGCCGTCGACGAGCGGGTGGACCGGCTCATCGCGTCGTTGTAGGCGCTGCGCGCCTGTGAGTGGTTATCGCGGTCAGGACCGCGATAACCACTCACAGGCCCTCCGGCAACCACCCGTCGCCGGACGGGTAGATCTCGGCCGGCATCCCGTGCCGGCCGGGGCGCACGATCCGGCCCAGCGACGACTCGGACGGGTCGGCGAACACGTGCAGCCCGAACCGGTCCGACAGCGCCCGGCAGACCGCGACCCCGCGTACCGAGTTGCCGTTGCGGTCCAGCCCGGGCGAGTACACGCCGACGCCGATCGCGTCCGGGATCACCGCCAGGATCGCGCCGGACACGCTGGACTTGGCCGGGATGCCGACGTCGTAGAACCACTGGCCGGCCGCGTCGTACATCCCGCACATGCTCATCACGCTCAGCACGTCCCGGATGTAGGTGCGCGGCAGCGCGGGTACGCCGGTGAACGGGTTCGCGCCGCCGTGCGCCAGCGTCGCGGCCATCACCGACAGCTCGGTGGAGGTGACGGTGACCGAGCAGGCGGCCAGGTAGACGTAGAGGTTGTCCTCGATGTCGCCGTGCAGCATCCCGAGGCTGCGCATCAGGTAGGACAACGCCACGTTGCGGTCGTTGGAGACCAGCTGCTCGGCCAGGATCTCCTCGTCGACGGCCAGGTCCGGGTTGCCGGAGTAGATCCGCAGCCGGGTCAGCAGCCGCTCGACCTTCTCCTCCCGGTCCGCGCCGTGTAGCAGGTTCGACGCGACCAGCGCCCCGGCGTTGATCATCGGGTTGAACGGGCGGTGGTTCACCTCGTCGAAGGTGATCGAGTTGAAGGGGTCGCCCGAGGGCTCGACGCCGACCCGGCCGAGTACCTCCTCGCGGCCGTTGTCCTCCAGCGCGAGGCCGTAGGTGAAGACCTTCGAGATCGAGTGCAGCGGGAACCGTTCCTCGAAGTCGCCGACCTCCCACTGGGTGCCGTCGACGTTGGTCGCGGAGAGCCCGAACAGATGGGCCTGCGCCGCCATCGACGGGGGGTAGTAGGCGACGACCCGGCTGTCCGGGATCCCGCCCGGCCTGCCGCAGACCTGGTGCAGCTCGACGAGCTGCCGCTGCACGATCTCGCGCTCCACCTGCGCCACCACGGGACGGAACCTAGATCACCGATGCCCGGGGCGGTGCGGCGAGGCGCTCACTCGATACCGGGCATCATCTTCCGACGCAGCTCGGTCAGCTCGTCCTGGATCTCCGGGTCGGCCGGCCCGGCCTTGTCCGGCGCGGGGGCGATCCCCAGGGCACCCAGCAGGTCCTTCGCCGCGGCGGCGGGGTCACCGGTCTCGCCGAGAACCGGGTGCAGCCCCTGGTCGGCCAGGTGGTGGAAGACCAGGTTCACCACCGTCCAGGGGTTGAAGGTCTCCTGCTCCGGCTGCGACGCGGTCATGATCGTCCTCCCAGGTGGTGGCCCGCGGCCGTCGCCGCATCCTCCCGGGCAGACCCTTTCGCCGGAGGCGGGGAGCGTCAACACCGCCGGGGCCTCTGTCGCAGGATGAGACACCGCAGCACCGCCTGGAGATTATGTTAGCCTTCCCTTCCTCGCAGGCCGACGAAGGAGTCCACTGTGGTGCGACAACGAGCTGTATCGGTGGCGTTCCTGGGGGTGCTGGCCCTGGTGGCGACGGCATGCGGCACCCAGGACGATCGGCCGGCCGGCCCGACCCGCAGCGTGCCGCACGCGATGGGGACCGCGCAGGTGGGCGTCGATGCGCAGCGGGTGGTGGTTCTCGATACCGGTGAGCTGGACTCGGTCCTGGCCCTCGGGGTGACGCCGGTCGGGACGGTCAGCGCGGACGAGGCCACCGGGCCGCAGTCCTATCTCGGGCAGCAGGCGGCGCAGATCGGGCAGGTCGGCACGATCCAGTCCCCGAACCTGGAGGCGATCGCGGCGTTGCAGCCGGACCTGATCCTGTCCAACGCCGTGCGCCACCGCGACATCTTCCAGCAGCTCCAGGGCATCGCGCCGACGGTGTTCTCCCAGTCGGTCGGCAAGAGCTGGCAGCAGAACCTCCTGCTCGCCGGGGACGCCCTGGGCAAGCGCGCCGAGGCCGAGCGGATCCTGGCCGGCTACCGCGGCAAGGCCGACGAGGTCGGCGCGGCGTTCGGGGACCCCGCGCGGACCGAGGTCAGCATGGTCCGGTTCATGTCCGGCGGCGTCCGGCTCTACGGCGCAGGCTCCTTCATCGGCACGGTCCTCGCCGACGTCGGGCTCGGCCGACCGCCGATCGCACGGACCGACCGGACGTTCGTCGAGGTGGGGCGCGAGGAGATCGCGAAGGCCGACGGTGACCTGCTCTTCTACGCCGGCTACGGCGAGGACGGCCGGGCCCGGCAGGCCGAGCTGTCCGCGGGTCCGCTGTGGCAGCGGCTGACCGCCGTCACCCGCGGCGCGGCCCACCCGGTCGACGACGATCTCTGGTACCTCGGGATCGGCCCGCTCGCGGCGGACCGGGTCCTCGACGAGCTGCGCAGCTACGCCCCCGGAACCCGGGACTGAGCCGGTTCACCGCCGCGGGGACCGGCCTCCCGGGCGCGGACGATCGCCTCCGCCCGGTCCGCCACGCCGAGCTTCACGAAGATCCCCGACACGATGATCTCGCCGCCGGGGCACCCCCCCGGGGGGCCCGGCAGAGGCCAGAGTGCCCCTCGGGGCGTTCGAACCGGCGCAATGCGCACTCCGGCGGGCACTCCGGTAGCGGGGACCGGAGGAGCGCCGCGAGCACCGTCCGATACCGCTCTGACTCGGCCGGGGCCGGCACGGTGATCGACGCCGAGGGCCACCGGTCATCCCGCCGGACCGCGTGCGAGGGGGAGCGTGCGCGGTTCCCGGTGCCGGACGCCCGGGGCGCCGGGGTCCGGGACCGGTCCGCCGATACGATGCCGTCCGTGTCCACCGTCCGTGCCGAGCGACTGGTCAACCTGGTCCTCTGCCTGATGTCGACGCGGCAGTACCTGTCCGCCGAACGGATCCGGGCGACCGTCCCGGGCTACGCCGAGGCACCGAGCGACGAGGCGTTCTTCCGGATGTTCGAGCGGGACAAGTCCGAGCTGCGCGAGCTGGGCGTCCCGCTGGAGACCGGGCGGACCTCGGCGTTCGACACCGGTGACGGGTACCGGATCGCCCGCGCCGACTACGAGCTCGGCGAGATCGAGCTGGCGCCGGACGAGGCGACCGCGGTGGCGCTGGCCGGGAACCTGTGGGACTCCCCGGAGCTGGCCGGGGCCGCGCACGGCGCGCTGGTGAAGCTGCGTGCGGCCGGCGTCGAGGTGGACGAGTCGCCCGCCACCGCGGTCCGGCCGGGGGTGCATGCCGGGGAGCCCGCGCTGGCCCCGCTGCTGGCCGCGACCCGGTCCGGGCGGGTGGTGAGCTTCGAACACCGGCGCGGGCCCGGTGGTGAACCGGTGACGCGCACCGTGGAGCCGTGGGGCGTGGTCTCCTTCCGCGCCCGCTGGTACCTGGTCGGCCACGACCGGGACCGGGACGCCGTGCGCTGCTTCCGGCTCTCCCGGGTCCGCGGAGCGGTGCGGACGACCGGCCGGGACGGTGCCGTGCGGGTGCCCGACGGCGTGGACCTGCGCGCCGTCGTCCGCGAGTCGGCCGGGCCGCGGCCGGTGTCCGGCACGGCCCGGGTCTGGGTGGCCCGGGACCGGGCGGCCGGGCTGCGCCGGCTGGGCCGGGACCGGGGCCCGCTCGAGCACGCCGGGCGGCCCGGCGTCGCCCTGGAGCTCGACGTGCGGGACCCCTCGACGGTCGCCCGCTGGCTGGCCGGGCACGGCCCGGACGTCGCGGTGCTGGACCCGCCGGAGCTCGCCGCCGCGGTGCGTGCCCTGTGGGCGGGCGCGGCCGGGGATCTCGCGGAGCGTCCGGCATGAGCCGGCAGGGGGTGGCGCAGCGGCTGCCGCGGCTGCTGTCGCTGGTGCCCTACCTGCGCGCGCACCCCGGGGTGCCGGTCGCGGAGGCGGCCGCCGACTTCGGGGTCGACGAGCGGCAGCTGCGCAAGGACCTGGAACTGCTCTGGATGTGCGGGTTGCCCGGGTACGGGCCGGGGGACCTGGTGGACCTGTCGTTCGCCGGGGACACCGTCGACGTCGTGTTCGACGCCGGCCTGACCCGGCCGCTGCGGCTGACCACGGCCGAGGCGACGGCGCTGCTGGTCGCGTTGCGCCAGCTGCACCAGACGCCCGGCGTGGTCGACTCGGACGCCGTCGCCCGGGCGATCGGCAAGATCGAGGCTGCTGTGGGCACGGTGGGGGAGTCGGCCGGGCCGGACGCGCTGGACGGGGTCGTGGCCGTCGAGGGCGGCGGCGACGAGCGTGCGACGACCGCGGTGCTGCGCGGTGCGCTGAGCCGCGGACGGGCGCTGCGCATCGTCTACTTCACCGCCGGGCGGGACGCGGTGTCCCGCCGCGTGGTCGACCCGATGCGACTGCTCGTCGTGGAGGGCCGCGGCTATCTGGAGGCCTGGTGCCGGCGCGCCGAGGGGGTGCGGCTGTTCCGGCTGGACCGGGTGGAGCAGGCCGAGGAGCTGGACGAGCCGGCCCGGCCGCACCCGGACGCCGAGCCGACCGACGTCTCGGCCGGGTTGTTCCGTCCGCAGGCCGGCCAGCGGCACGCCGTGCTGGAACTGGCACCGGACGCGCACTGGGTCGCCGAGTACTACCCGGTCGACGAGTGGAGCACCGACCGGCCCGGGCCCGGCGCGGGCCTCGCCACGGACCCGGATACGGACACGGGCGCCGGTCCGGACACCGCCGGTGACGTACCACCGGGCGCCGACCGCGCGACACCGCCCGGGCCCCCGGCTGCCGCTCGGTCGGAGGCCGCGGGGACCGGCCCATCGGACGACGCGGTAACCGGCCGGGTAGGCCATCCTTCCGGCGGCCGGTCGGACGGCCCGGGAGCAGGCGGGCCGGGAGCAGGCGGACCGGGTGACCCGGCCGTTGACGGCACCGCCCCGGACGGGCCGGGCGCGCCGGGGCCGGACGGGCGGCTGCGGGTGCTGATCCGCTACACCGATCCGGACTGGCTGGTGCGGCTGGTGCTCGGCCTCGGCGGGGCGGCCCGGATCGTCGAGCCCGCCGCGCTGGCCGGCACGGTCCGCGAGCGCGCCCGGCAGGCCCTGGCCCTCGCCGACGGCTGACCCGGCCGGGCCCGCGCCCAGGCCCGCATGCCCGCGCCGTTCCGGATCCGCTCGACGGGCGGTCGGTCCCGGATGCCCAGCGGTCGAACCGGACGCGTCCGGCACCCGAACTTCGGGCGAGTGGCCGAGGCCACGCGCGGGGACACCGACCGGGGATGCGTACCCTGGGCGAGCAAGCCGCACCCGTGCCGACATCAACGGAGGTTGCCCCATGCCCGGTGGCTACGAGTGGCTGATCATCATCGTGGTTCTGCTGCTGTTGTTCGGCGCGAAGAAGCTCCCCGACATGGCGCGCTCGGTCGGGCAGTCCGCCCGCGTGTTCAAGGGCGAGATGAAGGGCCTCAAGGACGACGAGAAGGCCAAGGACGAGAAGGCCAAGGACGAGAAGGCGAGGAACGCCGAGGAACCGCCGGCCGCCGCGCCGCAGGAGCTGCCCACCGCGCAGCCCGCCCCGCGGGCCCAGGCCGACCCGACGGCGTCGCAGAGCGGGCCGCAGGAGCGCGGCACCGGTTCCGCGAGCTGAACCACGCCCGGTGGTGAAGTCCCCGTCCCGGCGGCGGAGCCCGAAGAGCACCGACGGGACCATGACGCTCGTCGAGCACCTCTACGAGCTGCGGAACCGGCTGGGCATCTCGCTGGCCGCGATCGTCGTGACCACGGTGTTCGGCTACATCTGGTTCGAGGTGCCGTTCTTCGGTATGCCGAGCCTGGGTGAGCTGCTCAAGGCGCCGTACTGCGAGCTGCCGGCGTCGTCGCGGGCCTCGTTCAGCGCCGACCCGAACGCCTGCACGCTGCTCGCTACGACGCCGTTCGACCAGTTCATGCTGCGCCTCAAGGTCGGCGCGACGGCCGGGGTCGTCCTGGCCTGCCCCGTCTGGCTGTACCAGCTGTGGGGGTTCATCACCCCCGGTCTGCACCGCAAGGAGCGGCGGTACTCGCTCGGCTTCGTCTCGGCCGCGGCCGTGCTGTTCGTGGCCGGCGCGGTGCTGGCCTACTTCGTGATCTCCGAGGCGCTCGGCTTCCTGCTCACCATCGGCAGCGAGATCCAGACCACCGCGCTGACCGGCTCGTCGTACTTCAGCCTGGTCGTGAACCTGATCGTCATCTTCGGGGTCAGCTTCCTGATCCCGCTGGTGGTCGTCGCGCTGAACGGCGTCGGGGTCGTGTCCTACGACCGGCTCCGCCGCTCCCGGCGAGGGCTGGTCTTCGGCCTGTTCGTGTTCGCCGCGATCGCGACGCCCGGCCAGGACCCGATCTCGATGATCGCGCTGGCGGCCGCGCTGACCCTGCTGTTCGAGATCGCGATCCAGGTGGCGCGGTTCAACGACCGGCGCCGGGCCCGCCGCCGCGCCGCCGAGGGCTGGGACAGCTGGGACCCGGACGCGCCCTCGCCGATCGACACGACGCCGTCGGACGTCGGCGGGCCGTCGCCGGTCGCCGAACCGTCCGAGATCGACCCGGTGGCCCCGGTGCCCGGCCCGGCCACCCCGCCGGCACCCGCCGCGGGCGCTGACCCGGCCGGTCCCACGGCCCCGCGCTACGACGACATCACCTGAGCGACTCGCACCGCGGTGGTCCGGGCGCACCCGCGCCCGGACCCGGCCGGGGCGCTCCGTACGATCCGCCCGGCACGACATCAGGGGCGGGCACCGGCGAGGAGTGGGTCGACGCGCATGAAGTACAACCGGGTGGTCATCAAGCTCAGCGGCCAGGCGATGGCCGGGGACGACGGCTTCGGGTTCTCCGCGCAGGCACTGGCCCATCTGGCCGAGCAGATCTGCCAGGTCCGCGCGCTGGGTGTGCAGATCGCCGTCGTCGTCGGCGGGGGGAACGTCTTCCGCGGCAACCGCTCGGACGACTGGGGCATCGACCGCGTCGAGGCCGACAACATCGGCATGCTCGGTACTGTGATCAACAGCCTGCTGCTGCGCGGCAAGCTCTCGGCCGGTGGCGAGGACAACGTCCGGGTGATGACCGCGATCCCGATCAACGCGGTCGCCGAGCCGTTCCTGCGGCTGCGGGCGAAGCGGCACCTGGACAAGGACGCCATCTTGATCTTCTCCGGCGGCAACGGCCAGCCGTTCATCACCACCGACTACCCGAGCGTCCAGCGGGCCCTGGAGATCGGCGCGGACGCGCTGCTGGTCGCCAAGCACGGCGTGGACGGGGTCTACGACACCGACCCGCGCAAGGACCCGTCGGCCCGCCGGTTCGAGCGCCTGCCCTACGACGACGTGCTGTCCAAGCGGCTCGCGGTGATGGACCAGACGGCGTTCATCCTGGCCCGCGACCACGGCCTGCCGCTGCACGTGTTCGATATCGAGCGGGACGGGCTGATGGCCGCCCTCTGCCGTGGCGAGCACCACGGCACCGAGATCAACGCCGACATCACGGAGCCGGAGTTCGCGCTGCCGGTGTGACGCGCACCGGCGTGACGGAGCGGGTTGTCGGGGGCGTGTGACAGCCTGGGGCCGTGAGTACGCGGTCAGGCGTGAGCGGTTCCGCCCGGGAGCAGGGTGACGATCCGGTCGTGGACCCCGCGACGGCCTACGCCGCGGCGCGGGAACGGGCCGCGCGCCCCCGGCTGGCCGAGTTCGCCGGCCTGCTGCCGTTCGACCTGGACGGTTTCCAGCGCGAGGCCTGCGAGGCCCTCGAGGACGGGCACGGCGTGCTGCTCTGCGCCCCCACCGGTGCGGGCAAGACGGTGCTCGGCGAGTTCGCGGTGCACCTGGCGCTGGCCGAGGGCCGCAAGTGCTTCTACACCACGCCGATCAAGGCGCTGTCCAACCAGAAGTACGCCGACCTGGTCGAGCGCTACGGGGCCGCCTCGGTCGGCCTGCTGACCGGCGACACCGCCGTGAACGGGGACGCCCAGGTGGTCGTGATGACCACCGAGGTACTCCGGAACATGATCTACGCCGACTCCGACCAGGCGGCGAACCGGCGGCTGGACCACCTCGGCTACGTGGTGATGGACGAGGTGCACTACCTCGCCGACCGGTTCCGCGGGGCGGTGTGGGAGGAGGTCATCCTCCAGCTGCCCGAACACGTCGCCGTGGTCGGCCTGTCCGCCACCGTCAGCAACGCCGAGGAGTTCGGCGACTGGTTGGTCGAGGTCCGCGGGGACACCACGGTCGTCGTCGACGAGCACCGGCCGGTGCCGCTGTGGCAGCACATGATGGTCGGCAACCGGCTGTTCGACCTGTTCGGCGAGATGCGGCCGACGGCGCAGCACGGGCGCGACCGGCGCGCCGGCACCGACACCCCACCGGACCGGACCGAGCTGGTGGTCGACCCGGACCTGGTCCGGCATACCCGGGAGATGCAGCGCCGGGACTCCGCCGGGGACCGTCCGGGCGGGCGCGGCCGGGGTGGTCCGGGTCGCGGTGGTCCGGGTCGCGGTGGTCAGGGTCGCGGTGCTCCGGACCGGGGCGCGCCGGGCCGGGGCCGCGAGCGCGGCCGCACCCGGGGCGGCCGGGACGACCGCACGGACTCCACGGCCGTCGTCGGGCGCGGGCCGGGCGGGCCGGCACGCGGGGGGTTCCGTCCGCCGTCCCGGGTCCAGGTGATCGACCGGCTGGACCGCGAGGGGCTGCTCCCGGCGATCACCTTCGTGTTCTCCCGGGCGGGCTGCGACGCCGCCGTCGGGCAGTGCGTGCGGGCCGGGGTCCGGCTCACCGAGCCCGACGAGGTGGAGGAGATCCGCCGGGTCGTGGAGAAGCACACGGGTGACCTGCCACAGGCAGACCTCGGCGTGCTCGGGTACTGGGAATGGCGCGAAGCCCTCGAGCGCGGCGTGGCAGCGCACCACGCCGGGCTGCTGCCCGCGTTCAAGGAGACCGTCGAGGAGCTGTTCGTCCTCGGCCTGGTGCGCTGCGTGTTCGCCACCGAGACACTCGCGCTGGGGATCAACATGCCGGCCCGCACCGTGGTGCTGGAGCGGCTGGTCAAGTTCAACGGTGAGGCGCACGTCGACCTGACACCGGGGGAGTACACCCAGCTCACCGGCCGGGCCGGGCGGCGCGGGATCGACGTCGAGGGGCATGCGGTGGTGCTCTGGGCCCCCGGCATGGACCCGGAGCAGGTCGCCGGCCTGGCCTCCACCCGCACCTACCCGCTGCGCAGCTCGTTCCGGCCGGTCTACAACATGTCGGTCAACCTGGTCGGGCGGCTGGGTACCGAGGAGGCCCGCGAGCTGCTGGAGCGCTCGTTCGGCCAGTTCCAGGCCGACCGGTCGGTGGTGGGCCTGGCCCGCCGGATCGACCGCAACACCGAGGCGCTCGCCGGCTACGCGGAGTCGATGACCTGCCACCTCGGTGACTTCGCCGAGTACGCCGACCTGCGCAGGCGGATCTCCGAGCGGGAGAAGTCGCTGCGCCGGCAGAACACCGCCGCCGCCCGGGACGAGACCGCCGAGTCGCTGCGCGAGCTGCGCCCCGGCGACGTGATCGCGATCCCGGCCGGCAAGCGCGCCGGGCTCGCGGTCGTGCTGGACCCGGGCGTCGGCGCCTTCGCCGCCAGCGGCCGGGACGCCGAGCCGCGCCCCCTGGTGTGCACCGAGGACCGCTGGGCCGGGCGGCTGTCCGCGTCGGACTTCACCGCAGCGGTCGAGGCCCTGGGCCGGATCAAGCTGCCCAAGCACGTCGAGCACCGTTCGCCGCAGGTCCGGCGAGACCTGGCGTCGTCGCTGCGGAACTCGCGGATCAGCCCGCCACACGGCGACGGCCGGCGCAAGCGCGGCGGCGTACAGGACGACCCGGAGCTGGTCACGCTGCGCCGGGCGCTGCGCGCGCATCCCTGCCACGGCTGCGAGGACCGGGAGGCGCACGCCCGCTGGGCCGAGCGGCACGGCCGCCTGGAACGCGAGACCGAGTCGCTGCGACAGAAGGTGCGGGCCACCACGCACTCGCTGGCCCGGGCGTTCGACCGGATCCGGGGGCTGCTCACCGAGCGCGGCTACCTGGTGCCCACCGAGGAGGCCGCGCCGGGCGAGGGCGAGGTCACCGAGCACGGCCGGGTACTGGCCCGGCTCTGGGGCGAGTCGGACCTGCTGGCCGCGGAGTGCCTGCGGCACGACGTCTGGGACGGCCTGGAACCCGAGGAACTGGCGGCGGTCGTGTCGTCGCTGGTGTACGAGTCCCGCCGGGACGACGCGCCGATGCCGCGGCTGCCCGCCGGCCCGGTGTCGGACGCCTGCGAGCGCACCGTGCAGCTCTGGGAGGACCTCGACGCCGACCAGCGCCGGCACAAGGCCGAACGCACCCGCGCACCCGACCTGGCCTTCGCCTGGCCGATGCACCGCTGGGCGCGCGGCGAGTCCCTCGCGCAGGTTCTGGAGGCCGCCGAGCGCAACGGGCACGAACTGTCCGCGGGCGACTTCGTACGCTGGGCCCGGCAGGTCCTCGACCTGCTCGACCAGATCGCCGGTGTCGCCGGCCGGTCGAGCGGGGTCGGCCGGGCCGCGCACCGGGCCTCCGGTGCGGTGCGCCGCGGCGTGGTCGCGGCCGGGATGGCATGAGACGAGAGCACGAGAGGTCGGCGATGAGCAACCCGCAGGGCCCGGACCGGCATCCGGAAGACGACGCCGGTGCCACCGAGCGGACCGGGGAGCTGCCCGCCGTCGGCGCCGCACCCCCCGGTGGGTGGGACGACGCGGGCAGCCCGGCGCACTCCGCCCCGGACTGGGCGGACCGGGGACCGGTCGACGCGGGCTGGGACCCGCGCACGGCCCGCCAGGACGCCGGCCGCGACGCTGCAGGAGGCGGTGCCGGATGGGACGCGGGCTGGTCCGGTGCGGACCCGGCCGGCCCCGGTGGCCGGCCCCCGCAGGCCCCGGGCTGGGACACCGGAGGCTGGGACACGGGAGGCTGGGACACGGGAGGCTGGGACGCCGGCGGCCGGCACGGCCAGGGCGACCCGGACGGTGCGACGCAGGCGACGCCGCTGTGGGGCGACGACGCCGCAGGCCAGGACGACGGCTGGGCGGTCCCGACCGGGCGCCGCGCCCGTCGCCGGGCAGAGCAGCAGCACGAGCCGGTCGACGCGGTGCCGGAGAGCTCGCCGTCGTCGGGCTGGGGCGCGCAGCCGGCCGGGGCGGGCGAGGACGCGTGGGGCGCCGAGGGCGACGAGCCGTGGGCGCCCCGGGAGAACGTGCAGACCCCGCGCACCGGACCGTTCGGGCTCGGCCTGAAGGTGTGGGGGCTGATCGGTGCGGGCGTGCTGGTGCTCGCGGTGCTCCTGGTGACGGCGTTCGCGGTGCCCGGCTGGGCGGTGACCACGCACCTGGACCAGACCGCGCTGCAGAACGGCGTCACCAAGGTGCTGGGCGAGGACTACGGCCTCGGCGTCGGCGCCGTGCAGTGCCCGGACGACGTGGTCGTCTCGACCGGCACCGAGTTCCGCTGCCAGGCCGTCGTCGACGGTGAGCAGGTCGAGGTGCCGGGCGCGGTGACCAGCGAGGAGGGCGACTACCAGGTCGACCGGGTCTGACCCGCCGTGCCCGGCGGAAACCGGGTGGCGGGCGGCGCGGCCGGCCGGAAGGCTCGGGCGACGTGGCCGAGGATCATGACGTACGTACCCTGACCGACCCCGCCGACCGGCGCGCCGCCACCGACCTGTTCCGTGCCTCGGTGCACGCCGGGCCGATCGGCGACGCGGTGTGGGAACGACACGGCCACGCCGCCGACGAGCACTGGCTCGGTGCCCGCACCGACGACGGCGAACTGGCCGGCACGGCGTTCTCCTTCCCGACCCGGCTGACCCTGCCTGGCGGCACCCGGGTGCCGGCGGCCGCGGTGTCGGCCGTCGGGGTGCGTGCCGACCGGACCCGCGCCGGACGGCTGTCGGCGCTGATGCGCGCCCAGCTGACCGCGGCCGCCGACCGCGGCGACGTCGCCGCGGTGTTGCGGGCCAGCGAGACGGGGATCTACGAACGGTTCGGTTACGGCATCGCCGCCCGCGGCGAGCACGTCCGGGTCGGCGCGCACCCGCGGTGGCGGCCGGAGGCCCCGGCCGGCGGCACGGTCCGGATGCTCGGCCCGGACGAGGCGGTCACCGTGTTGCCGCCGCTGCAGGAGCGGCTCGCGGGCGCCCGGCCCGGCGGTATGACCCGCAACGAGCGCTGGTGGACCCGCGCCGTGCACCCCGGCGGCCAGGAGGACGAGTACCGCGGGTTCGCGGTGCACCGCGGCCCGGACGGCGACGACGGCTTCGTCCAGTGGGGCCTGCGGCGCGGCGAGCCACGGACCCCGGGTGGCGGCGACGTGCTGGAGGCGCAGCAGCTGTGGGCGGCCGGCCCGGACGCGGTCGCCGGGCTCTGGCGGTTCCTCACCGGGATCGACCTGACCTCGGCGGTGATGTCCTGGTTCCGCCCGCTCGACGAGCACCTGGACCTGATGCTCGTCGACCCGCGCGAGGTCCGGGTCGAGGGCCGCGGCGACGACGTGTGGCTGCGGCTGCTCGACGTCCGTGGCGCGCTCGCCGCGCGCAGCTGGGGCCCCGCGGACCCGGTGGTGCTCCGGGTCCGCGACCCGCTGTTCGACGACCGCAGCGGCACCTGGCGGATCGGCCCGGACGGTCCGGCGCCGGCCGGCGCCGCCGCACCGGAGCTGGAGTGCGACGTCGCCGGGCTGGGCACCGCGTTCCTCGGGGACCGGCTACCGTCGGTACTGGTCGCCACCGGCCGGTGGACCGAGCACGTTCCCGGCGCCGCCGCGCGTGCGGACCTCCTGTTCGGCACCGGCGGGCCCGCGCCCTGGTGCGGCACCTTCTTCTGATCCCGGGCACCGGACCCCGCCGGACCCGAGCCGGGTGCACTCAGGGAGCGAGGCCGTGCACGCGGTCCCCGGCGGTGCGGGCCGCGCAGCGGGCCTCGGAGGCGGCCGAGAACGGGTCCTCGTCGGCGTTCTCGTCGCCGGTGGGCCGGGACGCAGGGGACGCAGCCCCGCGGGCCCGGTCGACGTAGTCCATGATCAGGTCTCCGGTGATGGCGGCGGCGGCCGTGGCGCCGGCGGCCACGGCGGCGGGCACGGTCGCCATCGGGTCGGTGACGTTCCCGGCGAGGTACAGCCCGGGCACCTCGGTCTGCCCCCGCGGGCCGGCCGGGACGTGGTCGCCGAGGCCGGACGGGTGCTCGACGGCGGTGAGCCCGAGCGCGGTCAGGAACCCGCCACGGGCGACCGCCCGCGGGGAGATCGTCAGCGCGTCCACCGGCACCACGGCACCCGAGGCCAGCCGCAGCCCGGCCAGCCGGCCGCCGTCGAGTGCGGTGCCGGTGACCTGCCCGTCGACGACGGTGATCCCGGTGGCCGCGAACCCGGCCCACTGCTCGTCGTCGGGCTCGGGGCCGGTGTGTAGGAACAGCGTGACATCGTCGCTCCAGCGGGCCGCGATGTGGGCCTTGACCAGGTCGTGCGGTCCGGTGGACAGCACCCCGATCCGGGTGTCGCGGTGCTCCCAGGCGTGGCAGAACGGGCAGGCGAACACCTCCGCACCCCAGCGCTCGGCGAGCCCCTCGACCGCGGGCAGCTCGTCGATGAGCCCGGTGGTGACCAGCAGCCGCCGCCCGGTGACCCGGTCGCCGTCCGCCGTGGTCACGGTGAACCCGCCGCTGGGCAGCGCCTGCGCGCCGGTCACCCGGGCGTCCCGGACGACGCCGCCGTAGCCGATCACCTCGGCCCGCCCGATCCGGGCGATCTCGGCGGGCGGCAGGCCGTCGCGGGTCAGCCAGTTGTGCACGCCGTCGGCGGGGGCGTTGCGCGGGGTGCCGTCGTCGAGTACCAGCACCCGCCAGCGGGCACGGGACAGGAACAGGGCCGCCGACAGCCCGGCCGCGCCGCCGCCGGCGAGGATCACGTCGTACTGAACAGCGTTTTCACTCATGTCGGCGAGAGTGCACCGCGCCGGGTGGGTATGGCAACTATGATTGCCGTTCTGGCAAACTGGCCGGGTGGACGACGAGATCGCCGGCACGCTGGCCGGGGTGGGATCGCGACTGGCCGGGCTGCGCACGCAGCGCGGGATGACGCTGGCCGAGCTCTCCGGGGCGACCGGGATCTCGGTGAGCACGCTGTCCCGCCTGGAGTCCGGCGGCCGCAAGCCCACCCTGGAGCTGCTGCTGCCGATCGCCGCGGCGCACCAGGTGCCGCTCGACGAGCTCGTCGCCGCCCCGCCGGTCGGCGATCCGCGGGTCCGGCTGCGCTCCCGCACGTCGCACGGGATGACGGTGCTTCCGCTGACCGAGCGCCCGGGCGGCCTCCAGGCGTTCAAGATGCTGATCCCGTACCGGGGCGACGACCCCGACCCGCGGGTGCACGAGGGCTACGAGTGGCTCTACGTGCTCGACGGCCGGTTGCGCCTGGTGCTGGGCGCGCACGACGTCGTGCTGGGCGCCGGGGAGGCGGCCGAGTTCGACACGCACGTGCCGCACTGGTTCGGCGCCGCCGACCGCGGCCGGTCGGTCGAGCTGCTCAGCCTGTTCGGGCCGCAGGGGGAGCGGGTGCACACCCGGGCGGCGCCCCGGGACCGCTGACCGCCGCCGGCTTCATGGCGGCGCCGGCGGGCGGACCCGTCCGGGTCAGGACGGCCGGTCGATCCCGCGGCCCAGGTCCCCGAGCACGGCGTCGATCTCCGCCCGCAGCGCGTCCGCCCGCTCCGGGGCTGGTCCGTCCGCGTCGAGCCAGCGGTCCAGCGCGATCCGCAGCGCGGTCAGCGAGGTCGCCGCGCAGAGCATGGCGTAGCGGTGGTCGGCCTCGGTCGGATCCGGGCCGAGCCGGTCGGCGATGGCGGCGGCCAGCGCCCGCTCCTGGGTGGTCAGCACGACCATCTGCCGGGCGAGCAGCGCCGGCGTCCGGCGGATCAGCCGCAGCGCGACGAGGTGGTCGTCGCCGAGCGGGTCCGCCCGGCCGAGCACGGTGACCGCGGCCTCGCGCACCGCCTGCAGCACGGACTCCTGCGCGGGCCGCCGCCGGAACTCGGCGACGAGCTCGTTCGCCCGGGTCTCCGCGGCGGCGAAGACCGCCTCCTCCTTGCTGGAGAAGTGGTTGAAGAACGTCCGCAGCGAGACGTCGGCCTCGTCGGCGATCCGCTCGACGGTGACCGGCTCGACACCGTGTGCCACCGCGAGCCGTACGGCGGCGGCCCGGATCGCCTCCCGGGTCGCCAGCTTCTTCAGCTCGCGCCGGCCCGGCCGCTCCGGTGCGCTGCCCTCGGACACCGTGCCTCCCACCCCTCGTCCGGCTCGCGGCACCCTATGGGGACGCCGGTGCCGCGTCCCAGGCGACCGGCAGGGCGTGCACCCCGAAGATCAGCATGTCGTTGCGCAGCGGCACCTGTGCGGCCGGGGTGTCCAGCCGCAGCCCGGGCAGCCGGCGCACCAGCTCGGTGAAGCCCACCCGCATCTCGACCCGGGCGAGCTGCTGGCCCAGGCACTGGTGCACGCCGTGCCCGAAGGCCAGGTGCGGGACCCGCTCGCGGCCCAGGTCCAGCCGGTCCGGGTCGGCCAGCCGGCGCGGGTCGCGGTTGGTCTCCGGTGTCCCGACGATCACGGTCGCCCCGGCCGGGACGTCGACGTCGCCGACCCGGACGGTCTCGGTGGCCACCCGGGTCACGCCCAGCTGGATGATGCTCAGGTATCGCAGCAGCTCCTCGACGGCGTCGTCGACCAGGGCCGGGTCGTTCCGCAGCGCGGCGAGCTGGTCCGGGTGTGACAGCAGCGCGTAGGTGCCCAGCGCGAGCATGTTGGCGGTGGTCTCGTGGCCGGCGCCGAGCAGGACCAGCGCGACGTCGATCAGCTGCGCGTCGGTCAGCGGTCGCTCGGTGTCCTGCAGCAGCCCGGACGGCAGGTCGTCGGCCGGCGCCTCCCGCTTGGCCGCGACCAGCCGGGCGATGTACCCGTAGAGCTCACCGCCGGCCCGGGCCCGCTCCTCGTCGGTGGAGGTGCTGTTCAGCGCGATCGCGGTGTTCTCCTGGAACGTGGCGCGGTCGGCGTAGTCGACGCCCAGCAGCTCGCAGATGACCAGCGAGGGCAGCGGCAACGCGTACGCCGGCACCAGGTCGGCGGTGTTCCCGGCGGCCCGCATCGCCTCGATGTGCTCGACGGCGATCTCGACCACCCGCTCCTCGAGATCCCGCATCCGCCGGACGGTGAACTGGCCCTGCAGCATCCGCCGGATCCGGGTGTGTTCCGGCGGGTCCATGAACACGAACATCCCGTCGGTCCGCTCGCCGATCTCGGCCGGGGCGACCGGGCACCCCTCGGCCGCGGCGACCTCGTGCGGCTGCATCTGGGTGGCGTCCCGGTAGCGGAGCCGGTCCGAGCTGAAGCGCGCGTCGGCGAGCACCTCGCGAGCCTCGTCGAACCCGGTGACCAGGTAGGCGGTCGCGCCGCCCCGCAGCTCCAGCCGCTGCACCGGGCCGTCGCCGCGGCGGGCCGCGAGCCCCGGGGCCGGGTCGAACGGGCAGCCCGGGGCGCGGTCGAGCAACTCGTCCGGGACCAGGCGGCGCAGGGCGGTCGGTGCGGCCGCCGGGGCGGGCTCGCCGGGGCTCGGCCCGGTGCTGGATCCGGTGCTCATCGTCGCTCCTCGCTGCGCGGGGTCGGGTGTTCCGCGGCGTACCGCCACCCTAGCGACATCGTTGCACGGCAGGCAGTGATGCACGTCGTGCAACGAAATCCGGACCCTGCTCAGTCGAAGAACGACGGCACGTCCACCGGGCCGCCGTCCGCGGCGAACTCCGCGGCCACGGCCGCGCGCAGATCGGCGTCACAGAGCAGGTCGGCGACGGTCAGCGCCAGCCCGGCCGCGCCGTCGGTGACGCCGCGGTCGCCGCCCGGGCCGCGGGCCGCCTCGGCGAACTCGACGGTGTGCAGCGCCGTGCCGGGCTCGGCGATCGCCAGCATCGGATGGATCGACGGAACCCGCAGCGAGACGTTGCCGAGATCGGTCGACCCGGTCTCGGCCTCCGGCACCACTCCGCGCGGGTACACCGTGCGGCCACGGACGGCCTGGTGCACCGCCCAGCGGGCGGCCAGCGTGGTGTTGTGCCGGATCGGCAGGTAGGCGGGCATCGGGTCCCAGGTGAGGGTGTAGCCGCAGCCGGTCATCGCGGCCGCGCCGACAGCGATCGCCTGCACGCGTGTCGCCATGTCGCGCAACGAATCCGGGTGCTGCGAGCGGAGGTAGTAGCGGGCCGCGGCCCGCTCCGGGACGACGTTCGGCGCCTGCCCGCCGTCGGTGATGATCCCGTGCACCCGGTCCGGGTCGGGCAGGTGCTGGCGCAGCATCGCCACCCCCTGGTACCCGAGGACGACGGCGTCCAGGGCGTTGCGACCGCGGTGCGGCTGGGCGGACGCGTGCGCCGCGACGCCGTGGTAGGTCACCTCGAGCTGGCGCCGGCCCAGGAACGGGTGGTCGGCGATGTCGTGGGCGAACGGGTGCAGCATCACCGCCGCGTCCACGCCGTCGAGGGCTCCGGCGCGGGCCATCGTCTCCTTGCCGCCGCCACCCTCCTCGGCCGGCGTCCCGAGCAGCAGCACCGTGCCGCCGGGGGATCCGTCCCGGCCCAGCCACCGGGCGAGTGCGAGGAACGCGCCGACCGCGGACGCGCAGATCACGTTGTGCCCGCAGGCGTGCCCGATCCCGGGCAACGCGTCGTACTCGGCGAGCAGCGCGACGGTCGGCCCGTCCCCGGTGCCCACCGTGGCGCGCAGCGCGGTCCCCAGGCCGTGCACGCCGACCTCGGCGCCGATGCCGTGCCGGGCCAGCAGGTCGCGCACCGCGGCGACCGCACCGTGCTCGGTGAACGCGGTCTCGGGGTCGTCGTGCAGGTCGTGCGAGAGCTCCAGCAGCTCTGCGGTGAGCCCGTCGACGGCGCGCTCCAGCGCGTGGCGGACCGGCTCCGGGGCGCCGGCGTGCGGGGAGGTGACCGGGTCGGCGGCGGCCGCGCGGGCCGCCGTCAGCCGGGCGACGGCGTCGTCGTGGGCGCGGCTCGGAGGCTCCGGGCGGTGGTGGTCGGGGCACGTCACACCCCGATCATCGCACCGGTGTCAGGTCGTCGCGGCCGCCAGCGCGGTACGCAGCCGCTGCACCGAGGACTCCAGGCCCCAGCGCTGCGCCAGCTCGTCGAGCCGGTCCGGGTCCGCGGGCCGCGCCGGGAGCGAGGTGTCGCCGGACAGCTCGATCCCGGCGTCGGTCACCACCCGCACCACCGGCCCGACGACGGCGAGGTAGTCGTGCGCCGCGGCCAGCTTCGCCCGCACCCCGGACGCCAGCCGGGCGTCACCGCCGTCGGACACGGCCGCCAGCAGCTCGTCCCACGAGCCGAACCGGCCGGCCAGGGTGGCGGCGGTCTTCGCCCCGACGCCGGGGACGCCGGGCAGCCCGTCCGAGGGATCGCCGCGCAGCATCGCCATCTCCGCGTACGCCGCACCGGCCCGGCCCCGGGGGAGCGCGTACTTCGCGGCGACCTCGTCCGGACCGCAGTTCTCGGCCCTGTTCAGCCCGCGCCCGATGTAGAGCAGCCGCACCGCGGCGGCACCCGGCCCGCCGTCGCGCACGATCTGCATGAGGTCGCGGTCCCCGGAGACGGCCAGCACCGGGTCCGTGGCCTCCCGGTGCGCGAGCGTCCCGATGACGTCGTCGGCCTCGTGCCCGGCCGCGCCGCCGGTCGTGAGGCCGGCCGCGGCCAGCACGTCCATGATCACCGGCACCTGCGGTGCGAGGGTGTCCGGCACCTCCTCCGGGACGCCGGCCGGCACCGCATCGGCCTGCCGTTCCTGGACGACCCGGTGCGCCTTGTACGACGGCAGCGCCGCCACCCGGAACGCCGGGCGCCAGTCCAGGTCCAGGCAGGCCACCAGCCGGGCCGGCCGGTGCTCGGTGACCAGCCGGGAGATCATGTCGGTGAACCCGCGGACCGCGTTCACCGGCGTCCCGTCCGGGGCGGTGATGCTCTCCGGCACTCCGAAGTAGGCGCGGAAGTACATGCTGGCCGAGTCCAGCAGCAACAGCGGGCGCTCGCTCATGGCCGGTGAGTCTCGCAGGGCCGCCGCGCGGGCGGTCGAGAGGCACGCTCGCTCGGGCACGACGGCCCGGCGGACCCCGCTGGGCCGGGTGGCGGTCGGAGCCCGCGTCGGTCCGGCCTACGCTGCGGGACCATGACCGACGCCGTCCCCACCGAGCTGCTCGCCGACCGGTTGCGCCGGGCCGGCGAGCACGCCGCCGACCAGGGCACCGACGTACTCTTCCTGACCCCGGGCACCGACCTGCGCTACCTGACCGGCTTCGACGGGTCCTCGCACGAGCGCCTGACCTGCCTGGTGGTCCCGGCCGCCGGGCACCGCGCGCCGCCCGCGCTCGTCGTCCCGGCGCTGGAGGCGCCGGGCTTCGCCGACGTCCCGCTGGAGTCGCTCGGCATCGACCTCGTCACCTGGACCGACGGCGAGGACCCGTACCTGCTGGTCAGCGACCTGGCCGGGGGGCCGACCCGGATGGCCGTCGACGATGACATGGCCGCCAGGCACGTGCTCGGCCTGCGGCACACCTTCCCGGACGTCCCGCAGTCGCTGGGCGGCGCGGTGCTGCGCGAGCTGCGGATGCGCAAGGACCCGGCCGAGGTCGACCGGCTGCGCGCGGCGGGGCAGGCGATCGACCGGGTGCACGCCCGGATGGGCGAGTTCCTGCGGCCCGGCCGCACCGAGGCCGAGGTCGGCGCGGACATCACCGCCGCGATCCTGGCCGAGGGGCACGCCGAGGCCGCGTTCGTGATCGTCGGGTCCGGACCGAACGGGGCCAGCCCGCACCACGACGTCTCGGACCGGGTGATCGAGTCCGGTGACGTCGTCGTGATCGACATCGGCGGGCCGCTGCCGGACGGCTACAACTCGGACTGCACCCGGACCTACGCGGTCGGCGGCGAGCCGGGCGCGGAGGTCAAGGAAACCTACGCGGTGCTGCAGGAGGCCCAGGAGCGGGCCGTCGCCGCGGTGCGCCCGGGCGCGACCGCCGCCGAGATCGACCGGGCGGCCCGCGAGCACATCGGGGCTGCCGGGCACGGGGCGCACTTCATCCACCGCACCGGGCACGGCATCGGCCTCGACGTGCACGAGGAGCCCTACATCGTCGACGGCAACGACCTGGCCCTCGAGCCGGGCATGGCGTTCAGCATCGAACCGGGCATCTACCAGGCCGGCCGGTGGGGCGCGCGGATCGAGGACATCGTCGTCGTCACCCGGGACGGGGCGGAGCGGCTCAACCGCAACCCGAGGGACCTGGTCGTTCTCTGATCGCTCCGCCGGGCGGTCCTCGGACGCGCATCCGTCCGGGGGAACCCTGGGCGGTCCCCGGGTGTTCCCCGAGGCCGGTCGACGCCCGCGATGTCATCGTGGGCGTCACGATGTCGAACTCGGCCACCCGGCCGGGACGGAAGGAGCCACGGTGACCATGCCGCAGTCCGGAGCCCTCGTCCGCCCACGTCGCGGGAAGGTGATCGCCGGGGTCTGTGCCGGACTGGCCGACCGGGTCGGCTGGGGACGCAACACGGTCCGCCTGCTGTTCCTGCTCTCCTGCGTGCTGCCCGGCCCGCAGTTCGTGATCTACATCATCCTGTGGATCATCATGCCGAAGTCGCAGTACTGAGCCGCGTGGCGCGCGTCGCAGGGGGCCGGTGTTCCCCTGCGGCGCGACCGCTGCCATGCTGTTCCGCGTGATCGCCCCGACGACCGCCGCCGCCGTGCACCCCGACGTGCACCGCGCCGCGTGTTGCTGTCGTCCGGGTCCGCACCCGCGCGGCTGAGTTCCTCCCTTCGCCGCCGCGTCGGGTGTCGACCCGTTCCGGCCCCGTCCCGCCCGGCCGCCCGATCCTGCGGCCCCGCACGCGAAGCGATCACACGTGAACCCCGATCTCTCCGGCGAGACCGTCCTCGCCCTGCACGCCCACCCCGACGACGAGTCGATCTTCACCGGGCTGACCCTGCGCCGCCTCGCCGACGCCGGCGCCCGGGTCGTACTCGTGATGGCCACCCGTGGTGACGTCGGCGGCTCCCACGTCCCGCTGGCGCCGGGGGAGCGGATCACCGAACGCCGCACCCGCGAGCTGGAGGCCGCCGCCGCGCTGCTCGGCGTCTCCCGGCTGGTGCTGCTCGGGCACCGCGACTCCGGGTTGCCCGGCGGTCCGGACGTCGCGCACCCGCTGGCGCTGGCCGGGGCGGACCCCGTCGCGCTCGGGCGCAGCGTCGCCGAGCTCGTCGACGCAGAGGGCGCCGGCACCGTGATCCACGACGACGACGCCGGCATCTACGGCCACCCCGACCACCGCGCCGCGCACGCCGCCGGTGCGGTGGCCTGCGCCCTGACCGGAGCCGCGGGATTCCGGATGACGGTCGATCGCGAGCATCTCGCGCTCTCGGCCCGCGGCCGGCACCTGGTGCACGGCGCCGCCCACGCCGCCGGGGTCGGCTTCGGCCGGGTCACCGCGGAGATCGGCGTCGCCGTCACCGGTTCGGACGCGGACCTGGCCGCCAAGCGGGAGGCGATGCTCGCGCACGCCAGCCAGATCGTCCCGGACACCCTCCCGGCCGACGGTTTCGCCGACGCCTACGGCTACGAGTGGTTCCTGCGCGGGGAGCGCGACGGCGGCACCGCCGCCCCCGGCGTCCTCGACGCCCTCGGCAACGCGCACCTCCTCGCCGGCGCCCGCTGACCCGGCGCCGGCGCACCTCCACCGATGTCCCGAGGGGCACCCTCGTCCCTGCCGGGGCCCGAGGGTGCCCCTCGGGACTCGACACCGGGGGAGCGGGGGAGCCGGGGGCGTCGGGGCGGGTGGGCGCGGACGTAGGCTCGGCGCCGTGGCGTCGTTGCGCGTGCCCCCCGCTCCCGGCGAGACCGTCGACGTTCCCGGATCCTCCCGCGGCCGACGGCTGCTCGACGCGGGTGTCGCGGCCGCGATCGCGCTGCTCGGCGGGGTGCTGCTCTACCTGTCGTTCCCGCCCCGGGACGGTCTGTGGTGGCTGGCCTTCCCGGCGTTGGCGCTGCTCGGCGCGGTCGTCCACGGCGCCCGGCCGCGCCGCGGGTTCCTCGCCGGGTTCGCCTTCGGGCTCGGGTTCCTGCTGCCGCTGCTGGTGTGGGTCAGCTCCCTGGTCCAGACGCTGCCGTGGGTGGCGCTGTCGGTGTTCGAGGCGCTGTTCTTCGGGCTGACCGGCGCGGTGATGGCGCTGACGACCCGGGTGTCCGGCCGGCTCGGTGCGTTGTGGCCGGTGTGGGCGGCCGCGGTGTGGGTCGGCGGCGAGCTGCTGCGCGGCAGCGTCCCGTTCGGCGGGTTCCCGTGGGGACGGGTCGGCTTCGGGCAGCCCGAGTCGCCGCTGCTGCCGCTGGTGGCGCTTGGCGGGGTGCCGCTGCTGTCGTTCGGCACCGTGCTGGCCGGCCTGGCGCTCGCCGCGGTGCTCGTCCCGGTCGGGCACACCCTCGCGGCCCGGGCGGCCGCCCGGGCCCGTTCCGCCTCCGCCCGGACCGGGAAGGGCGGTACTGAGGAAGCCGGTTCCGGGCGAACCGGTCCCGGGACGCCGCACGACGGCGCCGCCGGTCGCCGGACGTGGTCCCGCACGGTGGCGGTCCCGGTGGTGCTGCTCCTCGCGGTCGGCGCGGCCGGCCCGCTCGCATCGCTGGTCCCGGCGGCTCCCGGCCCCCCGGCCCGCACCGTGACGGTCGCGGCGATCCAGGGCAACGTGCCCCGGCTCGGCCTGGACTTCAACGCCCAGCGCCGCGCCGTGCTCGACAACCACGTCCGGGAGACCGAGCGGCTCGCCGCCGACGTCGCGGCGGGCCGCAGGCCACAGCCGGACGTGGTGATCTGGCCGGAGAACTCCTCGGACATCGATCCGCTGCGCAACCCGGACGCCGCTGCCCGGATCGACGCCGCCGCGGCCGCGATCCGCGCCCCGATCATGGTCGGTGCGGTGCTGGTCAACCCGGACCGCACCACCAGCAACGCCGCGCTGGTCTGGCAGGCCGGGCAGGGCGTCGTCGACCGGCAGGACAAGCGCCGGATCCAGCCGTTCGGCGAGTACATGCCGTGGCGGTCGTTCTTCCGGCTGTTCTCCTCCTACGTGGACCGGGCCGGGTTCTTCGTGCCCGGCGACGGTGACGGCCTGATCGACCTCGGCGGGATCCCGACCGCGGTCGCGATCTGCTGGGAGATCGCCTTCGACGACGCGTTCGGCGACGCCGTGGACGCCGGTGCCCAGCTGCTCGCCGTGCCCAGCAACAACGCCACGTTCGGGCTGAGCGAGATGACCTACCAGCAGCTGGCGATGTCCCGGGTCCGGGCCGTCGAGCTCGACCGGCCGGTCGTCGTCGTGACCACCAGCGGGGTGTCGGCGATGATCGACACCAGCGGCACGGTCACCGACAGCACCGGTCAGTTCACCCCCGGCGTGCTGGTCGATACCGTGCCGTTGCGGACGACGACTACGCTGTCCGCACGATTGCGCTCCGGACCGGAATGGATGCTCACTGTGGTGGCACTGCTGGCCGCCGGCGTCGCTGCCGGAGCGTCGCGGCGATCGGGGCGGGGCGACGCAGTAGGGTCGCTCGATCGGGGAGCGCGGGCGGGGAAGGACGAGAATGGCTGAGCCACCGGGACCGGTTCTGGTCGTCGTGCCGACCTACGACGAGCGGGAGAACCTCGGCCCCGCGCTGGCGCGGCTGCACGCGGCACTGCCCGACGCCGACGTGCTGGTGGTCGACGACGCCAGCCCGGACGGCACCGGCGTGCTCGCCGACTCCCTCGCCGCCGACGACGAGCGGATCCAGGTGCTGCACCGCCCCGGCAAGAGCGGTCTCGGCGCAGCCTACCTGGAGGGGTTCCGGCACGCGCTGTCCGGCGAGCACCAGGTCGTCGTCGAGATGGACGCGGACGGCTCGCACGCCCCCGAGGACCTCCCGACGCTGCTGGCGGCGCTGGACGACTCGGACGTCGTCCTCGGTTCCCGCTACGTGCCGGGCGGCCGGGTGCTGAACTGGCCGTGGCACCGCGAGGCGCTCTCCCGTGGCGGCAACCTGTACTCCCGGACGGCGCTCGGCGTGCCGATCCGCGACATCACCGGCGGCTACCGCGTCTTCCGCCGGGACGTGCTGGAGCGCCTGCACCTGACGACGGTCGCCTCGCAGGGCTACTGCTTCCAGGTCGACATGGCGTGGCGCGCGATGCAGGCCGGCTTCCGGATCCGCGAGGTCCCGATCACGTTCACCGAGCGTGAGCGTGGTGCGTCCAAGATGAGCTGCACGATCGTCGCCGAGGCGCTGTGGCGGGTCACCTGCTGGGGGCTGGCACACCGGTTCGGCCGGGGCGACCCGCCGCGCTCGAACCCGGCAGGCCCCCTCCCGGACGCCGCCCACTCCTGACCCACACCCGCTCCCACGACACCTGGATGGGGTTGGGGCGGGTGGGGAGAGTCAGCCGGGGAGGGTGGACAGCTCGTCCACCAGGTCGTCCAGGCCGAGGGTGCCCTGGGCGAGGGCGGCGGCGTGCCAGGCGGCCAGGTCGAAGTCCCGGCCCGCGGCCCGGTGCGCCGAGCGCGCCGCCTCCCGGCCGGCCAGCCAGGCCCGCTCACCCAGCTTGTAGCCGATCGCCTGGCCGGGCCCGCCGAGGTAGCGCAGCAGCTCGGAGTCGGCGAGCGCGTCCCCGCCGCCGACGTGCCGGCCGAAGAACTCACGGCCGAGCTCCGGGGTCCAGCGCCCGCCGGCACCGACCGGGGAGTCGGCCGGGATCTCCAGCGACAGGTGCATCCCGAGGTCGATCACCACCCGGACCGCGCGCAGCATCTGCCCGTTCAGGTAGCCGAGCCGGGAGCCCGGGTCGGCATGGTGGCCGAGCTCGTCCATCAGCAGCTCGGCGTAGAGCGCCCAGCCCTCCAGGTCCGCCGACACCCCGCCGACCAGCGACGCCTGGAACACCGACAGGTCACCGGCCCGCAGCGCCCAGGACGCGAGCTGCAGGTGGTGTCCCGGGACACCCTCGTGGTACCAGGTGCTGATCAGATCCCACATCGGGTAGCGGTCGTCCGGGGTGGCCGGGAGCCAGGTCCGGCCCGGCCGGGTGAAGTCCAGCGACGGCGGCGTGTAGTAGGGCGCGGCCGCGCTGCCGACCGGGGCGAGCATCGCCTCGACCTCGCGGATCCGGCCGGACAGGTCGAAGTGCGTGCCGTCCAGCTCGGCGATCGTGGCGTCCATGATCTGTTGCAGCCGGGCCCGCGCGGCCTCCCCGCCCTCGACGACGCCGGCGGTCCCGCCGTCGCCGTCCAGGTGCGCCATCGCCTCCGCCACGGTCGCGCCGGGCAGCACCCGGTCCGCCTCGACCTCCATCTCGTCGCGCAGCCGCCGGAACTCCGACCAGCCCCAGGCGTAGACCTCCTCCGGGTCGATGTCGGCGCCGTTCCAGTACCGGGAGGCGATCCGGTACCGGTCGGCCCCGACGCCGTCCGGCGTGCCCTCGGCCGCGGGCAGGTAGTCCTCGCGCAGCCAGTCCCGCAGCTCGACCAGCGCCGCGGCAGCGGCGGACGCCCCGCGGTCCAGGTCGGCCCGCACCGCGTCGCCCACCCCGGTGGCGCCGGCGGCGAACGCGGCGAACCAGCCCCGGCCGCCCGCGTCGGCGGCCCAGGTGCCGAGCTGGTCGGCGACCCGCCGCACCTGGCGCGGCGCGGCGAGCAGGCCGCGCCGCCGCCCCTCGGCCAGGCTCTCCCGGTACCCGGCGAGCGCCCCGGGCACCGCGGACATCCGCGCCGCCACGGTCGCCCAGTCCTGTGCGGACGCGGTCGGCATCAGCGTGAAGCCGGTCCGGATCGTCGCCGGCGGGCCGAACAGCTCCTGCACGGCGCGCAGCGGCTCACCGGCCTCGTCGTGCGCCAGCTCGGCGTGCAGCCGCTCGGACAGCAGTCGGGCGCAGCGCCGCTCGTCGGGATCTGACGGCGTCCCGGGCGCGGTGAGCGCATCGAGCCGGGACAGGGTCTCGCGGCGCAGGGCGGCGCCGGCGGCACGGCCGTCGGGGGAGAGGTCGGGCAGCTCGTCCTGGCGTACGTCCCAGCCGAGGTCGCCGGCCAGGATCGGGTCGAGGTCGGCCAGCCGGCGGACGTGGTCGTCGGCCAGGTCGCGGAGCGGGCGTGCGGGACCGGGATCGTTCATGACCGTCATCATGCCGCGCGCACGCGACGGAGCCGGACCCCCGTACGGGGATCCGGCTCCGTGTGACCGGCTAGGTGCCCGTCGCTCAGGCGATCTCGGCGCGACGCTCGCGCAGCACCTCGAGCCGCTCGTTCAGCAGCTCCTCGAGCTCGGCGATCGAGCGCCGCTCCAGCAGCATGTCCCAGTGCGTACGCGGGGGCTTGGCCTTCTTGCCCTCCGGCTCGGTCCCGTCGACCCGACGACCCACCCCGCCCTGGGGGGATTCCCAGGTCGCGGGGGCCTCGGCGTCGTTCGCGAACGGCACCTCGAACTCGTGGCCGGACTCGGACACATAACGGACCATCTGCCGCGGCGCCAGGTCGTGGTTGCGGTCGGTCTCGTAGCTGACAGCCCCGAGCCGGCTGCCACGCAGAACGCGGTCGGCCATGCGTCGTCACCCTCCTTGCGTCTGTCGAGGCGGCGGCACCTCGACGGTTACGTCGCCGCCACCGGGTGTAACGTCAGTGGCGCTACCGTATTCCGGCGGCGGGGCAGCCCGATCCGCCGGGTCCCTACCCGGCGGTAACCAGCTCTGCGCCCGATGCGCCAGTGTTCCCCATCCGCCGCCGTTACACACGCTGATGTGACGTGTCAGCCATGTGTGACGCTACTCACGGCACGAGTCCCGGGTGTTCATCTGCCGGTTCCCGGGTCCGTCACAGCGTGGTCGGCTCCCGACCGGGATCGGGGTGCGGACCGGCAGCAACGCCACCAGCCCCGCGAGCAGGACCAGCACGATCCCGATCGTCCCGGCCCGGTCCGAGCCGAGCAACGCGGTGAACAGCCCGATCAGCGCGGGCGCCAGGAACGACACCGCGCGTCCGGTGGTGGCGTAGAGGCCGAACAGCTGTCCCTCGGTACCGGTGGGACACAGGCGGTTCAGGTACGACCGGGAGGACGCCTGCGCGGGACCGACGAACAGGCCCAGGATCAGCCCGAAGGTCCAGAACATCGTGGGCCCGGACACGAACAGCAGGACGACGGCGACGACGACCGCCCCGGCCAGCGAGCCGACGATCACCGCCTTCGGACCCAGCCGGTCGTCCAGGGAGCCACCGACCAGGCAGCCGAGCGCGGCGACCACGTTGATCGCCACTCCGAAGATCAGCACCTGCCCGGGCTCGAGCCCGTAGACGGTCACCGCGAGCACCCCGCCGAACGCGAAGATCGCGTTCAGGCCGTCCCGGTAGAGCGCGCTGGCGCCCAGGAAGTACACCGTGTGCGGGCTGGTCCGGTAGAGCGCGCGCAGGTCGGTGACCAGCCGCCGGTACGAGCCGACGATGCCGAGCCGGGGCCCGCGCGGACCGGCCGGCGGTGTCTCGGGCAGCAGCAGGAACATCGGCAGCGCGAACAGCGCGAACCAGCCCGCCGCGACCAGCATCGTGATCCGGACATCGATACCGGCGGCCGTCGGGACCCCGAACAGCCCACCGTTGCCGGACAGGAACCCGAGGTAGACCCCGAGCAGCAGCACGATCCCGCCCAGGTAGCCCAGTGCCCAGCCGAAGCCCGACACCCGGCCGACCGTGGACGGCGTCGACACCTGCGACATCAGCGCGTAGTAGGAGACGTAGGCGAGCTCGACGAAGATCGAGGCGGCGCCGAGCAGCAACAGGCCGAGCCAGAGGTCCGTCCAGTCGTCGCGGACGAAGAACATGCCGGCGATACAGAGGACCACCAGCGCCGTCCACACCGCCGTGGCGCGCAGCCGCCGCCCGGCCCGGTCGGCGCTCTGCCCGACCACCGGGGCCATCAGCGCGATCGCCAGCCCGGCCGCCGCGGTGGACCAGGCCAGCCAGCTGTTCGCGCTGATGGTGCCGGGCAGGTCGGCGCCCACCGCGTCGGTCAGGTAGACCGAGAACACGAAGGTCAGCGCGATGTGCTGGAAGCCGGCCGAGCCCCAGTCCCAGAGCCCCCAGGCCCACACCCGGCGTCGGCGGGGCGGGGTCGCGACGGGGGCGGCGGCGGTCACCCGACGAGCGTATCGGCGGGTCCGCACGGGCCGCCTCGGTGTGATGACGCAGGTGCGATCCCCGACGCGCGACGGCCTATCCGAGCCGGCGGACGAGCACGTCCCGTCCCGGCCCCGACAGCTCCCTGGCCACGCCTCGTCGCCCGGCCAGAGTCATCAGGACGGCTTCGGCCGGTCCCCGGGCCTCGGGGCCCCGGCCGGCGGACCAGTCCACGTCCGTGGCGACCAGCCGGACCCCGCGCCCGTGCCAGAAGCCGCGCAGCGGCGGAGCGGTTCGCGCGAACGGCAGGGCGTAGGCGAGGCGTTCGACCGGGACCTCGCGCGCCAGCCCCAACGGACGACGGATGTCCTGGTGGTGGACGAGGCCGTCGACCAGGCCCACGCCTCCACCCCGGGTCGCGGTCACCCCGTGGGGCTCGAGCCGCGCCCGCAGCAGACCGACCAGCTCGGCCGGCTCCCGCGTGCTGAACCCCTCGACTCCGACCTCGTTGAGGCGGCTCGGGCGGAACCGGGCACGCAGCAACCGGCCTGCCATCCCGGCCCGGTCCAGATCCTGGTAGCTCACGATGTGGGCAACCACGTCGCGCACCCGCCAGCCCGCACACAGGCTGGGTTGCTCCCATGCCTCGAGGGGCAGTGTGCCCAGGAAATCGGCCAGCTCCGAACGCTCCTGCCGCGCCATCTCCATGGTGTCCAAGGTCTTCTCCTAGCCGGGGCTCGCGCGGTCGCCGAGCACGGTGAGCAACAGGTCCGGCCAGTCGGAGAGCAGGCCGTCCACCCCGAGGTCGAGCAGCCGGTTCATCTCGGGAGTCTCGTCGACGGTCCACACGTGCACCTCGCGCCCGCTCGCGTGCGCGGCGTCGACGAACCGCCGGTCGGTGGCCACCGGGATCCGCCCGAAGTGCGGTGGGACCTGGGCCAGGTTCCCGGCCCGGCCCGGCAGGATCCGCGCGGGGACACCCCACGCCCGGGCCCGCAGACCGGCGACCGCGACCTGGCCCATCGAGGTGCAGAGCCGGTCGCCGGCCGCCCTCCGCGCCGTGGCCAGCCGGCGCTCGGAGAACGAGCCGAGGCAGACCCGGTCCCAGGCGTCGGCGGCCTCCAGCACGGCCAGTGTCGGCGCGACGACGGCGTCGTCCTTCAGCTCGATCGTGACCCGGACGCCGGGCAGCGCGGCCAGCACGTCGGCCAGCCGGGGCAGCGGCTCCCGGCCGCGCACCCGGACGTCGTCGAGCTGCGCGGCGGTGCGGGCGTCGATCCGGCCGGACGTGTCGGTGGTCCGGTCCAGCTCCGCGTCATGGTGCACGAACGGGACGCCGTCGGCGCTGGCGTGCACGTCCAGCTCGACGTAGCGCAGGCCGTGGTCGGCTGCGGCGACGAACGCGGCGAGCGTGTTCTCGCAGCCGGCCAGCTCGTCGAGGTGCCAGCCGCGGTGGGCATAGGCGCGGGGGTACGGGCCCTCGAGGTACGGGTGCGGCACGACGGTCAGCTTGACACGGCGTGGAGCGTGCCTCCACGGGGCAGCCGGAAACCCTCGGTGTCGAGCAGGGGACGCATCAGGTCCCCGTAGGCGTCCAGCCGGGCGGGCAGGTCGTCGCAGGTGAAGACCAGGTCCGCGGGCTCGCGGCAGGCGTCGACCTCGTCCCAGGTCAGCGGGGTGGCGACGGTCGGTCGCTCGCGCCCGCGCAGCGAGTAGGACGCGATCGTCGTCTTGGCGGTGTTGTTCTGGCTCCAGTCCACGAACACCTTGCCGCGCCGCCGGGCCCGGGTCATCACCGCGATCACCTGCTTCGGGTGCTCGGCGGCGAGCCGCTCGGCGACCTCGCGGGCGAACTCGGAGGTCCGCTCCGGCTCGGTGACCCGCACCGGCAGGTAGAGCTGCAGCCCCTTCCCGCCGGACGTCGACGGGTACACCGGCAGGCCGTGCTCGTCGAGCAGGTCGGCGAGCCACCTGGCGACCCGGGCGCAGTCGACGACCGTCGTGCCCTCACCCGGATCCAGGTCGAACACCACCCGGTCCGGCGGGTGCCTGCCATCCCGAGGCCCGAGCCGCCACTGCGGGACGTGCAGCTCCAGCGCGGCCAGGTTCGCCGCCCAGGCCAGCCCCTCGGCGTCGGCGAGGACCGGGAAGTCCGCGGTCTCGGAGCGGCCGCCCGGTGTCCCGACCCGGGCGGTGCGCAGCCAGGCCGGTGCGTGCCGGGACACGTTCTTCTCGAAGAACGACGGCGCCTCCACCCCGTCCGGCCAGCGCTTGAGGGTGACCGGGCGGCCGTCGAGGTGCGGGAGCATCGCCTCGGCCACGGCCAGGTAGTGCGCGAGGACCTCCGCCTTCGTCGTCCCGGTGGCCGGGTACAGCACCTTGTCCGGGTTGGACAGCGCCGCCCGCCCGTAGCCGTCCCGGTGCAGCGGTGTCGCCCGGGGCCCGCCCACGCGGACCCTCCGCCAGTCGTCGGTCGGGCCGTCCGGGTACGCCGACCCCTCCCGGACGGCGACGGCACCGGGCAGGCCCTGGGCCGCGACCGCGTCGAGCAGCTGCATCCCCGCGTTCGGGTACAGCGGCGCGACCCGCCGGTGCGGCCCGTCCAGGGGGAGCGTCTCGAGCAGGGCGCGGCGCTCGTCGAGGGGGAGTGCCCGCACGTCCCGGCCGCCGGTGTGCAGCACGTCGGCGATCCAGAGCTCGCCGCGCCCGGTGAGCTCGGCGTCGAGCAGGTGCCCGCCCGCGCCCAGAGCGGGGCCGAGGTCGCGCAGCGCGCCGGGGGTGTCGATCGGGTCGCCGGGCACGCCGTCGTCGGTGACGGGGCGGGCGGTGAGCCGGCCACCGTCGACGCGCAGCAGCACCCGCCGTCCCCCGAAGACCGGCCGGACCCGCCAGCCGGTCCCGGACGGCAGCGTCTGCGCCGGGGCCGGCACGGCCAGCGGCAGCTCGCGGGGGAGCGGTGCGCGGTCCCCGGATCCGCCGAGGTCGGGCTGCTCGCGGGTCCGGCGCAACAGCCAGCGGTCGGTGCGCTCGTGTCCCTGCCCGTCCGTCCGGTGCAGCAGCACGAACCGGCCGCGGGCCCGGTCGCCGTGCAGCACGAACGCGACCTCGCGGTCGTTCCACTTCTCGGTGTCGTAGCGCCCGGTGTCCCAGACGGTCATCGCCCCGCCGCCGTACTCGCCGCGCGGGATCTCGCCGTGGAAGTCGAGGTACTCCAGCGGGTGGTCCTCGGTGCGGACCGCCATCCGGACGGTCTCGGAGTCCTCGGGCAGTCCCTTGGGCACAGCCCAGGAGGCCAGCACGCCGTCGCGTTCCAGGCGCAGGTCCCAGTGCAGCGCGGTCGCGTGGTGCTCCTGGACGACGAACCGGTCGCCGGCCGCGTCCGGGCCGGCATCGGGATCCGTGTCCGGGACCGGCTCGGGCGTGCGCCGCCGGTCGCGCTTGCGGCGGTACTCGTCCAGCGGCACGCCGGCGAGCGTAGTGGCTCCGCGGCGCCGGAGGACGGTCCGACGCTGCGCACACGGCCGACGCGGCCGGCGGGTTCCGGCAGCACGGGTGCCCGCCCGGGACGGCGAGCGGGTCTTGTGGTCGGCACACGGGGGATGTCAGGATAGGGTTGCCTATTCCCAAGCAAGGGGGCGCTGTGTTCGCGTGCATCTGTGCTGCTGTCACCGAGGTCGAGGTTCGTGCATGTGTGCGTGAGGGCGCTCGCTGCGTGGACTCGATCGGCGACGCGTGCGGCGCCGGCACCGGATGCGGGAGCTGCCACGGGCGGCTCGAGACCCTCCTGTTGACCACCAGCGCCGGCGATCAGGTCGGGGAGCTGCCCGCGTCCGCATGATCACCGGCTCACCGCAACTCAGGTGAGCCTGTACGACCGTGAGCCGGTCCTGATCGCCGGTGGCCTCTGTGGGCTGACTTACATTCGTCGTCCGACAGCACCGAACCGACGGATCGGATCAGTCATGCGCGGCGACGACGAGATCATCAGCCTGTTGAACGAGCAGCTGACCAGCGAGCTCACGGCCATCAACCAGTACTTCCTGCACGCCAAGATGCAGCAGAACTGGGGCCTGACCAAGCTCGCGGCCTACACCCGCAGCGAGTCGATCGACGAGATGCGGCACGCCGAGGAGCTCACCGACCGGATCCTGTTCCTGGAGGGGCTGCCGAACTACCAGCGGCTGTTCACGGTCAATGTCGGGCAGACCGTCCGCGAGCAGCTGCAGGCCGACCTGGCGATCGAGCAGGGCGTCGTGGAGCGCCTGCGGCCCGGGATCGCGATGTGCCGCGAGAAGGGCGACATCACGTCGGCGAACCTGTTCGAGAAGATCCTCGCCGACGAGGAGCACCACATCGACTACATCGAGACCAACCTCGAGCTGATGGACCGGCTCGGTGAGCAGCTGTACCAGGCCCAGCTCGTCGACCAGCCGCCGACGGCGGGTTGAGCGAGCGGGACGCTCCGGCGCGCGGAATTATGACAGCTTTCGCGCGCTGGAGGGCGCCCGGAGTGCGGGGACGGGGAGTCGAAGGTACGTTCGATCGCATGGCTGACGACCACACGACCGACGCCGTCGACCCCGGACCCGCCTCGAAGAACCCCGACGACTGGACGACCGGCGAGGAGCCGATCACCGGACCGCAGCGCTCGTATCTGGAGACGTTGCTGCAGCAGGCCGGCGAGGACACGCCCGCCGACCTGGACCGGCTGAGCAAGGCCGAGGCGTCCCGCCGGATCGACCAGCTCCAGGAGTCGACCGGCCGCGGGCAATGACCCGCCGGGACCCGCCGGGACGCGTCGTAGCGTGCCGTCGGTGCGGTGCGGATCCGACCGCGTCCGCCCGCTCCGCCGCTTGAGCCGATAATGCACGTTATGACAGAAGAGTCCACGGTCTCGGCAAGCTCGCCGACCGTCTGCCGGCGGGACCTCCGCGGCGCACAGGCATCGGGTATGCGCACCGCCTACCTCGATCGTCGCGGCGGCGACCCGCCCGCCCCGACGACCGCTTCGACCTCCACCTGGCCGTGTTCGACGCACTCCCCGGCCTCCTGGCCGGGATCCGCCGCTGACGGGGGCCGACGGATGTCCCCCGCCGGGCGACCGGCCGTGGTCATGGCGCACCCTGGACCCGGCCGCTCCTCCCCCGATCCTGAGAGGACCTCCGTGAGCGAACCGGACTGGGTCCAGCACGCCATCTGGTGGCACGTCTACCCGCTCGGTTTCACCGGTGCGTACCCGGACCCGGGACCGGGCGACCACGACCTGCGCCGGCTGATCCCCTGGCTCGACCACGTGCAGCGGCTGGGGACCAACGGCGTCCTGCTCGGGCCGGTGTTCGCGTCCGACACGCACGGCTACGACACCACCGACCACCTGCGGATCGACCCGCGGCTGGGCGACGACGCCGCCTTCGACGACCTGGTCGCCGCCGCCCGCGAGCGCGGCCTGCGGATCGTGCTCGACGGCGTGTTCAACCACGTCGGCCCGGACCATCCACGGCTGCTCGCCGCCCGTGCCGATCCCGGCGGCCCGGACGCCGCCTTGTTCCGGCACGACGACGACGGGGAGATCGCCGTCTTCGAGGGTCATCCCGGCCTGCACCAGCTCGACCACTCCCGCCCGGAGGTCCGCGACCACGTGGTCGAGGTGCTGTGCCACTGGCTCGACCGGGGCGCCGACGGCTGGCGGCTGGACGCGGCCTACACGGTGCCGGACGAGTTCTGGGCCGAGGTCCTCCCCCGCGTCCGCGGGCGGCACCCCGGGGCCTGGTTCCTCGGCGAGGTCATCCACGGCGAGCACGACGAGATCGTCGCGGCCACCACGATCGATTCGCTCACCCAGTACGAGCTGTGGAAGGCGATCTGGTCCAGCCTCAACGACGGCAACCCGCACGAGCTGGCCTGGGCACTGGGCCGGCACGACCGGTTCGTGGCGGGCGGAACGGTCCCGCAGACCTTCGTCGGCAACCACGACGTGACCCGGCTCGCGACCCGGCTCGACGACCGCCGCCACCTCCCCCTCGCCGTCGCCGTGCTGTGCACGGTCGCCGGCACCCCGTCCGTCTACGCCGGCGACGAGTTCGCGCTCACCGGTCTCAAGGAGGAGCGGGAGGGTGGCGACGACGCGGTCCGGCCGGCGTTCCCGGCGGATCCGGGGACCCTGCCGGACGGCGCCGACCCGGACGGACTGGCCCTGCACCAGGAGCTGATCGGGCTGCGGCGGCGGCACCCGTGGCTGCACGCCGCTCGCACCGAGGTCGTCGAGGCGACCGACGACCGGCTGGTCTACCTCAGCCGGGGCGACGGCGACGCGCTGCGGGTGACCCTCGACTACGGCGCCGGCAGCTGGGACGTGCAGCCGGCCTGATCAGGCCGGTGCGGCCAGGTCCAGCCGCATGTGGATGCTGTGCGGCACGCGTCCATCCGTTCCGTCCTCCCCGCAGGCTCCCGACCGGGCGTCATTATGCTCGGCGCGACGTCCGGAGCACCCGGAAGCCCCCACGGCGAGAGGACCATCAGTGGCGACAGTCGAGACGACCCGGTATGTCGACGACCTCACCGGCGGCGATGCCGACGAGACCGTCGCCTTCGGCCTCGACGGCGACCGGTTCGAGATCGACCTGAGTTCGCTGAACGCCGAGCGCCTCCGCAGCGAGCTGGCCCCCTTCCTGGCCGCGGCCCGGACGGCCGACACCCCGGGCGCGCGCCGGGCACGGGCCCGCGCGGCCTCCGGCCCGGCCCGCACCGGGCGATCGGCCGGCGTCCCGAAGGGGGCTGCGCCGAAGGCGACCGTGTCGGATGCCGCGTCGCGGGCCCAGAACCACGTGGTGCGGGCGTGGGCGCGGGAGAACGGGTTCACCGTCTCGGAGCGCGGCCGGATCCCGGCCGCGGTCGTCGCCGCCTACCACCGCGGGAGCCCGGCCGACGGTGCGGACGCCACGACCACGGGTACCGAGCGCGCAGGCGCCTCGACCACGGACACCGGCACCGACGAGACCGCCGCCGCGGACGCGGATGTCCCGGCCACGGACACCGGCACCGAGGCGCCCAGCCCGATGACGGTCCGCTTCAGCGGCTGAGCACGGATACCGCGGCGGCGCCCGCCCAGGAGGACAGATGGCTGCGATGTGGGTGGCCGCGACGTGGGTGTGGCTCGGGATGGTGCTGGCGATCTCGTTCCTCGAGGCGCCGCTCAAGTTCCGGGCACCCGGGATCACTGTGCCGCTCGGCCTGGGGATCGGGCGGCTGGTCTTCCGCGCGCTGAACGGGGCCGAGCTGGTCCTGCTGGTACTCGCCGTCGTCGGGGCCGTGGCGAGCGGTGCCGGCCCGGTCGGTGCCGGGCTGCTCGGCGGGCTCGCGGTCGTCCTCGGTGCCCAGCTCGTCGTGGTGCGGCCGGCACTGAGCCGCCGCACGGACGCGGTGCTGCGCGGCGGCGAGGCCCCGCGGTCCCGGGCGCACTTGGGCTACGTGGCCCTGGAGATCGTCAAGGTCCTGCTGCTGGTCGTGCTCGGAGTGACGGCCTCGGCCTGAAGCCCTCGTCCCGTCCATGATCGGCTCGGTTCATCCGGGCCGGGCACCGGGATGACGTCCGCTGCTCACCGGCGCCCACCCGGGCGTACGCCGGGTCAGCGCTCCGGGGACGGCACGCCGGGCGGCGGTTCCGGCAGCGGACCGGAGCTGTAGAGGCCGGAGCGCTGCACGTCGGTGGTCTCCAGAGTCGGCCCGACCGCGTTCGGCCGGTACGGCTGGATCGACTGCACCTTGCCCCAGTCGCGGGCCGGATCACCCTCGAGGTAGGTCGGCAGCTCGGTCTGCTTCCCGATCACGCTGATCCAGCCGAGCGGCCCACCGGCCTGCGGCGTGGACCAGCCCTCGCCGTCCTCCCGCATCCGGCTGGCGTCGGCCTGCAGCCGGTAGGCCGGGATCTCGGCGATCCCGCCCGCGGTGTCGAACGGCCGCAGGCACGGGCTGGCCAGCGACACCGGGTACTCCAGGAACATCGCCTGGTCCCCCACCACCTGCGACAGCGGCGCGAGCTGCGGGGCGCGCAGCGGCGCGACGGCCAGCCAGCCGTCGGCCCCCAGCGAGTTGTCCTGGGCCACCAACCGCACCTGGGTCGCCGTGCGGGCCTGCTCGGACAGGTCGAACCGCAGCTCCCGCCACGGGGCCTCGTCGCCGCGGCCGTCGTCGAGCACGGCCTGGTCGACGACGCGGACCCGGCCGTCGTCGAGCCGGGTGGCGTACTGGATGGTCAGCCGGTTCCCGCCGCCGAGCCGGCCGGCGGCCGTCACCACCAGCGGTGTGGTGCCCGCGCGCTGGCCGTCGGTGAGTTGCGTCCACGGGGTGCGCAGGGTGCCGGTGCCGCGCCCGGTCGGGTCGAAGCTGCCGAACGCCGGCGCGGAGTCCCTGCCGAGGCCGCCGGACAGCGTGTACTCGAACCCGGAGACACCGCTGCCGCCACCGGTCGGCGGGACGCCGTCCCGGCGGAAGCCGGTGCCGCCGGACGCCGGGTCCCGCAGCTGCGCCTCCGGGCTGTTCGCCGGGACCGACCCCTCCGGCAGCGGCGCGGGGGTCGTGGTGGCGGCACCGGACGGCGGCGGGGGCGCCACGGTGGGCAGCAGGTCGGCCCGCGCGGGCGGGGCCATCCCGGTCGGCTCCGGGGCGGGGGCCAGCACCCCGTCGACCGGGCGGCGCTCGGCGAACACCTGGCTGGCCAGCCCGCAGGACCCGCCGAACGGATGGGTCAGCGCGTCCTCGCCCATCGACCAGGACCCGGCCTGGTTCTGGATCGCGCTGGTCATCGACCACATGTTGAAAGCCACCAGCAGACCGCACAGCAGCGCCAGCGGCGCCGAGGTCAGCCGCAGCGCCCGGGAGGCGCGCAACGCCGACGCCGGGGCGCGCCAGGACCGGCTCTGCCACCAGGGCCCGAACCGGGGGATCCGGGCCACCGCCCGCTCGAACCAGGCGACCTGATCGGGGTGCCGGTCCTCACGCAGCCCGCGCAGGTGCTCCACCCCGGCACCGGCGGCGAGCAGCAACGCGATGCCGAGGATCAGCGTGGACAGCTCCCACTCGCCGAGCATGATCTGCTGGTCGGCCCAGGGCACGCCCCAGTTGTTCGTGTACCACCAGGTGTTCGGTCCCGCCGCGCTGAGCGCGGCGACCAGCAGCACCCCGGACAGGAACGCCAGCCGGTTCCGCAGCGAGCGCAGCGCGTCCGAGCCGGTGGCGATCGCGGCGAGGGCCACCATCCCGGCGCCGAGCCCGACCAGGTCGCCGAAGTGGTGGGTCCACTTCGTGGGGGTCAGCGCGAAGATCAGGAACGAGATGATCGTGCTGCTGATCAGCCGCTGGGCCGGGCCGAGCGCGGCCCCCGGGATCCGGGAGCGGCGCACCACCACGACGACGCAGGCCAGGGTGCACAGTATGACCAGCAGGATCGGGAAACGGCGGGCGATCGAGCCGTCGGCGAGCCCCCCGAACAGCGGCGCGTAGCGGGTGGCGATCTCGGTGTACCAGGACCAGTCCGGCCCGATCTCCTGGCGCAGCCGGGTCGACTCCGCCACCGCGGCCCAGCTCTGGTCGACGTAGGCGACCATCAGGATCGCCGTGCCGGAGGCCAGCAGCGGTCCCAGTACCGGCAGGGCGCCGACCGCGCGGAACCGTGCCTGGAACAGGTGCCACAGCGGGCGGACGGCGGCCAGGTACGGCGCGACCGCGATCAGCCCGGCCGGGTTCGCGCCGATCGCGAGGGTGGCGGCGATCAGGCCGAGGAGGACCGGCAGCAGCCGCTGCAGCGCGACCGCGCGCTCCACCGCGACCAGCGCCAGCAGCGAGCAGACCACGACGACCGGTTCCGGCCGCAGTCCCGAGTTGTAGGCCATCCAGAACACGAGGAACGCCGATCCCGCGGCCCAGGTGGCGGCGTGCGAGCGCCGGGCCTGCCGACCGAGCCGGGGCAACAGCCCGCGGGACACCAGCCACCACGCCGTCACGCCCATCAGCACCGAGGGCAGCCGCAGCCACAGCAACGAGTCGGAGACCTGCACCCACAGCGCGTAGAGGTCGTAGAACCAGCCGAACGGCGCCTCGGCCGCGTTGTACCAGCGGTAGTAGTTGCCGACGTAGCCCGAGCTCGGGACGTTCCGCACGATGCCGAGGGTGAAGCCGTCGTCGGAGGTCTGACCCCCGATCGCCATCCAGGCCAGCAGCACCAGCCCGACGACGGCGTCCACCGGTCGCGGCCGGGATCTCGACCACCAGCGGCGCAGCCGGGGCGGCCAGCGCTCGGCGACCCCGCCGACGGCGTCCCGGAACGCCCGGTGCGGGCGGCGGCCGAGCCGGCGGTCGGCCCCGGAGAGCGCCCAGAGCGACCCGGCCAGGGCGAGCGTCCCGACGACGGTGGCGAGCGTCTTCCAGACCGTCGGGCTGGTGTCGAAACGGGTGTCCGGGGTGATCCGGACGGTCGCCCCGGCCATCGGGTCGAGGTCGGCGTCCAGGTCCGAGTAGACACCGACCGACTGCGGCCGGACGTCGCCGCCGAAGCTCTGGGCCCCGGTCCCGAGGTCGGCGATGGTCTCCCCGCCGTCCGAGCTGATCGTGACCGCGCAGCCCTCGCGCAGCGGTGCCGCCGCGAGCTGCTGGCCGCGGTTGAGCAGGGTCAGCTGCCCGTCGGCGACGGTGAGCGCCATCCCGAACCGGGCACCCTCCGGGGACTCCGGCGGCACGGTGGACAGCACGGTCGCCGGGCCGGAGGTGCGCTCGTCGAGGCTGCTGATCGTGGGGCACGGGACCGTGACCGACATCGCCTCGGGACGCAACGCGACCAGGGGTGCGTTGACGTCGGCGGTGCCGGTGGTCGCCGACGGCCACAGGATCGTGTTCTGGTGCTGCACCACGGGCAGGAACGGCACTGCGACGGCGAGCACGAAGGCGAGCAGGCCGAGCCAGCCGGCCCAGCGGAGCCGGGTCCGGTCACGGTCGGTGTCGACCGCCTGCCGCTGCGCGACGACCGGGTCCGAGGTGAGCACCGAACGACGGTAGCGACCGGTGCGGACGGCTCAGCCGACCGGGTGTCGGTACCGGTCACGGAACCGCGCTCAACGACAGCACGCGCGCAGGAGCCACGACATTCCGGGAACTCCGCGGACGTAGCCCCCGCGGGGTCGACCGCGGGTCCTGCGGCCTCGACCAGATCATCGTACTGTGCCCGAGGCGTAGATCACAGCCCGCCGGTGGAGCGGAGCGGAGGAGCGTATGGCCGAGAACACTGTGGCCGAGGTCGACCGGCAGATCGCGGGCCTCGATGCCGAGCAGCTCCCCGTCGGCAAGCACGAGCTGCACGGACCCGGGCACTTCGGGGGGCTCTATGCCGCCGAGAACGTCGCAGGAACCGAGTTCGTCTTCGGCGCGACCTTCGTGAGCCTCGGCGCCGGGGTCGTCGACGTCCTCATCGGTCTGGCGCTCGGTAACCTGCTCGCGGTGCTGAGCTTCCGGTTCATCACCGCGCCGATCGCCACGCAGACCCGGCTGAGCGTCTACACCTACCTCGATCGGGCCGCCGGTGGGCTGACCTCGAAGCTCTACAACGGGGTGAACGCGGTCGTCTTCGCGGTCATCTCCGCCGCCATGATCACCGTCTCGGCGACCGCCCTGCGCATCATCTTCGGCTTCCCGGCGCAGGAGGAGGCCTATCCCACCCACTGGGGCTTCATCGTCCTCGCGCTGGTGTTCGGCGGGGTCGCGGTCCTGGTGGCGGCCTACGGCTTCAACGCGCTCGCCGAGTTCGCCAGCATCTGTGGTCCCTGGCTGATGGTCATGTTCGCGACCGGTGGCCTGGTGCTGATACCGGCACTCGCCGACGCGGTGACCGGGAGCCCCACGCTGAGCAGCTGGAGCGAGTTCATCGAGATCGGCGGGAGCGCCGTCTTCACGGGTACGACGCCCAGCGGCGAGGCGGGGATCACGCTGGTGGGGATCATCGGGTACGCCTGGGCCGCCAACAGCTTCGCCCACGCCGGGCTCATCGACATGTCGCTGTTGCGGTACGCGAAGAAGAGCTGGTACGGCTACCTGTCCGGCACCGGGATGTTCCTCGGTCACTACATGGCCTGGGTCTCGGCGGGGTTCATGGGCGCGGCAGCGGCGGCGATCGTGTCGACCAGCATCGAGGTCATCGAGCCCGGAACCGTCGCGTTCCAGGCTCTGGGTTACGCCGGCCTCGTCACCGTCGTCATCGGTGGGTGGACGACGGCCAACGCCAACCTCTATCGCTCCGGGCTCGCCGGCCAGGGCATGTTCCCGCAGCTGTCGCGACAGAAGACGACTCTGATCCTCGGCGCGGTCGTCGTCGTGGCGGCGCTGTTCCCGTTCATCTACCGGGGTTACCTGAACCTGGTGACCTACATCGGGATCGTCCTGGTGCCGATCGGCGGGATCCTGCTCGCCGAGCACTACCTGCTGCCGCGCCTGGGGATGACGACGTTCTGGGCGCGCTACAGGGGCACGCGCAACACCCCTGCGCTGCTGGCCTGGGGAATCCCGGTCGCGCTCGCCGTCCTGACGCTCGTGTTCGGCCTCGTCCCCGCCTACCTCCTGTTCCCTCCCGTGTTCCTGCTCTCCATCCCCCTGTACCTCGTCTTCGCCAGGAGGATGGGTGCAGCCGAGCGGTACCCCGATGGCGAGGCCGCCGACGAGCTCTTCGCAGAGCGGGTTGAGGTGTTCCACGCCGAGCAGGCCGAGAAGGCTGCCACCGGCGTCGACACGACCGACCGCAGGACGCTGACCAGTGTGCTCAAGGTGGTGTGGATCGTCGACCTCGTCGTGATCTCCGCCGGCGCCGTGTTCGTGCTCTTCTTCAGTCCGGACGTCGCCACCTACCTCGAACACCGCGACCGGTTCTTCTGGATCGCAGGCGCCGGGACGATCATCTACTTCGTCGCCGCCTACTGGCGGCTGCGTCGCATGAAGTCCTACGCCCAGCGCGCCTTGGCTTGATCTTTCCTCACCCTCGTCGAGCACCCGCTGCTCGGATACGCCGCTGCGAGCCGGGTCCTCGGCGGGATCGGCCAGACGGTGGTGCCGCTCGCGGATCGACCGCCCGCGACGACGGTCGGGCGTCAGGTTCCGGTGACGACGCCGTCCGATCGTGCGCGTCACCTTCGGAGGGGTCGTTCGTTGTACCGGCCGGTAACCGGGTTGCGAGGAGGCGGCGAGGATGGAACGACGGCGGTGGGCCGCGATCGGAGCGGTGACGCTCGCGACCGTGGTGGTGGGGCTCGCGCTGGTCGCGCCCGCGCAGGCGGCGCCGCTCCCGGCGGAGCCCGCGCCGTCCGCGCAGGACCTGCTCGACCCGCCGCCCCCGGGGTCGAACGACTGGGACTGCGAGCCGTCGGACGCGCACCCGAACCCGGTCGTCCTGGTGCACGGCCTGACGGCCAACCAGGCCAACAACTGGGGCTACATGGCCCCACAGCTCAAGCAGCGCGGCTACTGCGTCTTCTCGCTCACCTACGGCCGCAACCCGCTCGCGCCGCCGCCGCTCACCCAGGTGGGCGGCCTGGCGCCGATGGAGGAGAGCGCCGAGGAGCTGTCCGGCTTCGTCGACGAGGTGCTGGAGGCCACGGATACGGAGAAGGTCGACATCGTCGGCCACTCCGAGGGCTCGCTGATGCCCAACCACTACGTCAAGTTCCTCGGCGGCGACGAGCACGTCGACCGTTACGTCGGGCTGACCCCGCTGTGGGACGGCACGAAGACCGCCGGGCTGGCGTTCCTCAACCGCACCGGCGAGCAGCTCGGGCTCGGTCCGGCCATCGGGACCGTCCTGGACCCGCTCTGCGCGTCCTGCCGGCAGTTCCTGGTCGGGTCGGAGTTCCTGCAGGACATGAACGCCGACGGCGGCCCGCGGGTCGACGGCGTCGATTACACGATGATCCTCACCCGGTACGACGAGCTGGTCGTTCCCTACACGTCCGGGCTGATGGACGGTGCGGACAACATCGTCCTGCAGGAGGGGTGCCCGGCGAACCTGGCCGAGCACGTCGCCGTCGCGTTCGACCCGGTCACGCTGCAGCACGTGACCAACGCGCTCGACCCGGAGCACGCGCAGCCGGTCCGCTGCGTCCCGGTCGGCCCGGACGCCCCGCCCGGGGCCCCGCCGGTCGCCTGACCCGCTTCCGACCGGTGCTGGCAGGGTGCCGGCGGTGACGCCCGACGATCTCCGCAGTGCCGCCCGTGACGGAACCCCGGTCGAGGACGCCGCGCTGGACGAGGCCCGGCTGCGCGACGCCGACCTGGCCGGGCTGCGGCTGCGCGGCGGTTCGCTGGCCGGTGCCGACCTGCGCGGTGCCCGGCTGGACCGGGCCCGGATCGAGGGGACCTCGGTGGCCGGGGCGGACCTGCGGGAGGCGGACCTGACCGACGCGGTGCTGACCGGCGTCGACCTGTCCGGCGCCCGGTTCGCCGGTGCGCTGCTCGGCGACACCCGGTTCGACGGGTGCCGCATGATCGGGACCTCGCTGCGCGGGGTGCGCGGGCTGGCCGCGTCGTTCGTACTGACCGGCTGCAACCTGCAGGTCGCCGACCTGGGCGAACTCGGGTTGCGCGGGCTGCGGATCACCGAGTGCGACCTGTCCGAGGCCGACCTGTCCGGCGCCGACCTGCGCGACGTCGAGTTCGGACGCTGCCGGTTGCGCGACACGGTGCTGCGCGGCGCCCGCCTCGCCGGGGCCGACCTGCGCACGAGCGACCTCGGCGAGATCACCGAGTTCACCCCGGCCGAGCTGCGTGGGGCGATCGTGTCCCCCGCCCAGGCCGCCGCGGTCTGCACGGCTCTCGGGCTGACGGTCCTGGGCTGACGCTGCTCCCGCCGGGCGGTGCCGGACGATCAGTCGTCGTCCATCTCGTCCCCGTCCCGCAGCTGGTCCTCGATCCACGGGTCGAGGCCGCACCCGGAGGCCGGGCCGGACATCGTCAGCGGCCCGAGCTTCAGCAGATCGTCGGACGTGCAGGCCGCACCCGGGTCGGCGGCGCCCGTTCGGCCGGCGTCCCGGGTGACGTCGTCCCCGGTGACGTCGTCCCCGGTGCCATCGTCACTGACGACGACCGCGCGGGAGGTCGGCTGGGCCTGTTCCTGCCGCTGTGCCTCCTGCTGGTGGTAGTCGACGAGTTCGGCGTTGCCCGCGGTCCGGGCCTGCTCGGCGCGCTCCGCGGCCTGGCCGCGCAGCTCCTCGGCCACGGTGCTGACCCGGCGCTGGGACGCCTCCCCTGCGGACTGGCGGGCGGTCGCCGCGTCCCGGGCGCCGCCGACGGCGTCCATCGCGGTCTCGCCCTTCCCGGGCAGCGTGCGGGTCACGTCGCTGCCGGTGGCTGCCGCGGCCGTCGTGCCCGGCAGCACGGTGGTGGCGGCGCCGCCGCCACCCGGGGTCATCCCGGTCAACAGGCTCGCCGCCGCCACCCCTGCGGTGCCGACGAGCGGCACCGCCCCGAGCAGTGCGCGCCGGGCCGGGGTGATGTGTGCGGTTCGATGCCGTCCGGTCATCTGATCGCCTCCCGTCCCGGTCCTGGTATCCGGGAACGACAGGGGTGAAACCTCGCCGGCGCCCTGGTGCCCCGCCCGCAGGGCAGATCAGCAGCTCAGGGCCTCGCCCGGTCCCGCGACGGCATCGACGAGTCCCCACTCGGGTGCGCACCGGCACCGCCGCCGGCTGCACCACCGCCACCGCCACCGCCACTGGCAGGGCCACCGGCAGCACGGAGCACAGCGCGAGGTGGGAGGTGCGCCACCGTTCGATCCGGCGCGGACGGCTGCGCGCCGCCGGCGTGACTCACCGCCCGGACGGTTCGGACTGTGCCGGAGGCTGTGCGCCCGTCGTCGGCGAGGGGGCGGTGTGCGGCGGCGGATCGGTGGGGGCCGGCGGACCGGTCGGGGTCGACGGGCCGGCAGGGGCCGACGGGCCGGTCGGTGCGGAGGGGGCCGTCGGTGAGGATGGGCCGGCCGGTGAGGATGGGCCGGCCGGTGAGGATGGGCCGGCCGGTGAGGATGGGCCGGCCGGTGAGGATGGGCCGGCCGGTGAGGATGGGCCGGCCGGTGAGGAGGGGTCGATCGGGGTCGGCGGAAGGGCCGGTGGTGCCGAAGCGCGTGGTCCAGGGGCCGGGGCGGTCTGTCGGGGTCGTTCCGCCCGCTGCGCGCGCTCGGCGGACCGGTGCGCGGCCCGCCGGGCCCCAGCCCGCTGCCGGGCGGCGGTGTCCTCGGCCCGCTCCCGGGCGGCCTGCTCGGCCCGCTGCCGCGTCACGATCCGTCGCTGGCCGACGACCGCGCCCGCCGCCCGGGCGGCCTCCCACGCGGCGCCCGCGGCGTCGTGCTGCGGCCCGGATCCGGCCCGCGCCCCCGGGTATGGCGGGGCCGGGGACGTGCTCGACCCCCCGGCCGGGACACGGGCCGGTGTCCTGGTCGGAACCGTGCTCGGCGCCGGAGCGGCGGGCCCATCCTCGAAGGTCGGAACCGGGACCGCCCGCTCCGCCGTCCGGCGATCGGCCGGGGCCATCCCGGCGAACGACCCGCCGAGCACCCCGGTACTCGCCAGCACGGCCGCGACCAGCGACAACGCCAGCAACGCCGGCACCCCACCGATCAGCGCTGCCCGGAGCCGGGTGGTTCCCGGCCGCTCCTGCGGACGGTGCCGGGCCAACATCAGACTCGGACCGTTGGGCCGATCGGCGCAGTCATGATCCCGATCATGCAGGTCCGATCGACGCCCTGGGCAGGCGCTGAATGGGTGAGTCGCGGGCTCAGGCGGTTCATGATCGCCGTCCTGGGAGCGCTGGTGCCTCCACGTGTGCGCAGCGCTCCCAGGACGGCGATCATGGCGCTCGGGACCACCTGCTCCCGGGCACGGATCGGCCCGGGACGCGCCGTCGTCAGGCAGAGGTCAGCGGCCGAGCAGCGACAACGCGGGCCCGGCCGCTCGGACGCCCATCGCCGGGACCGGGTCCTGCTCCAGCCGCCGCCGCAGCAGCAGCAGCGAGTCCCCGGAGTCCCCAGAGCCCCCGGAGTCCCCGGACGTGTCCGGCGCCGCGGGGGTGTTCGGGCCGGGCCGCCCGGCATGCTGTGCCGGCGCGGCACCGGCCGGGGCGGACGCCCGGAGCCGTGTCCCCGTCGCGCGGTCCCCCGTGGCACGCCCGGTCGGGCCGCTCCGGCGCGCGGGGCCGGACCGTCCGGAGGGCCGGGTGGTGGTCATGCTGCCCACCACCGCGACGGCGGCCGCGAGCGCGACCACCCCGAGCGACGGCACCGCGACCGCCACCGCCTGCCGCAGGAAACGGCCACGCCGTCCCGAGCCTGCCCGGTGTCGTCCCGCCATCGCCGAACGCCTCCCCCGTATCGTGTCCGTCCGGTCACCGAGCGTCGAGTGTGGACGATCTGAGCGCTCCTGGCCACCCCGGACAGGTGATCGGGCCCGGATCAGGTGAGCGCGGCGTGCAACCGGGCGATCCGGTCCTTCCGCTCGGCCCGGATCTGCAACGCCGTCTCCAGATCCACCTCGACGAACCTCGTCCTCGTGCGCGGAGCCGACTGGGCGACGATGTCGAGGTCTCCGGACAGCACGGTCGCGACCATCATGTAGCCGCCGCCGGACACCGCGTCGCGGTGCAGCACGATCGGCTCGACGCTGCCGGGCACCTGGATCGACCCGATCGGGTACGGCGAGTCGACGATGTTCGACGGGTCCTGCCCGGCCCCGAACGGCGGCTCCCGGTCGACGGTCTCCAGCTCACCGCCGGCGTAACGGAAGCCCATCCGGTCCGCGACCGGGGTGAGCGTCCACGTCGTGTCCAGGAACGTGGCGCGGCCGACGTCGGTCAGTCTGTGGTCGTAGAGCCCCATCACGACCCGTACCTCGACGTCCTTCGACAGGGTCGGGCGCAGGTCGGACGGCACCGCCAGCCCGGCGCGTCCCGCCGTACCGGAGCCGACCGGCAGCACGTCGCCCTCGGCGATCGGTCGCCCGTCCACCCCGCCCAGCGAGCCGATCACATAGGTGGAGCGGCTGCCCAGGTCGATCCGGGTGTCGAGCCCGCCGGACACGGCCAGGTAGGCCCGCGAACCGGCCTTGAGGTAGTCGAAGTCGAGCACGTCGCCCTCGGCGACGTGGAACGACTCCCACTGCGGCCGGGCCTCGCCGTTCACCCGCGGCGCGATCTCGGCACCGGTCACGGCGACCACGGCCGGGCCGGTAAACCGCAGCTCCGGCCCCATGTAGACGATCTCCAGCGCCGCGGCGTCCGGGCCGTTGCCGACGAGCGCGTTCGCCGCGGCCAGCGAGTACTGGTCCAGCGCGCCCGAGGGCGGGATGCCCAGGTGGTAGTACCCGGAGCGCCCGCCGTCCTGGATCGTGGTGGACAGGCCCGGCTTGCGGACCTCGATGGTTGTCGCCGGTGCCGTCATGCCAACTCCCCCAGCAGGCGCTTGTTGTAGCCGTCCGGGTCGTCCAGGAACGGCTGCAGGTCGAACGACACGTCCCGGGCGGTGATCCGGTACTCGCCCGCCTCGGCCTTCGACTGCGACTCGTCGTACTCGTCGCGGTCGATCCGCCGGAACTTGATCATGTCGCCGGGCCGCATGAAGACCTTGTGGTCGGCGAAGTCCGGCTTGGTCTGCCGCGGGTCGTAGATCGGGGCCGGGGTGATGCCGAACATCTGGTAGCCGCCGGCGCCGCGGACCGAGTAGATGCAGGAGAAGCAGCCGCCGTAACCGACGGTCTGTTTCGGGGTGTCGGTGCGCGGGCGCAGGTACTTCGGCACCACGATCTGCCGCTCCCGGGGCACCATCTGGTACTTGAACGGCAGCCCGGCGACGAACCCGACCATCGAGGTGAACCACGGCGAGCCGGAGTGCGCGGTGATGAACTCGTCGACCGAGCCGAACCCGTTGATCCGGGCCGCGTACTCGATGTCGGTGGCCTCCGGGTCCTGGTGCCGGTCCCGGAACCGCATCAGGGTCTCGGTGGTCCACGGGTCCTGGTAGAGCACCGGGATCTCGATCACCCGGCACGGCAGTGTGACACCGAGCGCGTCGCCGACCCGTCCCTCCAGCTCCTTGAGATGGGCGAGCAGGGCGTGCGGTTCGAGCACGTCGGGGTCGTAACGGATCTGGTAGGACGCGTTCGCCGGGCAGATCTCGAAGATCCCGTCCGGTCGCTCGTCGCGCAGCAGGTTGGTGATCGCGACGGCCTTGAAGTTGGCCTGCAGGCTCATCTCCTCGGCCAGCTCGACGAACACGAACTCGTCGCCGCCCCAGCTGTAGCGGGCGCTCATCCGGTCTCCCCTCGCGTGCTCAACCAGTGCTCCAACGTTGCGGTGTGGAAGTCCGCCGCCGCCACCCAGTCCTCGTCGACCAGCTCGCGCAGCAGCCCGGCGGTGGTCGGGATGCCGGAGACGGTGAACTCGTCCAGCGCGCGCCGCGAGCGCGCCAGCGCCTCGGTCCGGTCGGCACCCCAGACGACGACCTTGGCCAGCAGCGAGTCGTAGTACGGCGGCACCGTGCCGTCCGGTTCCAGCCAGGTGTCGCAGCGCACCCACGGGCCGGACGGCAGTGTCACCCGGCCGACGTTCCCGGGCTGGGGCAGGAAGTCCTTGGCCGGGTCCTCGGCGCAGACCCGGTACTCGATGGCGTGCCCGCGCCGCTCGATGTCGGTCTGGGCGTACCGCAGCGGCTCACCGCCCGCGATCCGGAGCTGCTCGGCGACCAGGTCGATGCCGGTGACCAGCTCGGTCGTCGGGTGCTCGACCTGGATGCGGGTGTTCATCTCGATGAAGAAGAACCCTCGGGGGGCTCCGCCCCCCGAGTCCCCCCCGACGGCATCGTCGTCCACCAGGAACTCGACGGTGCCGGCCGAGGTGTAGCCGACCTCCCGGCACAGGTTCACCGCGGCCGTCGTCATCGCCGCGCGGACCTGCTCCGGGATCCCCGGCGAGACCGCCTCCTCGACGACCTTCTGCCGGCGCCGCTGCAGCGAGCACTCCCGCTCGAACAGGTGGACGGCGTCGGCGCCGTCGCCGAGGACCTGGACCTCGACGTGCCGGGCGCGTTCGACGTAACGCTCCAGGTACATCGTCCCGTCACCGAACGCCTTCTGGGCCTCGGTCGAGGCCTGCCCGAACGCGGTGCGCAGCCCGTCCTCGTCGTGCACGACCCGGATCCCGCGCCCGCCGCCGCCGGCCGCGGCCTTGAGCATCACCGGGTAACCGATCCCGGACGCCGCCGACACCGCCTCGTCCACCCCGGACACCCCGCCCGGGGTGCCGGGGACGGTCGGGACCCCGGCCGCGCGGGCGATCTCGCGGGCGGCGACCTTGTCGCCCATCCGCTCGATCATCGACGCGGTCGGGCCGACGAAGGCCAGCCCCGCGGCGGCGACCGCGGCCGCGAACCCGGCCCGCTCGGACAGGAACCCGTAGCCGGGGTGCACCGCGTCGGCGCCGGTGTCCTTCGCCGCGGCCAGGATCGCGTCGGTGACCAGGTACGACTTCGACGCCGGCGACGGTCCGATCTCGACGGACTCGTCCGCGAGCCGGGTGTGCAGGGCCGCGCCGTCGGCCTTCGAGTGCACGGCGACCGTCGAGATCCCCAGGTCCCGGGCGGCCCGGATGATCCGGACCGCGATCTCCCCGCGGTTGGCGACGAGCAGCCGTCTCACCGTGCCGCCTTCACGGGGTCTCCACCACCGCCACCGGCTGGCCCGCGTCCACCTCGTCCTCGTCGGCGACGAGGAACTCGACGAGCGTGCCGGCGGCACCGGCCGGGATCTGGTGGAACGACTTCATGACCTCGACCAGGCCCACCGCCTGGTCGTCGGTGACGGCCGCGCCGTCCTCGGTGAACGGCGGGCTGTCGGGGTCGGGACGTCGGTAGAACACACCCGGGATCGGGGAGACGACCTCGTGTCGGGTCACCGGAACTCCTGTCTCAGTCGAGATGGGGCTTGAGGATGTCGTGGACCGCGCGAGCCAGGTCCACGGCGTTCGGGGTGTCGGAGTGCACGCAGACCGCGTCCGCGCGCACCGGGATCTCCCTGCCGTTCTCCGAGGTCGCCGTGCCCTCGGTGACCGCGCGCAGCGCGCCGGCCGCGGAGGTCACCGGGTCGAAGGCGTGGTGCTCCCGGGTGATGATCAGCGAGCCGTCGTCGCGGTAGTCCAGGTCGGCGTAGTACTCCGCGATGAAGCCCGCCGGCCGGTCGCCCCAGACCTCCTCGTGCACGGTGCCGGACAACCCCATCAGCGGCGCGCCGAACACGTCGGCGGCGTCGGCGATGGCGGCGGCGACCTCCTCGTCGCGCGAGGCCATGCCGTAGAGCGAGCCGTGCGCCTTGACGTGGTGCAGCTCCATGCCCTCGGCCCGCAGGAACCCGGACAGCGCTCCGATCTGGTAGACGACGGCCGCGGTCAGCTCCTCGCGGTCCATCTTCATCTCGCGCCGGCCGAAACCCTCCCGGTCGGGCAGCGACGGGTGCGCTCCGACCCGCACCCCGTGCCGCTTCGCGAGCCGGACGGTCCTCGTCATCACCCGCGGGTCCGACGCGTGGAACCCGCACGCCACGTTGGCGACGGTCACGAACGGCATCAGCCCCTCGTCGTCCCCGCAGTGGTAGATCGAGAACGACTCGCCCATGTCACAGTTGATGGCCACCATGTCGGCCTCCTCTCGGTGAACTCAGGCAGTCTGCCGCGAGGCCGCCGTGATCGCCCGCCACACGGCCTGCGGGGTCGCGGGCATGTCCACATGGCTCACACCGAGGTGGCTGACGGCGTCGATCACCGCGTTCACCACCGCCGGCGACGAGCCGATCGCGCCGGACTCGCCGATCCCCTTGACCCCCATCGGGTTGGTCGGCGACGGCGTGACCCGCTGCTCCAGCTCGAAGCTCGGCAGGTCGGTCGCCGACGGCACGGTGTAGGTGGCGAGGTTCGCCGCGGTGGGCTGGCCCTCGGCGTCGAAGGTGGCGTGCTCGTAGAGCGCCTGCCCGATGCCCTGGGCGATCCCGCCGTGCAGCTGGCCCTCGACGATCGTCGGGTTCACCACCAGCCCGCAGTCGTCCACGGCGACGTAGCGGCGGATCCGGGTGTGCCCGGTCTCGACGTCGACCTCGGTGACGCAGATGTGCGTCCCGAACGGCCAGGTGAAGTTCGGCGGGTCGAACGCCGAGTCGGCGGTCAGGTTCGGCTCCATGCCGTCCGGCAGGTTCGCCGCCAGCGACGCCGCCCCGGCCACCTCCTGGATGGTCACCGACGGCCCGGCGGTACCGGCGACCCGGAACCTCCCGCCCTCGAACTCCAGGTCCTTCTCGTCGGCTTCGAGCAGGTGCGCGGCGATCAGCATCGCCTTGTCCAGCACCTTCCCGGCGGCCAGGTGCACCGCGGTGCCGCCGACGGCGAGGCTGCGCGAGCCGTAGGTGTCCCGGCCGAACGGGGCGATCAGGGTGTCGCCGTGCAGCACCTCGACGTCGTCGGGGTGCACGCCGAGCCGGTCCGCGACGATCTGCGACCAGGCGGTCTCGTGCCCCTGGCCGTGCGGGGAGGTCCCGGTGACGACCTCGACCTTGCCGGAGGTGGTCATCCGGACGGATGCCTGCTCCCAGCCGCCGGACTGCAGCCGGACCCCGGCCGCGACCTTCGACGGCGACAGCCCGCCGGACTCGGTGAAGTTGCCGATCCCGATCCCGATCTGGACCGGGTCCCGTGCGTCCCGGCGCCGCTGCTGCTCGGCGCGCAGCTCCGGATAGCCGACCAGGTCCATCGCCGCCCGCATGCACGCCTCGTAGTCACCGGAGTCGTACTGGACGCCGGAGGGCACGGTGCGCGGTTCGAGGAACTTCGGGTGCAGGTTGCGCAGCCGTACCTCGGCGGCGTCCATGCCCAGCGCGCGGGCCAGGTCGTCCATGATCCGTTCGTGGCCGTAGGCCGCCTCGGAGCGGCCGGCGCCGCGGTAGGCGTCGGTCGGGGTGAGGTTGGTGAAGGCGCCCCGGCAGGTGAACGAGTAGCTGCCGAAGTCGTAGAGCCCGCAGAAGGTGAAGGCACCGAACACCGCGATGCCCGGGGTGAGCAGCTGCAGGTAGGCGCCCATGTCGGCGAGCAGCTCGACCTTCATCCCGAGGATCCGGCCGTCCCTGGTGGCCGCCACCGAGACGTCCTGGACCTGGCCGCGGCCGTGCGTGGTGGCCTGGTGGTGCTCCGAGCGGGTCTCGGTCCACTTGATCGGCCGGTTCAGCCGCCGGGCCAGGACCAGCGCGAGGTACTCCTCGGCGTAGACGTTGAGCTTGGCGCCGAAGCCGCCGCCGACGTCCGGGGCGATCACCCGGATCTTCGTGTCGGCGATCCCGGTGACCGCCGCCAGCAGGTCCCGGACGAAGTGCGGCACCTGGGTGGCGGTGTACATCGTGAACCCGCCGCCGACCGGGTCCGGCACGCAGACCACCGCGCGCGGCTCCATCGGCGAGGGGATCAGTCGCTGCTGCAGGTACTGCCCGGACACGACGACGTCGGCCTCGGCGAACGCGGCGTCCACGTCGCCGGTGGCCAGCGGCCAGGTGTAGCAGTGGTTGGTGCCCAGCTCGTCGTGCACCAGCGGGGCGCCCTCGACCAGCGCGTCCGCGACGTCGACGACCGCGGGCAGCGTCTCGTAGTCGACCTCGACCAGGTCGGCGGCGTCCCGCGCGGCCGCGGCGCTGTCGGCGAGCACCACCGCGACGCCGTCCCCGACGTGGTTGACCTCGATCGTCGCCAGCGGGCGGTGGTCGGGGACCTTGATGTCCTCGGTGACCGGCCAGCCGCACGGGATGCCCGCCAGGAACTCGCCGTCGACGTCGGCCCCGGTGAGGACCGCGGTGACCCCCGGGTGCGCGCGTGCCGCGGCGGTGTCGATCCCGGTGATCCGGGCGTGCGGGTGCGGGCTGCGGACCATCGCCAGGTGCAGCGTGCCGGCGGGTGTGATGTCCCCGGTCCAGCTCCCGCGTCCGGTCAGCAGCGCCGGGTCCTCCTTGCGCGGCAGGCTCGTTCCGACGTACCTCGGCGCGGTGCGCGTGCCCGGGCTCGCGCTCCCCTCGGTGACGCTCACGCCTTCTCCCCTCGACCGACCACATGCGTGCCGCACAGCGTGATCGGGACCACTTCACTGCGGTAGTGTCCCATCTGGCAGGTTCGTGGACCGGAACACGCCGGACTGTCGATTCCGCGGAGGGATGCCCGTGCCGCTCACGCTGCGAGAACTCTGCGCGGACCGCACTCTCGGGCTCCGGATCGTGTCGTCCTCCGCAGATCTGGAACGGCCGCTCGACTGGGTGCACTCCAGCGAGCTCGACGATCCGACGCCGTATCTCGACGGCGGCGAGCTGCTGCTCACCACGGGGATCGGCCCGCACGCCGGTGCCGGCCCGGAGGGCTACGTCGGCCGGCTCGCCCGGCACGGGCTGGCCGGGCTCGGGTTCGGCACCGGGCTGGGCTATGACGAGATCCCGGACGCCGTCGTCGCGGCCTGCGGCCGGGCCGGCCTGCCGCTGCTCGAGGTGCCGGAGCGGACCCCGTTCCTGGCGCTGACCAAGGTGGTCGCCGCGGCGAGGGCCGCGGACCGCTACGCCGAGGTCGTGCGTACCGACGAGGCCCGCCGCGCGCTCACCGCGGCCGCGCTGGCGGGCGGGATCTCGGCCGCGGGCCCGGCCGGGACGACCCGGCGCGGCACCGGCGGCACCGGCAAGGTGCTGGCCGCACTGGCCGAGAGGCTGGACGCCTGGGTGCTGATCTCGGACGGCGACGACCGGGTTCCCTACGCCGCGCCGCGCTCGGCGGCCCGACGCGCGGCCGGGCTGGCCCGGGAGATCGGCACGGTCCGCGACCATCCCGGCCGGTCCAGCGTCAGCGTGTCCGACGGGGGCGGCCAGGTGGTGCTGCAGCCGGTGCGGCTTCTGGGACCCGCGGTGCTGGTGGTCGGGCGGGACGCGCCGTTCAGCCCGGTGGACCGCCAGCTGATCGGCTTCGCGGTGTCGGTCCTGAGCCTCTCGCACGCCCGCTCGGCCGCCGTCGGATCGGCCGAGCGACGGCTGCGCGCCGCGCTGCTGCGTACCCTGCTCACCGTGCCCGGCCGCGGGGCCGAGCAGGTCGTCGCCGACACCTGGGGCCCGCCGCCGGACGGCCCGGTGGTGGTGGTCGCGTTCGGCGGACGGGGGTCCGGACCCCGCTGCGCGGCGCTGCTGGAGACGCTGGGCCGCGGCGCGCCCGGCTTCCACGCCGAGCTCGAGCAGCAGGTGCTCGCGGTCGTGGCCGCGGACGGCGTGGACGCCGTGCTGGCGCCGGCGGCCCGGCACCACGACGTCCGCGCCGGGGTGTCCGACCCGGCACCGATGGCCGAGCTGGCCCGGGCACGGCGCGAGGCGGACCGGGCCCTCGACGCCGCGGACCGCCGGGACCGCCCGGTCGTCCGGTTCGCCGACCTGGCGGGCGGTGGGCTCGCCGCGCTGGTCGCACCCGACGACGCCGCCGCGTTCGCCGGGTCCGTGCTCGGCCCGCTGCTCCGGCACGACGCCGAGCGGCACGGGGACCTGGTGAACTCGCTGCGCGAGTGGTTGGCCCGGCACGGGCAGTGGGACCCGGCCGCCACCCGGCTCGGCGTGCACCGGCACACCCTGCGATCCCGGATCGCCAAGGCCGCGGCCCTGCTGGACCGCGACCTGGACTCCCCCGGCGTCCGTGCCGAGCTGTGGTTCGCCCTGCACACCCGGGACACCGGCCCGTCGTCCTGAGCCCGGTCGGCGAGGCGCCCCGGCATGTCCCGATCCGGGTTGTCCCGAGGGGCACCCTCGTCTCTGCCCGTGCCCCGAAGGTGCCCCTCGCGGCCGCCCCGGCACCGGCCGCCTCGGCATCGGCGGCGGGGCCTAGTGGACCGCGCGGGTCACTGCCGGTCGAACATCGCGGTCACGGGGCCGTCGGTGCGGTAGCCGTGCCGCTGCAGCCAGCCGTCCAGCTTGGACTGGATCGCGGGCAGGTCGGAGCGCCGGGCGGGGTCGGTGCGCAGGGCCTGCTTGAGCAGCGACAGGTGCGCGGTCCGGGACGGCAGGTGGGTCAGCTTCGCCCCGGACGCGGCGGCCCGCAGCCCTGCTACGGCGTCCGCGGACTCCCCGCGGGGCGGGTGCCCGCTCAGCGCGAACGACACCGCCGCGGCCAGCTGCCACGCATCCGACGACGGCGAGGCCGGCTTGCCCGCCGCCGACTCCGGGGCCAGGTAGTCGGGGGTCCCGAGCACGTACCCCGTCTGGGTCAGGGTGGAGTCGCCCTGCTTGCGGGCGATCCCGAAGTCGATCAGGTGCGGGTGCCCCTGCGGGTCGACGACGATGTTGCCGGGCTTGATGTCGCGGTGCAGCACGCCGGTCCGGTGCGCGGTGTCCAGGGCCCCGGCGATCCCGGTCCAGATCCGGGCCGCGGAGATGTCGTCCACCGTGCCGCGCTCGCCGACGAGCTGGCCCAGCGACATCCCGTCGACGTACTGCATGACGATCACCAGGCCGTCCATCCCCTGCAGGCCGGGGTCGGCCGAGGCGTGCAGCAGGTCGTAGACCTGCACGCAGCAGGGATGGCGGATCGAGCCGAGCGCGGCCGCCTCGCGGCGGATCCGCTCCTCGGTCTCCGCGTCGGCGGCGTGCGCCGACTTCACCGCGACGGTATGCCCGAGCTTCGCGTCGTGGGCCAGCCAGACGCCGCCGAACCCGCCGGCGCCGAGCCGGCGCAGCAGCCGGAACCGCGGCCCGCGTCCGGCGGGCGGCCCGGGCACCGCGACGGCGGTGGGACGGCGCGGCGGTCCGGGGGTCCCGGCCGAGGGCGGGCCCGGGTGCAGCGGGCCCGCTGCCGGATGCGCGGCGGGCCCGGTCGGTGGGCGTCCGACCGGGCGGCCGAACGCACCCGGGGGCGCACCGGGCGGGGCCCCTGGCGGGCCGGCGCGGTGTCCGGACGGTGGGCCCTGGTAGCCGGAGGGGGCGCGCCCGGCGCCGGCCGGCGGTAGCGCCCCGAACGACGCGTACGGCGCAGCCGCCGCGGAGCGGGCCGGGTCGGCGTCGCGCCGGGTCAGGTCCACCGGGGCCTCCGGCTCGCGCGCGGCGAACCGCCGGGAGAGCCGGTCGGCGACGCTCGGGGTGGCGGTGGCGCCGCCCGCCGCCACCCCGTGGCCGGTCCCGCGCCCGGCACGCGACGACCCGGTCCCGGCCGGGGTCCCGCGGGACGGCGCGGCGGCCCGCGATGCCTGCCGGCCGGCGCGGATCTCCTCGATCCGGGCCCGCGACGGCGGCGGCACCATCGGCACCAGGATCACCCCGGCCAGGCCCGCGCCGAGGATGCCCACCCAGAGGTGCTCGGCGGTGCCGGCCGGCACCGCGGCGGTCAGCACGATCAGCGCGAACAGCGGGAGCCAGAAGAACTTGGCGGGCCAGCGCGGCCCGCGGCGCAGCGCCGTGCGGGCCTGCACCGCCACCAGGGCGACGGCCAGCAACGGGACGATCCCGAGCAGCAGCACCGCGGTGACCGAGGTGACGACGTCGCCGCCGATCGACCCGGCGACGCTCCCGCGGCCCAGGTAGCTGCTCTGGGTACCGACGGCCGAGCAGGTCGTGACCCGGATCGAGTCGCCCTGCGCGGCGCTGAGCCCTGGGACGGTGTCGCCGGCGGTCGCGGCGGCGAACGTGCCGCCCGCACCGACGAACACCGCCAGCGGCAGCAGCCCGGCGCACAGCACGCCGAGGCCCCCGATCAGCACCGACTCCGCGGCGCCGTAGCCCGACGACGAGCCGGACCCGATCCGGCGGCGCAGCACCGCGACCGCCAGCGCGCCGGCGGTCGGTAGCAGCCCGGCGAGCACGCCGAGGCCGGTGACCGACCAGGCCCAGTCGCCGGGGCAGACGTCCGGGATCCCGAGGCCGCGGATCCCGGCCAGGAGCCCCGCGACGAGAGCGACCAGCGCGTCCACGCCCGCACCTCCCCCCACCGGACCGTCAACGCCGGCCGCCCGGCACGGGCGGCCCCGCCCACTATGGCATCAGCCCGGTGACGGTCCGTGCCACCGGTCTCGGCCCGGGCGGCTCCGTCCGGGAGTGCCCGGCGACGGGGCCGGTCAGCGCAGGAACACGTCCAGGTCGGTGTTGAACCGGTCCAGCAACCCGGCCAGCGCCTCCCGGTCGGTCTCCGACCAGTGCGCGATCACGTCGCGCAGCGGGGCCAGCCGGGCGACCCGGACCTGCTCGCGAGCGACCGCCCCGGCCGGGGTCAGCTCGACGCTGACCGACCGCGGGTCGGCGGCGTGCGGGGACACCTCCACCAGGCCCGCCCGGGACAGCCGCGACACCTGCCGGCTCGCGGTCGGCTTGCTGACGCCCAGCTTGCCGGTCAGCGCCGTCAGCGAGAGCGCGCCCTCGTCGTCGAGCAGCATCAGGACCGGGTAGGTGTAGCGGTCCACGGCGTCGCTGGGGCCGTAGCCGTTGGCCCACACCGACTCCATCGTGCGCCGCACGAGCAGGGTGATCTGCTTCTCCAGCGAGTGCAGCGACGCCTCGGCCGGGTCGGTGGGGCCGGCCACTCGCGGGGCCGTCGCGACACCGCCGGTGGTGGCCGAGGTCGCCTCGTCGTCAATCGGGCTAATCGGACGTTCTGCCATGTTTCGATGGTACATGCGTTGTGAAGTGCAACGTTTCGATCCGCAAGGTGGCTCAGCGAGCCGCCGTCGTGACCGGGAGATCGCGCAGCGCCGTCCGGATCTCCGTCCACGGCGCTTTCCGCCCGGTGAGTAGCCAGATCGTCGTCGACTCGGGGACCAGGCCCCCGTAGGTGCCCAGCGGTGTGCCCGCCGCGACCGTGGTCACCGGCCGGATCCCGGTGAACCACGGGCGCAGCCGGCCGGGATCGCCGACGAGCAGCATGCGGTCCTGGTGCTCCGGCGGCGGCGCGAACCAGCCGTAGGCCCGGTTCGTGCCGGCCGCGGCAGGCAACCCCAGTTCCGGGTCGGCGGCGTCGAGGTAGGTCGCGTAGACGTACGGGTTCGCGCCGAGGGCGGTGCGGTCGCGGTCCCCGGGCGGCAGCTCGCGGTAGGCACGGGCGGTCTCGGTGGCCAGGGCGTCGCCGAACGCCGGTGACGCCAGCACGACCGACGATCCCAGACCGGCCAGGGCCAGTGCCGTACCGAGCGCGACGACCGGCCACGCGGCCCGGGCCCGGCCGGCCTCGCGGCGGTGCTGAAGCGCCACCGCGCCGATCGCGACACCGACGCCGTAGAGCGGCGTCAGGTAGTAGTGCCGGCCGGAGCTGACCAGCACGGCCACCGCCAGTACCGCGAACGTCACGGCGAGGAAGCGGTGGGAACGCCAGCGCGGGGCGCGGCAGAGCGCGACCAGCCCGTAGCCGGTCAGGCCGAGCGTCACCGGCCCGGTGACGGCCAGCCCGTGCAGCGCGACGAGCACCGGGCCGCCGTAGATCAGCCCGTTCTCGGCCGACACCACGCCTGCCATCGCGAGCTGGGGCCAGCCGTGCGCGGCCTGCCACACCAGGGTCGGCGCGGCGATCAGCAGGGCGACGACCGCCCCGGCCCAGAGGGCCGGCCTGCGCAGCAGCCCGCGCGGCCCCACCAGCGCGACCGCGGCGACGAGCACGAGCGCCAGTGCCAGCACCTGGAACCGGACCTGTGCGGTGACGCCGACGACCACCCCGAGCACGAGCAGCAGCCGGTCGTCGGGGATCCGGAGCCGGCGCAGCAGCAGCCAGAAGATCACCGACCACAGCGCGGGTTCCAGCGAGTACGGGGTCAGCCAGTGCCCGAACTGCGCGGCGGCCACGCAGGTGCCCTGCCCGAGCGCGGCCAGCGTCTGGGCGCGGGGGTCCCCGCCGATCTCGCGGGCCATCAGCGCGGCCAGCACGACCGCACCGGCGCTCGCCAGGACCGCCGGCACGGCCAGCACGACCTGCGAACCCGGCGCGATCGTGTCGGCGAGCAGGGCCAGCAGCGGCGTCCCCGGCGGCTGGTCCACCGCGCCCCAGTCCAGGTGGTGCCGGCCGATGGCCAGCATCAGGTCCTCGTCGAACCAGCGCCGCGGCACCGCTGCCAGCAGGAGGTGCACGCATGCGACGGTCCCGGCGACGATCGTCACCGGGACCGCGGCGAACCGGGGAACGGTCCGCCCGTCGCTCTCGTCGATCAGCACGGGACAGGTCTACCGGTCAGGCCTGCGGGACGAGCCGCTTGGTGCTCCGCCGGAAGGCCCAGACGACGACCAGTGCGGCCAGTACCGTCAGCGGCGTCCCCATGGCGATCTTGGCGAACGCCAGCCAGCCGGTGGAGTCGACCAGGTAGAGCCACTCCTTGACCACGAACCGGGCCCCGAACACGAGCGCCGCGGCGAGCGTGGCGATGTCGTGTGCGCGCAGCACCGCCTTGTCCGCCCGCCAGTCGTGCGTGCCGCCGTGCACCAGGTTCCACGCCAGCCCGCTCAGCGGCCGGCGGACCAGCACCGAACCGAAGGTGACGACGAACCCGGCCAGCGCCGCCCAGATCCCGATCAGGAAGAAGTCCTTCGCCGAGCCGGTCCAGGCGACGATGCCCGCGGCGACCGCGATGCCGAGCAGCCCGCCGATCGCCGAGGAGAAGCGCTCCCCGCGCAGCAGCCGGAACCCGGTCAGCGCCAGCGCGACGGCGATCGAGACCCCGATCGTCATGGCGAGCGAGAGGAACGCGTGAGCCGCCACGAACACGACGACCGGGACGGTCGAGTACACGAACCCGGCCGGCCCGCCCATCTGGTCGAGCACGCTCGGTTTCGGGTCGGTGGTCGGCAGGGGCCCGGGCGGGGTCTCCTCGTCGTGCCCGGCCCGGTCGTGGTGGCGCCGGTGCTGGTTCTGGTCCGTCACGGTCATTCCGTCCTCCGGGGTCGTGTGGGCGTCTGACGCAAGGAGAAGCCGTGCCGCAGCGGCACACTCAACCCCGCTGTGACCGAGGCCACCCGAGTGGCGCTCATCCGGGGTCGCCGAGCGATCCGGATCACGTCCGCACGACGCTGCGCCGGGCGGCTACGGCAGACTCCGGTCCGGCGCGCAGTCGAGGAGAGGGACGGTCGTGGCCTGGAGTACCCGCGAGATCGCCGAACTGGCCGGCACCAGCCTGCGGGCGGTGCGGCACTACCACGAGGTCGGCCTCCTCCCCGAGCCCGAGCGGCGCGCCAACGGCTACAAGCAGTACGGCGTCAGCCACCTCGTCCGGCTGCTGCGGATCACCCGGCTGACCGACCTCGGCTTCTCGCTGTCCCAGATCGCCGCCATGGGCGACGACGACGATCACCCGGAGGAGGCCCTGCGCACCCTCGACGCCGAACTGGCCGGCACCATCGAGCGCCTCCAGCGGGCCCGGGTCGAGCTCGGCCAGATCCTGCAGCAGACCCTGCCGACCGACCTCCCGGCCGATTTCGCCCCGGCCACGGTCGACGCGGAGCTGTCCGAGGCCGACCGCTCGCTGATCGTCGTCATGAGCCGGGTGCTCGGGCCGCAGCGGCTGCAGGACTACGCGAACATGCTGCGGAACCTGCCACCCGACCCGGCCGCCGGCGAGTTCGACGCGCTGCCCGCCGACGCCGACGAGCGGACCCGCGAGGACCTCGCCGCACGCATGGGGCCCTACATCCGGGCGCTGCTCGAGTCGCACCCGGGCCTGACCGACCCGCACACCGACGCGCCGCGCGGTGAGCGCTTCGTCGCGGAGACGATCGGCACCGCGTTGCGGGAGCTCTACAACCCGGCCCAGCTCGACGTCATGCGACGCGCGTACGCGGTGCTCGAGCAGCAGGCCGAGCCCGGCCCGGCCTGACCGGCGCCCTCCGGTCCGGCGGCGGCGGTGGTCGAGGTCACCCCGTCGTCGGCCGGTCGAATCGGACCTCCTGTCATGTTTCGCAGTGCTAACGGTTGCATGCTGCAACATTCCGGAGTGCAATCCGGTAACACGATCTTCATCGACGACGAGGAGGCGATGCCCCCGTGTGCGGCATCTGCGGCTGGATCGACTACCGGCACGACCTGGGGGCCGACGAGCACGTCCGGACCCTGGCCACGATGAACGACACGATGGCCTGCCGGGGCCCCGACCAGCAGGGCGTCTGGGCGCAGGGCCCGGCGGCCCTCTGCCACCGGCGGCTCGCGGTGATCGACATCGAGGGCGGGCGGCAGCCGATGTCCCTCGACGACGACGGTGCCCCGCCGTTGCGGATGGTGTATTCGGGTGAGACGTACAACTTCCGCGAGCTCCGGGAGGAGCTCGCGGCCGCCGGGCACCGGTTCCGCACCTCCAGCGACACCGAGGTGGTCCTGCGCGCGCACCGCGAGTGGGGCCGGAAGGACCCGCGTGACGTGGCCCGCCGCCTGAACGGCATGTTCGCCTACGCGCTGTGGGACGACGCCGCCCACGAGCTCGTGCTGGTCCGGGACCGGCTCGGGATCAAGCCGCTCTACTACTACCCCACCCCGCACGGCGTGCTGTTCGGCTCCGAGCCCAAGGCGATCCTGGCCAATCCGGAGGCCGACCGGACCGTCGACGCCGAGGGGTTGCGCCGGGCGCTGGCCTTCGTCGCCGACCCGGCCAACGCGGTGTTCCGCGGGATGCGCGAGGTCCCGCCGGGCTGCGTGGTGCGGATCGGCCGGGACGGCCACCGCGAGGAGCGCTACTGGCAGCTGACCGACACCGGGCACTCCGACGACGTCGACACCACCGTCGGGCACGTCCGCGAGCTGCTCACCGACACCGTGCAGCGCCAGCTGATCGCCGACGTCCCGCTGTGCACGCTGCTCTCCGGCGGGCTGGACTCCTCCGCGCTCACCGCACTGGCCGCGAAGCACGTGACCGGAACCGTGCGGTCGTTCGCGGTCGACTTCGCCGGCTACGCCGAGAACTTCACCGCCGACGACGCCCGCGGCACCCCGGACACGCCGTACGTGCACGAGGTGGCCGAGTACGTCGGCACCCACCACCGCGACATCGTCCTGCGGACCGAGGACATGATGGACCCGGCGGTGCGCGCGGCGGCCCTGCACGCCCGCGACCTGCCGGCAGGCATCGGCGACATGGACACGTCGTTGTACCTGCTGTTCCAGGCCGTGCGGCGGGAGTCGACGGTGGCACTGTCCGGGGAGTCGGCCGACGAGGTGTTCGGCGGGTACCGCGACTTCCACGACGCCGACACCGTCGCCGCGGACACCTTCCCGTGGCTGGCCGGGCGGATGATGAACCACGACCACCGCGATCCCGGCCCGTTCGACCGGTCGCTGTGGAGCAAGCTGGACGTGCCCGGTTACGTCGAGGACCAGTACCGAGCCGCGCTGGCCGAGGTCCCGGAGCTCACCGGCCCCGCGGCCGACGATCCGCACGAGCGCCGGATGCGCGAGATCTGCTACCTCTACCTGACCAGGTGGCTGCCGGTGCTGCTGGACCGCAAGGACCGGATGAGCATGGCCGTCGGGCTCGAGGTGCGGGTGCCGTTCTGCGACCACCGGCTCGTCGAGTACGTGTTCGGCACGCCGTGGGCGCAGAAGAACTTCGACGGCCGGGAGAAGTCGCTGCTGCGGCACGCGACCAAGGACCTGCTGCCCGACTCGGTGGTGCAGCGGGTGAAGAGCCCGTACCCGTCCACCCAGGACGAGAGCTACGCGGCGTCGCTGCGCGACCGGGTCGCCGCGATCCTCGCCGACGGCGACGACGCCCCGGTCGCGCCGCTGGTGGACCGGGAGGCGGTGCGCCGGCGGCTGGAGGCCCCGTCGGGCACGGAGAACCAGATGGGTGCTCGGATGGAGCTGGAGCGGATCATCGACCTGAACAGCTGGGTCCGTGACTACGACGTCGAGCTGGCGGTCTGACCCGCACCGGGCCGGACCCGCCGGGTTCTGGTTCGGTGGAGACCGGACCAGGGCCGCACGAGTCCGGCCCGGAAGGGACACCACCATGGGACTGACCCGTACCGACGGACCGCTCTCGTCGTACGCGCCGTCGACCGTCAACTACGCGATCGACGGGCCGCCGCACAAGCTGCTGATGCATCCCTTCCCGCGACGGGTGCGGGCCGAGTTCGCCGGGCGGACCGTGCTCGACACCCGGCGCGGGCAGCTGGTGCACGAGTCGAACCTGCTCCCGGTGCTCTACGCTCCCGAGGAGGACATCGACACCTCGCTGCTGGTCGACAGCGAGCACACCACGCACTGCCCGTTCAAGGGCGACGCGCGCTACCGGTCGCTGCAGGCCGAGGGCCGGAGCGGCGAGAACGCCGTCTGGAGCTACCCCGAGCCGGTCCCCGCGGCGGGCTGGCTGCGCGGGCTCGCCGCGCTCTACTGGAATGCCGCCGACGCCTGGTACGACGAGGACGAGCAGGTGTTCGCGCACCTCACCGACCCCTTCACCCGGGTCGACGTCCGGCCCACGCACCGGCACGTCATGATCACCCACACCGCCGCGGACGGCGCGACGACCGTGCTGGCCGAATCCCGCGAGCCGCGGGTGCTGTCCGAGACCGGGCTGAAGAACCGCTGGTACCTGCCCCGCACCGACGTCACGGTGAACCTGTCCCCCAGCGACACCCGGACCCGGTGCCCGTACAAGGGCGAGGCGGTCTACGAGCACGCGGACCTGCCCGGCGGCACCCGGGTCGCCGACGCGTTCTGGCACTACCCGGACCCGCTGCCCGAGTCGGCCCGGATCGCCGGGCTGCTCTCGGTCACCGACGGCGAGCGCGACGACGGCTCCGGGGTCTCGGTCACCGTGGACGGCGAACCGGCCTGACCCACGCCCGGGTCACGGGCCGGGGCACCGGGTAGGGCTCACGGCCGGCTGTGGGCCACCTCGGCGCGCAGCCGGTCGGCCGCGCCGGGCTCGGGCGAGACCGTGCGGACATGCAGCACCGCGTCGAACGCGGCGGCCTCGGTGGGCACGGTCAGGTGCTGGAACGCCTTGGTCGTCGCCCCGTCCGTCGTGCCCGGCGGCAGCCGCCGCAGGTCGGTGAGGTGCAGCGGGCCGAACCCGTCCAGCACGTGGTCCAGGGATCCGGGTGCGGCCCGCGGGGCGGGCACCACGACCGCGTCCTGCGGGACGAGCTGCTCGTCCGGGTCGCCGCGCAGCTCGATCACCTGGCCGCCGGCGAACGTCGTCCCGACGACCACGAGGTCGCCGCCGAGTCGCGGCGCCAGCAGCGTCCCGAGCGACGGCGCGCCGAACACCGGCAGGCGCTGCACGTGCCCGTCGTGCGCGGCCACGACGACGCGGGCCTGCGGGCCCAGCTCGTCGAGCAGGCCGAGCACGGTGTCGGCCATCAGCTCGTCACGCGGGTTGGAGCCCGGGGCGATCACCGGCCCCCCGGTCAGCCAGTCGATCACCAGCCCGGCCCCGCGGGCGCACCGCAGCGCGACCGGGTCCCCCGCGGCGCGGACGGGCAGCGCCCGGATCCCGGCGACCAGCCGGTCCCGCTCGGCGGGCACGAGCGCCCGGAACCGGCGCAGCGCCCGCGACCGCGGGCACGTCGGCTCCCGGTCACCGAGCGTGGCCAGCGCGCGCAGCTCGCCGTCCCCGGGCTGCGGTGGTGCCCGGTCCAGGCACTCCCGGACGGCCGGGCCGGGATCGGTGCCGGAGCCGGGCAGGTCCATGCCTGCCACCCGCACCCCGGATCGCCCGCGCAGCCACGCCAGCTGGGTGCGGGTGGGCTCGTTGTCGCCGAGCCCGTGGCCCACCGCGTGCACGCCGAGCTCGGTGAGATCGCCCGGGCCGCCGGCGACCCACCGGTCCAGCGTGAGGCCCTCGGCGTAGCCGGACTCCAGCACGAGCGCGCCGAACCCGAGCCGCTGCACCAGGAACCGGGTCATCCGGTCGCGGGCCAGCAGGAACTCGTGCGCCAGGTGCGCGCCCTCGCCCAGGCAGACCACCCGCGCGTCGCCGACGATCCGGGCCAGCGGCTCCAGGTCGGAGTCGTCCGGGTCCGCCGGATCCAGCGTCCGCAGCGCGGCCACGGCCTCCGGCGGCACGCCTCAGTCCTCGTCGGGGATGAGCAGCGCCTCGAGTGCAGGCAGGGCCGCCTCCAGGGCGTCGCGCTGGGCGCCGTCGAGGCGGTCCAGCCTGCGCGCGATCAGCGCGGTGCGGTGGCTGCGGACCTCGCGCAGCCGCCGCCGCCCGGCGTCCGAGACGGTGATCAGGACGCCGCGCGCGTCCCCCGGGTCCGGCGCCCGCTGCACCAACCCGGCCTCGTCCAGTGCGGAGAGCACCCGGGACATGGTCGGTGCCGTGACACCCTCGCGGTGGGCCAGCTCGGAGAGCCGCAGCGGCCCCAGCTGCTCCACCGTGACCAGGGTGGACAGTTGCAGGGGCGGCAGCGACTCGCTGTCGTCGATCCGGATCCGGCGGTTCAGCCGCCCGACGGCGAGCCGCAGCCGGGCCGCGAGCTCGTCTTCCCGCGTCTCGAACCGCCCGGTCACGGTGCCGGTACCGGAGTTGCCACCCATCCGCACATCGTGCCAAACGATCGTCGAATCACCCATGCCGCCCGGCGCGTGTCACAGGCAGGATCGTCACAGCTTGCGCAGCCGCACCCGCGTGACGTTGTGGTCCGCGCCCTTGGTCAGCACCAGGCTGGCCCGGGACCGGGTGGGCAGGATGTTCTGCTCCAGGTTCGGCGCGTTGATCTGCGCCCAGATCGTCTCGGCCCGGGCCACCGCGGAGTCGTGGTCCAGCTCGGCGTAGCGCCGGAAGTAGGACTGCGGGTCCCGGAACGCCGTCTCGCGCAGCCGCAGGAACCGCTCCACGTACCAGCGGCGGACGTCGGCGGTGGCGGCGTCGACGTAGACCGAGAAGTCGATGAAGTCGGACACGGTCAGCGCCCCGGCCACGGCGGGCTGCAGCACGTTCAGCCCCTCGATGATCAGGATGTCCGGTCGCCGGACGACCTGCTCCTCGTCCGGGAGGATGTCGTAGACCAGGTGCGAGTAGACCGGCGCGGTCACCTCGGGGCGCCCGCCCTTGATCTCGGAGACGAACCGCAACAGCTTGCGCCGGTCGTAGGACTCCGGGAAGCCCTTGCGGTCCATCAGACCGCGGCGCGCCAGCTCGGCGTTCGGGTACAGGAACCCGTCGGTGGTGACCAGCTCGACGTTCGGGTGCTCCGGCGAGCGGGCCAGCAGCAACCGCAGCAGCCGGGCGGTGGTCGACTTCCCGACCGACACCGACCCGGCGATACCGATCACGAACGGGGTTCGCGCGTTCGCCCCGCCGAGGAACCGCCGGTAGGCCCGGTAGAGTCGGCCTCCCTCCTCGACGTGCAGGTTCAGCAGCCGCGACAGCGGCAGGTAGACCTGGCGGACCTCGTCGAGGTCGACGAAGTCACCGAAGCTGCGCAGCTGCTCGAGCTCCTCGGCCGAGAGCGGGACCCGGGTCGAGGACGCCAGCTGCGACCAGGACCGGCGGTCGAAGTCCACGAACGGTGACGCGCTGCCCTTCGCCAGGGCCGACGGCCTGCGGCCGCCGTACTGCGGCGACGACGGCAGCGGGACGGCGCTCACCGGGCCACCGAGGGCAGTGCGGACCCGGGTGCCCCCGGATCGTGGCCCGGGGGCGGGGACGGGGGCGTCGGCGCCGTGGTCATGGCTGACCAACCTAGCCCCCGTACCCGGTCGCGTACCGGGTGACATCGCTCGCATCCGGCCGGGGCACGCTCGCCGAGCGGGATCGCGCCGCGGGCGTATCGTCGTGCACCGTCCCGCGGGCCACTGTGCGCCCGAACGCGACCGATCCAGGAGAAGTCCGTCCGGTGACCGTCCTGTTCTCGCTGCTCGGACTGCTCGCGGTCGTCGCGCTGACGCTGGGCACCGCGATCTCGGTGGCCTCCGAGTTCTCGCTGACCGCGCTGGAACGCACCCGGATCGACGCCGCCGTCGCCCGCAGCGACGACCGCCGCACCCGCTCGGTGCAGCGCGCACACGGCACCCTGTCGTTCCAGCTCTCCGGCTGCCAGCTGGGCATCACCGCGACCACGCTGGCCACCGGCTACATCGCCGAGCCGGCGATCGCCGAGCTGATCCGGCCGGTGCTGGAGACCCTCGGGCTGACCGGCGGGCTGGCCTCGGGTACCGCGACCGTGCTGTCCCTGGTGGTGGCGACCGCGGTGTCGATGACCTTCGGCGAGCTGGTCCCCAAGAACCTCGCCATCGCCCACCCGATGGGTGTCGCGCGGTCGGTGGTGTGGCTGCAGGCCGGTTTCGCCTCGGCCTTCCGCTGGCTGATCGCCGCCCTGAACGCCACCGCGAACGCGATCGTGCGCAGGCTGGGCATCGAGCCCGCCGAGGAGCTGCGCTCGGCCCGCTCCCCCACCGAGCTGAGCTCGCTGGTCCGCTCCAGCGCGGAGAGCGGCAGCCTCGAGCCGGGGACCGCCCGGCTGCTGGAGCGCTCGCTGCGGTTCACCGACCGGGTCGCCGACGACCTGATGACCCCGCGGGTGCGGGTGGAGACCGTCGACGCCGACGACACCGTCACCGACCTGGTCGCGCTGGCCCGCCGCTCCGGGTTCTCCCGGTTCCCGGTCGTCGACGGCGACCCGGACGTCCCGCTCGGGCTGGTGCACGTCAAGCAGGCGTTCGACGTGCCGGCCGCTGACCGGGCGTCGACACCGGTGCGCGACCTCGCCCGGCCGGTCGAGACCGTGCCCGGTTCGCTCGACGGTGACCAGCTGATGACCCGGCTGCGGTCCGCGGGACTGCAGTCCGCCCTCGTCGTCGACGAGTACGGCGGCACCGCCGGCCTGGTGACGATGGAGGACCTGGTCGAGGAGATCGTCGGCGACGTCCGCGACGAGCACGACCGCGCCGAGCAGAACCGGGTCCGCATGCTCGGGCCCGGGGTGTGGGCGCTGTCCGGGCTGATGCGCCCGGACGAGGTCATCGAGACGGTCGGCTTCCGGATGCCGCACGGCGACTACGAGACCCTGGCCGGACTCGTCGTGGCCCGGCTCGGCCGGATCCCGGACGTCGGGGACGAGATCGTCGTCGACGGCTGGTGGCTGACCGTGCTCAGCCGGGACCGGAACCGGGTCGCCGAGCTGCGGGTCTCCCGGGACGCCCCGCCGGGCCGATCCGGCCGGGCGGCCGTCCTGGCCGGCCAGGAGGTGAACGCGTGAGTACCGACCTGCTCTCGCTGCTGGCCGCGGTCGCGCTGCTCGGGCTGAACGCGTTCTTCGTGGGCGCCGAGTTCGCCCTGATCTCGGCCCGCAAGGACCGGTTGGAGGCGCTGACCGAGGGCGGCTCGGCCGGGGCACGGACGGTGCTGGGCGCCTCCGCGGACCTGTCCCGGATGCTCGCCGCCTCGCAGCTCGGCATCACGATCGCCTCGCTGCTGCTCGGCCGGCTCGGCGAGCCCGCCGTCGCGCACCTGATCGACGGTCCGCTGACGGCCCTCGGGATCCCGGAGGCGGTGACCCACCCGATCGCGTTCGCGCTGTCGCTGGTGGTCGTGGTGATCGCGCACATGCTGCTCGGCGAGATGGTCCCGAAGAACATCTCGATCGCCGGGCCGGAGCGCGCGGCGATCCTGCTGGTACCCGCGTTCCTGGTCTGGACCCGGGTGGCGAAGCCCTTCATCGACCTGTTCAACGTCGCGGCCAATGCCACGCTGCGGCTGCTGCGGGTCACGCCGAAGGACGAGCTGGAGACCGCCTTCACCCCCCGCGAGCTGTCCGAGATGATCGACGACTCGCGCCGCGAGGGCCTGCTCGACGACGAGGAGTCGTCCCGGATCGCGCGCACCCTCGGCTCGGTCGAGTCGACCGTCGCCGAGGTGGTGATCCCGCTCTCCGACGTCGTCTCGCTGGACCGGAGCCCGACCGTGGACGCGCTCACCGCCGCCGTCGGGCGGACCGGGTACTCGCGGTTCCCGATCCGCGGCGCCGGGGAGCGGCTGACCGGGTACCTGCACGTCAAGGACGCGCTCGACCTCGCCGACGCCGGCAGCGCGTCGATCCCGCCGCAGCGGATCCGCAGCCTGCCCACGGTCGGGACGGACGCCCGGCTGGGTGAGGCGATGTCGATCCTGCGCGGGGCGCGGGCGCACCTCGCCCGCGCGGTCGACGGCGCGGGTCGTACCGTCGGCGTCGTGATGATGGAGGACGTGACCGAGGCGTTCGTCGGGACCGTCCGGGACGCGACGCACGCGCCCGGGACCCCGGCGTGACCGCAGCCGGTCCCGGCGTCCTCGCCGCGGTGGACTGGCAGGAGCGGGCGGCCGCGCACCGGGACCGGGTCCGGGCCTGGACCGCTCCGCACCGGGAGCGCCGCCGGCGCGGCGAGAAGCACCCGGTGTGGGATTTCCTGTTCACGTACTACCCGCACCGGCCGGCCCAGCTGGAGCGCTGGGACCCCGGCCCCGGGGTGCGGCTGGTCGGCGGTGATCTCGCCCCGTTCCTGGACCGGCCCGGTTACCTCCGCGACGGCGACGGCGTCCGGTTCGACCCGGCCGCGGCCCCGGACCGGCTGCGCAGCACGGCCGGGTTCGTGCACCGGCTGCTGGACGCGACCCGCTCCCGGGCACCCCGGCTGGGCTGCTTCGGGCTGCACGAGTGGGCGATGGTCTACCGCACCGACCGGCCCCGGCACGCCGTCGGGCTGCGGCTGGGCGGCGCCGGCACCGACGCCGTCGTCGAGTCGATGCCGATCGGCTGCAGCCACTACGACGCCTACCGGTTCTTCACCGACGCCGCCGCGCCGCGCAACGCGCTGCGGCCCACCCGGGAGACGCAGGTCGAGCACGAGCAGCCGGGCTGCCTGCACGCGACGATGGATCTCTACAAGTGGGCCTACAAGCTCGTCCCGGCGGTGCCGGCGGAGCTCGTCGCGGACTGCTTCGCGCTCGCCGCGGACACCCGCGAGCTGGACATGCGGGCCAGCCCCTACGACCTGGCCGACCACGGCTTCTCCCCGGTGCCGATCGAGACCCCCGCCGGCCGCGCCGCCTACGCCCGCGCCCAGGCAGGCTTCGCCGAGCGCGCCGCCCCGCTCCGCGACCGCCTGATCGCCCTGGCCGCCACCCTGGCCCCCGCCGCTCCCTGACAGGCGCCCCGCCGGCTCCCATGCCCCCATCCGCGGGCGGCGACGGGTACGTCAGGCTTTCCCGATCATGGCGGGACGACCGTGGTGTGCCGCTCGGCGGTCCGCCGGCCGTCAGACGTCGTGGAGCTGGTCCAGGACGCCGTTGCGGGCGGACGCGACGAGGTCGGCGAACTGGTCGGTGCTCATCCGGATCCGCTGCCCGAAGTCGTCGGTGATCACGATGCGCCTCTCCGGCACGGCGGCCTCGTCGACGTAGAGCTCGGGGCAGCCGCAGTTGCAGCTGCCGCAGAAGGTGGCGATGTGACGCACGCGGGGGCTCCCCTCGTCGGTGGCGCGCGGGCGGACACCCGCACCGCCGGCAGTGGTCGGCGGTGCGGGCTGCCCGGTTCCCGACGTCACCCGTCCAGGCGCGCCGGACCGGCCGGTCCGGCGCCCGGGGACTGGGGCGCCCGGGGACTGGTCAGTCCGGAGCGCTCCCCCGCTGGCTCGTGACCCGGGCGCTGCGCAGTCGGTTCAGCGCCGCGGCGACCTCGTGCCGGCGCGGAACGGCGAAGTCGGCGAGCGACCCGTGCGCGATCGCGGCCGCACCCCCGCGTTCCACGTCGGTATCGAACCGATCCAGAGCCTCGCCGAGGGTGACTCCGTCCAGCGCGAGATGGTTGAGCGCGAGCCCGACCCCGGTGGTCTGCGATGGGTCGGCCAGCTGGGACACCGCGGACAGGTCGATGTCGTCGCCGCCGAAGGTGAGACGGCCACGACCACGGGCGGTGGTCTTCCGCCGCCCGCGCACCTCGGGGTCGACACTCGCGGGGTCGAACACCCGGCGGCCGAACCCCGGGAACGGGGTGTCGTCGTCCTCGGGCAGCGTCCCGGCGAGCTGGCGGGCGCGGGCGGTGATGTCGGAGACCTGGTAGTCCTGCAGCAGGATCACCGTGTCGGCCCGGTCCAGGTAGTCGCCGGAGCCGCCCATCACCAGCACCGTCGACACGCCCCGGCCGCGGTGCAGTGGCCGTACCCGGTCCACGAACGGCACCAGCGGCTCGGCCTCGATCAGCTCCCGCATCCGGGCGTCGCGGATCATCACGTTCGTCGCCGAGGTGTCCTCGTCGATCAGCAGCACGTCCGCGCCGGACTCGAGCGCCTCGATCGTCGACGCCGCCTGCGAGGTCGACCCGGACGCCGACTCGGTCGAGAAGTCCTCGGTCGGCTTGCCCGACGGCAGTCCGGACACGAACGCCCGCACGTCCACCCGCTGCACCGAGCGCTCGTCCTCGGCCCGGACGGCGACGGCGTCCGGGCGCGCCACGACGAGCTCGCGCCCGTCCCCGGGGACGTGGTCGTAGACGCCGGTCTCCACGGCACGCAGCAGCGTGGACTTGCCGTGGTACCCGCCGCCGACGATCAGCGTGACGCCCTCCGGGACCCCCATCCCGGTCACCTCGCCGCGGTGCGGCACCGGCAGCGTCACCCGCAGCGACTCCGGCGACGCGAACGGCACGCCGTCACGCAGCCTCCGGTCGTCCACACCGGACGCTCGCGGGAGCACGGCGCCGTCCGCCACGAACGCGACGAGCCCGTTGTCGCGCAACGCGTCCCGCAGCGCACCGGCGTCCTCGACGGTGTCCACGAACTCGTTCGCCGCGTCCTGGTCGGCGCGCTCCCAGGTCAGGGCCGCGTGCACGGCGGCGGGCAGGTCGTCGGTCAGGGTCCGCGCCGCGGCGTGCCCGGCGATCCGGCGTCCGTGCCCGGGGAACGGGGCGCCGAGCTCGACGGTCACAGTCCCGGCTGCATCACCGCTGCGCTCGATCCGGATCGCGCTGCGGTCGAGGACCTCCTGCCCACCGGCGTCGACGGTCACCGGAGTGTCACGCAGGGCGGTCCGCAGCGCGCGCAGCAGGAAGCCACCGAGCGCGCGGGCCCGCACCGGGGAGCGATACAGGTCGGCGGGCAGGTCCGCGGTGGCCGGCGGGACGGTCACCCGCAGCCGGGACGGCGGCGCGAACGGGTCGGCCTGGACCTTGCGGATCTCGAGCTCGACGCCGTCCATCGACCAGCGCCCGGCGAGGCCCTTGTAGGCGCCGTAGCTCGCGCCGTCGAGGCCGTGCAGCCGGGAGCCGAGCTCGTGACCGTCTCCCCGGATGCCGGACGGGGGCGGCCCGTCGTCGCGGCGCGGGCCGCCCCGACGGGGCGGACCGCCCGACCGGGAGCCGGGACGGGAGCGGTGCGGTCGGGTCATGCGATCCTCTCGACGGGTGCGGACCGTTCCACGGTAGGTACCCGTCCCCCGGGCCCCGAACCCCGTGCCCACCCCGGCCGGCCCGCGCGGCGCCGCCGGTCAGTGTGCCCGGAAGTCCGGCCGGCAGACGTCCGGGTCGTGGTTGCGTACGTTCACCACTCGCAGCGTGGCCCCGGTCGTCCCGCCGGGGTGGCCGGAACGGGCAGTCGGTACCGTTCGCCGACGTGTTGTCGCGTATGTCCGGAATCCATCTCGCCCGCGGGGCCGCGATCGGTGTCGTCGAGACCATCCCGGGGGTCAGCGGCGGGACGATGGCCCTCGTCGTCGGCATCTACGAGCGGCTGATCGCCCAGGCCGGGCACCTGGTGGGTGCCGTGCGTGCGCTGCTGCCCGGCGGTGGCGACGCCCGTCCGCGGGAGGAGCTGCGCCGCCTCGACTGGGGCCTGCTGGTGCCGGTCGTGGTGGGCATGCTGCTCGCCGTGGTGCTGGCCTCGCAGGTGCTCCCCGACCTCATCGAGGGCTACCCGGTCGGGGCGCGGGCGGTGTTCTTCGGGATGGTCGCGGCGTCGGTCGCGGTGCCGCTACGGATCACCGGGATGCTGCGCGGGGCGCGGGAGTGGACCCTCGTCGTCGCCGCGTTCGCGGGGACGTTCCTGGTCAGCGGCCTGCCCCCGGCCGCAGGCGACGGACGCCCGCCGTACCTGCTGATCGCGATCGCCGCCGCGATCGCGATCAGCGCCCTGGTCCTCCCCGGGTTCTCCGGCTCGTTCCTGCTGCTGGTCTTCGGCCTCTACGAGCCGACGCTGCGTGCGGTGCGCGACTTCGACCTCGCCTACATCGCGGTGTTCGGGCTCGGCGCGGTCGTCGGGCTCGCCATGTTCGTCTCGCTGCTGCAGTGGCTGCTGGAGCACCACCGCCGCACCCTCATGGTGGTCGTGGCGGGGGTGCTGCTCGGGGCGCTGCGTGCGCTCTGGCCCTGGCAGGACGACGCCCGCAGCATCCTCACCCCCGACCCGGGCTGGTACGCGATGCTCGTCCCGGCGCTCCTGGGCGCGGCGCTCGTCGCCGGGATCATGATGCTGGAGCGGCGCCTGGAGGGCGGCACCGCCGCCGCGGCCCCGGGAGACGGCGTCGATCAGGTCGGCGACGACCACTCCCCCGATGCACCGGCCACCGAGGCGGGGCCGTTCACGCACGGCGTCGACGCCCGGACGGAGCGACTGCGCCCGCAGGCCCCGCTCGAGCCGGACACCGACGACGCGACCCGCCCGCTGCCCCGGGTGGACCCGCACCCCCGGCAACCCGATTCCTGATCCGGTACCTGATCACGGCCGCGGCAGCCACTCCGGGCGGCTCGACCCTCGCGGCACCAGCACGGTCCGGTACTCCCCCGGCGTCGCCGATCCGGCGCAGCGTGATCGGGGAGCTCCCGGCGACCGCGGCGTGCTGTGCGGTGTCCCGCCACTCCACCGGCCTGCGGACCATCGGCATGACGATCCCGGCGGCCGCCCCGGCCTCCTCCAGCTCGGCCGCGTCCCATCGGCGGATCGCGGCGGTGTGTCGTCGATGCTCACCGCATCGATGCTCGCCCCGTCGACGGTCACCGCGGCCCCGGCACGTGCTTGGCCCGCAGGTACTCCCCCACCGACTTGCCGATCTGGTCCACCCGCAGGTTCGCCGAGCCGCCGGAGCCGAGCAGCCCGGTCAGCACCAGGTGCACCGCTCGCAGGTGCGGGAACTCGTGCCGGACGATCGCCCCGCCGGCCTCCGGGAGCAGTTCCTTGGCCCGTGCGGTGGTCAGCGTCGCGCGCAGCCAGTCCCAGTGCTCGGGACCCGGTGCCCAGACGCCGACGTTGGCGTTGCCGCCCTTGTCCCCGGCCCGGGCGAAGGTCAGCGTGCCGAGCTCGACCGGCTCGCCGTCCGGGACCGGGAGGTCCGGTTCCGGGTGCACCGGCTGGGCCAGCTCGTCCGGCGTCGCGGTGCGGGCCGAGCGCGGCGCCTCGACCCGGGTGCCGTCGTCGAGGACGGCGTGGTGCTCGAGCAGCGCCGAGTCCAGCAGCGCAGGCCAGTACTCGATCCGCGGCCACGGCTCGGCGGCCCTCGGGGCGTGCCCGTCGTGGTGGAAGCCGGGGAAACCCTGCAGGTAGAGCGACCCGACGGCCGGCGCGAACCGGCGCAGTGGTTCCGCATCGCGGGCCGTGGCGATCACCCTGATCGGGACCGTGGCCGCCCACTGGGTCGCCGGGTCCTCCGCGGCGACGCCGAGCGGGGTGACGTCGAGCTGGTCGACGTGGCCCTCCAGCTGCGTGCGGAGCTGGGCGCGCAGCAGCTCCACCTTCCCCGCCACGTCCGGGGCGGTGCAGAACAGCATCGTGGAGATCTCGTAGCCGATCGGCGCGAACACCGCGACCTTCGCCGTCGGCGGTGGCGGGGACCCGGTGACCGGCCCGATCGCGACCCGGTCCGGACCCTCCTGGGAGAGCTGCACGGAGTCCAGGTGCACGGTGGCGTCCGGGTTGAGGTAGCGCGGGCCCTGGATCTCGTAGAGCAGCTGCGCGGTGACGGTGTCGACAGTGACCGTGCCGCCGTCCGCGGCGTGCTTGGTGATGACCGAGGAGCCGTCGGCGGCGATCTCGGCGATCGGGAAGCCGGGGCGCAGCATGCCCGGCACGTCACGGAAGCCGGAGAAGTTCCCGCCGGTGGCGTGCGCGCCGCACTCGATCACGTGCCCGGCGGTGACGGCGCCGGCCAGCGCGTCGTGGTCGTCCGGGGTCCAGCCGTGCCACCAGGCCGCCGGGCCCGCGGTGAGCGAGGCGTCGGTGACCCGCCCGGTCACCACGATGTCCGCGCCGGCCGCCAGCGCGGTGGCGATCCCGAACCCGCCGAGGTAGGCGTTGGCCGCGATCGGCTCGACGCCCCAGTCCTTGAGCGGGGCTCCGGTGTCGAGGTGCTCCATCCCGTGGCCGTCGGCATGGAAGTCGGCGAGCCGCTCGAACACCCCGTCCCCGGCGACGTGTGCGACGCGCAGGTGCACCCCGGCGTCGGCGATCCGGCGCCGGAGCTCGTCGGCCATTCCCGCCGGGTCGAGCCCGCCGGCGTTGGTGACGACCCGGATCCCGCGCCGGGCGATCTCCGGCAGGTGCGGGGTGAGCTGGTCGAGGGCGTAGGCGACATGACCCGGCTTCCCTCGCCGCGCGGAGGCGGCGAGCGCGGCGAGGGTGATCTCGGCGAGGTAGTCGCCCATGAGGACGTCGACCGGGTCACCGGCCATCGCCTCGTCGACGGCGGTGTACCGGTCGCCGAGGTAGCCGGACACGTTGCCGATCCGCAGTGATCGAGTAGCCATGGTCGGCACGCTACGACCGTCCGTACCGAGCTGACCAGGAGCGCGCCGCGCCCACCCGCCGCGTCCCGGCGCCGGGCGGCGCGGGAACGCAGCCTCAGACCCCGGCCGAGGTCCGCCGGTGGTCCTGGACCGTCTCGATGTCGGTCAGGCTCAGATGCGCGGTCTCCCGGGCACTGAACGCCGAGCCGGCCGCGAGCAGACAGATCACCGCGCCGAAGACGGCGACCGGGACCCAGCCCGAGGCGGCATCACCGGCGAGCGCGGCAGCGATGGTCGGCGCGAACCCGCCCAGCGCGAACCCGATCTGAGTGCCGACGGCGGTGCCGGTCAGCCGGACCTTCGCCGGGAACATCTCGCCGTAGAACGCCGGCCACACCCCGTTCGCGGCGCTGTAGACCACACCGGACAGCAGGATGCCGGCAGCGAAGACGAGCACCAGCATGCCGGTGGTGATCGACCACAGGTAGACGGCCAGCATCGCCGCGCTGCCCAGCGCGCCGAAGATGAACACCGGGCGACGGCCGATCCGGTCGGCCAGGGTGGCGAACAGCGGGAGCGCGGCCAGCGCGACGACGTTCGCGGCGACGACGACCCACAGCATGGTCGAGCGCTCCAGCCCGACCGTGTTCACGGCGAACGACAGTGCGTACACCGTCATCAGGGTGCTGACCGATGCGACGGTCGCGGCCAGGCACACCCGCAGCAGGTTCGGCCAGTGTCCCCGCACCAGTGCGGCGACCGGCAGCTGGTCCTTCTTCGACGGCGCCGGCGCACCGTCCGCGGCGGTGGTCTCGGCGATCTCCCGGGCGAACACCGGCGTCTCGTGCAGCGTGCGGCGGATCAGGAAACCCACGATCAGCACCAGCACGCTGGCCCAGAACGGCACCCGCCAGCCCCAGCTCAGCAGCGCGTCCTCGGGCAGCAGGGCGACGGGCAGGAACACCGCCGTGGCGAGGATCTGACCACCCTGGGTCCCGGAGAGGGTGAAGCTGGTGAAGAACGCCCGCCGGTCCTGGGGCGAGTGCTCCAGTGTCATCGAGTTCGCCCCGGCCTGCTCACCACCGGCCGAGAGCCCCTGCAGCAGTCGGCAGACGACCAACAGCACCGGGGCGAGCGGGCCGACCTGGTCGTAGGACGGCAGCAGGCCGATGGCCAGCGTCGCGATGCCCATCATCACCAGCGTCGCGACCAGGACCTTCTTCCGGCCCAGCCGGTCGCCGATGTGCCCGAACACGACCGCGCCGAGCGGGCGGGCGATGTAGGCGACGCCGAAGGTGGCCAGCGACAGCAGGGTCCCGGACACGGCGCTGGAGTCGGGGAAGAACACCTGGTTGAACACCAGTGCCGCGGCCGTGCCGTAGATGAAGAAGTCGTAGTACTCGAGGGCGCTGCCGGTCCAGGCGGCCAGCGCGGCCCTGGTCGGCTGTGCGGTCGGCGCCACGGTGGCGTCGGACGGACTGGAGCTCACGGGTCACTCCCGGCGTGTGCGTCGTTGCAGGCACGGCGCGGACATACGAGCCGCACTTTATGTACCAACTAGTTACGTACCGTATGGTGAGTTGAGGCCTGGTCGCTGTCAAGCCCTGACGGCGCGGGGTTCAGATCCGGCCGACGTGCGCGGTCAGGTACTCCACGACGAGGTCCCCGACCATCGTCCGGTAGTGCTCGCGCCGGGCCGGGTCCAGCAGGTCCCGGTCGAAGATCGCGGAGAAGGTGTACCGGTTCGCCACCCGGAACACACAGAAGCTGCTGATCAGCATGTGCACGTCGAGCGCGTCGACGTCCTCCCGGAACAGACCCGCGTCGCGCCCGCGATCCAGGATGCCGCCGAGCACGTCGACGGCAGGACCCGCCAGCCCGGACAGCACCGGCGAGGTCCGCAGATGCTCCGCGTGATGGACGTTCTCGATCGCCACCAGCCGGATGAAGTCCGGGTGCGCCTCGTGATGGTCGAACGTCAACTCCGCCACCGCACGCACCGCCCGCGCCGGGCTCAGGTCCGCAACCTTCAGGTCCTGCTCCAGCGCCCGGATGCCCACGTACGCCCGCTCGAGGACGGCCAGGTAGAGCCCCTGCTTCGAGCCGAAGTAGTAGTACAGCATCCGCTTGGTGGTGCGGGTCCGGGCGGCGATCTCGTCCACCCGAGCGCCGGCGAACCCGCGCTCGGCGAACTCGGCGGTCGCCTCGTCCAGGATGTCCGCGCGGGTCCGCTCGGGGTCGCGCTGTCGGCCGTTCTCCACCGGTACCGCCGCCATCGCCGTCACCTCCGCCGTCGTGCGTCCCGGCCGGCGTGTGCGGGTGGGCCGGCCGCCGCGGACTGTACGCAGGACCGGCACCCGCAGGGCTGGCAGCACCACCCGTCGTCCGGTACAACTAACCGTACGGTACATACAGTCTCCGAGGAGGGCCCGTGCAGCGCAGCCAGACCCCGGCCGTCGTCCGCGAGCCGGTCGACCGGGAGGACGTCCCGCCCGGCACCGTCCGGACCGGGCTGATCGGCGCGGGCATCGGCCCGTCGTTCTCCCCTGCCCTGCACGAGCGCGAGGCCCACGCGCTCGGTCTCCCGCTGCGCTACCGGCGCTGGGACACCGACCGGCTCGGCGCCGAGCCCGGCGACGTCGGCGAGCTCCTCGGCGCTGCCCGCACCCGCGGCTACGCCGGGCTGAACATCACGCACCCGTGCAAGCAGCTCGTCCTCGGCCACCTCGACCGGCTCTCCCCGGACGCCGCCGCGATCGGCGCCGTCAACACCGTGGTGATCGGCGAGGACGGCGGTCTGACCGGCCACAACACCGACTGGACCGGGTTCCGGGACGGCCTGGCGGACGGCCTGGCCGGGACGGCGCCGGGCCGGGTGGTGCTGCTCGGCGCCGGCGGTGCGGGCGCCGCGGCCGGGTACGCGCTGGCCCGGTGCGGGGTGCGCGAGCTCGACGTCGTCGACATCGACCCCGCCCGGGCGGCCGCCCTCGCGGCGTCGCTGCGGCCGCACGCCGGGGCCGGCACCCGGATCGACGGTCACGCCCGCACCGCGCTCGCGGGCCTGCTCCCCCGCGCCGACGGGCTGGTGCACGCCACCCCGGTCGGGATGGCCGAACACCCGGGCCTGCCCTGCGACGCCGGGCTGCTCGCCGACCTGCCCTGGGTCGCCGAGATCGTCTACCGGCCGCTGGACACCGCGCTGCTGCGCGCGGCCCGGGAGGCCGGGTGCCGCACCGTGGACGGCGGCCGGATGGCCGTGCACCAGGCCGCCGAGGCGTTCCGGCTGTTCACCGGGCGGACCCCGGACCCGGACCGGATGCTGGCCCATCTGGCCGAGCTGATCGCCACCGAGCAGGAGGACGGCCGTGTCGCCTGAGCCGGCCCCCCGGCTGTCCGTCGCCACGGTCTGCCTGTCCGGCACACTGGAGGACAAGCTCGATGCGGCGGCCACCGCCGGCTTCGACGGCGTCGAGATCTTCGCCCCGGACCTGATCGCCGACCCGCTGTCCCCCGCCGAGATCGGCGACCGCTGCCGCGCTCTCGGGCTCTCGGTGGACCTCTACCAGCCGCTGCGCGACGTCGACTCGACGGACCCGGACCGGTTCGCGGCCAACCTGCGCCGCGCCGAGGCCGGCTTCGACGTCATGGCCGGGCTCGGCGCCGACACCGTCCTGATGTGTTCCTCGGTCGCCCCGGACGCCGTCGCCGACACCGACCGGCTCGCCGAGCAGCTGCACGCCCTCGCCGGGCGCGCCGGGGAGCGCGGGATCCGGATCGCCTACGAGGCGCTGGCCTGGGGCCGGCACGTGGACACCTGGGACGCCTCGTGGGATGCGGTACGCACCGCCGACCATCCCGCCCTCGGGCTGTGCCTGGACTCGTTCCACGTGCTCGCTCGCGGCTCCGACCCGGGGCCGATCGCCGACGTCCCGGGCGACAAGCTGTTCTTCGTCCAGCTCGCCGACGCCCGCGAGCTGTCGATGGACGTGCTGTCCTGGAGCCGCCACCACCGGCTGTTCCCCGGGCAGGGCGGCTTCGACCTGCCGGGGTTCCTCGCGCCCGTCCTGGCGGCGGGCTACAGCGGCCCGCTGTCGCTCGAGGTGTTCAACGACGTGTTCCGCCAGGCCGACCCGCTCCGCACCGCCGTCGACGCCCGTCGCTCGCTGCTCGCGCTCGCCGAGGCCACCGCGCTGCCCGTCGCCCCGCTCGGAACCGCCGGCACGGTGCACGGGAACACGGCCACGCCGCCCGCGCGCACCGCTCCGGCGGGGACCCGCCGCGGTGTCGGCACCGATCCGGTGGCCGTCCCGCCGCCGGAGCTCGCCGGGCCGGCGTTCGTCGAGCTGCACGGGGGTCCGGAGCTCGGACCGGTGCTGCGCGGCCTCGGCTTCAGCCGCACCGGCGTGCACCGCACCAAGCAGGTCGAGCGGTACGAGCAGGGCGGCACCCGGCTGCTGGTCAACGCGGCCGGCGACGGGCCCACCGCGGTCGCCGCGATCGGTGTCGAGTCGGCCGACCCGGGCGCCTCGGCCCGGCGCGCCTCCCGGCTGTGCGCACCGCCGCTGCCGCGGACCACCGGGCCCGGCGAGGCCGACCTCGCCGAGATCCCCGCCCCGGACGGCACCTCGATGTTCTTCTGCCGGACCGCCGACGACGGCGGCGCCCCGGTCTGGTCGCACGACTTCGTCGCCGTCGACGAGCCGCCCGTCCCCGGCGCCGGGATCACCGGGATCGACCACGTCGGGCTCACCCAGCCCTACGACGCGTTCGACGAGGCGGTGCTGTTCCACCGGTCCGTGCTCGGCCTGGACACGATCGCCGACGGCCAGTTCGCCGCCCCGTTCGGGCTGGTCCGCAGCCGCGCCCTGGCCGACGGTGCCCGCCGCGTCCGGCTCGCGCTGACCGTGTCGCTCCTGCGCCGCGGCGAGTGGAGCCCGGCCGTCGCGGACCCGCAGTACGTCGCACTGGCCACCGACGACGTCCTCGCCACCGCGGCCGCCGCGCGCGCCGCCGGCGTCCCGCTGCTGCCGATACCGGCCAACTACCACGACGACCTCGCCGCCCGGCTGGAACTGCCCGCCGCGACGATGGCCAGGTACCGGGAGTTCGGCGTGCTGCACGAACGCGACGCCGACGGTGACCTGCTGCAGGTCTGCACCGAGCTGCTCGGCGGACGGCTGTTCCTGGCCCTGGTCCAGCGCACCGGAACCCACGACGGCCACGGCTGGGCCGACGCCCCGGTCCGGATGGCCGCACACCGCCGCTCCCGGCTCGCCCACCAGCACCGTCGCGTCGTGGAGCCGTGATGCGTGTGGGTCAGGTGGCCTGCTCGGCGTCCGGCCGGGCGGCGAGCCGGGCGGAGTAGATCGAGTAGCCGTCCAGCCACCGGGCCGTCGCGGTGGCCAGGAACGTCGCGGCCACCAGCGGGACCATGATCCCGAACCCGGTGTGGGTGAGCTCCAGGACCATGAGCAGCCCGGCCAGCGGCGCCTGCATCCCGGCCCCGATCAACGCGGCCGCGCCGACCAGGGCGTAGGCGCCGACCGGCGCGCCTGGCCACAGCAGCGACCAGGCCGTGCCCAGGAACGCACCGAGCACCGCACCGGTGCTCAGCACCGGGGTGAACAGCCCGCCGGACGCGCCGCTGCCCAGGCACAGCGCCGTCACCAGCGGTTTCAGCAGCGCGAGCGCGCCGAACAGCAGCAGTGCCCCGGTCCCGGCGAACGCCTGCTCGGCCATGTCGGCGCCGTTGCCGTAGAGCTGCGGGAACGCCAGCCCCAGCACGGCCAGCACCCCGAACGCGACGAGCGGTGCGAGGATCCGCCACCAGCTCCGGGACGGCTGGGACCAGGACACCAGCCCGACCAGCCGGACGAACGCCGTCGCCGCGACGCCGAGCAGCGGCCCGGCCAGCAGCGCCCAGACCAGCAGCGGCGCGGACAGCTCGAACGCGGGCAGGTCCGGGTAGATCGGCAGCGGTGGCAGGTACACCCACGCGACGAGCGTGGCGACGCCCGAGCAGGCCAGCGCGGGCAGCACCACCGGCAGCCGCAGCGTCCCGACCAGCACCTCCGCGGTGAACAGTGCCCCGGCCAGCGGGACGTTGTAGACGCACGCCAGCCCGGCCCCGGCACCGCAGGCGACCAGCAGCCGCCGTTGCTCGGTGCTCAGCCCGCCCCACCCGGCGAGCACGCTGCCGCACACCCCGCCCATCAGCTTCGGCGCGGCCTCCCGGCCGAGCGAGGCCCCGAGCCCGACCACGATCTCGGAGAGCACCGAGGTCCCGGCACTGCGCCGGACGCCGAGCCGGGCGTCCCCGGTCCAGATCGCATCGTCGACGTCGGTGCGGCCGGGCACGTGGCTGCGCAGCAGGTACCAGCCGAGCCCCGCGACGACGCCCGCGACCAGCAACGGCAGCACCCGCCCCAGCGCGTCGGTGCGCTCGACGGCGGCCTGGAAGTCCTCCGCCGCACCGGGACCGTAGGCCAGCTCCGCGACCGCGAACAGCAACGCCATCAGCAGCGACCCGAGGACCCCGGCCCCGGCGCCGGTCGCCACCAGCAGCAGCCAGAACCGGGCGGTGAGCGGGACGTCCTCGTCCCCGGTGACGTTCGGCTGGTCCATGGCCCCGCGCTTGGACCCGATCCGGGTACGCAACAGCGGGGGCGGGACACGGCGGCGCTCGCTCTCCCGTGGCACGCCGCCATGATCCCCCGCCCGGGCAGCCCCACCGGACCCGGTGGGGGGAGATCCGGTGGGGCGGGCGGTGGATCAGGCGAACGCCTCCGGCGGCGGGCAGGAGCAGACCAGGTTCCGGTCGCCGTGCGCGCCGTCGATCCGGCGCACCGGCGGCCACACCTTGCGGTCGTGCACCCCGGGCACCGCCCCGGTCGGGTAGGCCGCCAGCTCCCGCGGGTACGGGTGCTCCCACTTGTCGTCGGCCAGGCAGGCGGCCGTGTGCGGGGCGTTGCGCAGCGGGTTGTCGTCCGCGGGCCACTCCCCGGCCGCGACCCGGTCGATCTCCCGGCGGATCGCGATCATCGCCTGCACGAAGCGCTCGATCTCCGGCAGGTCCTCGGACTCGGTCGGCTCCACCATCAACGTCCCGGCCACCGGGAACGACATGGTCGGCGCGTGGATGCCGTGGTCGATCAGCCGCTTGGCGACGTCGTCGACGGTCACCCCGGTGTCCTTGGTGATCTTCCGCAGGTCGAGGATGCACTCGTGGGCGACCGACCCGTCGGCGCCCGAGTAGAGCACCGGGAAGTGCTCGCCCAGCCGCCGCGCGACGTAGTTCGCCGCCGCGACCGCGGTGAGGGTGGCGCGGCGCATCCCGTCCACGCCCATCATCCGGATGTACGCCCAGGAGATCGGCAGCACGCCCGGCGAGCCGTACGGGGCCGCGGACACCGGCCCCACCCCGCCCTCGCCGCGTGGGGTCCGGCCGGGCAGGAACGGCGCCAGGTGCTCGGCCACCGCGACCGGCCCGACGCCGGGCCCGCCGCCGCCGTGCGGGATGCAGAACGTCTTGTGCAGGTTCAGGTGGCTGACGTCGCCGCCGAACACCCCCGGCCGGGCCACCCCGACCAGCGCGTTCAGGTTCGCGCCGTCCACGTAGACCTGCCCGCCTGCGTCGTGCACGGCGCCGCAGACCTCCCGCACCTGCGCCTCGTAGACGCCGTGCGTGGACGGGTAGGTGATCATCAGTGCGGCCAGCCGGGAGCCGCGCTCGGCGATCTTCGCGCGCAGGTCGTCGAGGTCGACGTTGCCACGAGGGTCGGTGCCGACCACGACCACCCGCATCCCGGCCATGATCGCCGAGGCGGCGTTGGTGCCGTGTGCGGACGCCGGGATCAGGCAGACGTCGCGCTCGTCCTCGCCCCGGGAGCGGTGGTAGGCGGCGATCGCCAGCAGGCCGGACAGCTCGCCCTGGCTGCCCGCGTTCGGCTGCAGCGACACCGCGTGGTAACCGGTCAGCTCGGCCAGCCAGCGCTCCAGCTGGTCGATCAGCTCCCGGGAGCCTGCGGTGTCGGACTCCGGCGCGAACGGGTGCAGGTCGGCGAACTGCGGCCAGGTCACCGCCTCCATCTCGGCGGCGGCGTTGAGCTTCATCGTGCAGGAGCCGAGCGGGATCATCGCGCGGTCCAGCGCCAGGTCGGCGTCGGCGAGCCGGCGCAGCCAGCGCATCAGCGCGGTCTCCGACCGGTACTCGTGGAACATCGGGTGGCTCAGGTACCCGCTGGTCCGTCCGAGTGACGACGGCAGGGCGTCACCGGTCGCGGAGTCCAGCTCCGCGACGTCGGGCGCGTCCACCCCGAACGCCGCCCACACCGCCTGCAGGTGCGCCACGGTGGTGATCTCCGAGGTCGACACGCCGACCTCGTCGTCGGAGATCCGGCGCAGCGCGATCCCGGCGTCGTGCGCGGCGGAGACGACGGCGTCGGCCCGGCCGGGCACGCGCAGCGCGAGCGTGTCGAAGAAGTGCTCGTGCACGACCTGCACGCCGCCGGCCCGCAGCCCGGCGGCCAGCACCGCCGCCATCCGGTGCGTGCGCCGCGCGATCCCGTGCAGGCCCTCCGGACCGTGGTGCACCGCGTAGCACGCGGCCATCACGGCCAGCAGCACCTGCGCGGTGCAGATGTTGGAGGTCGCCTTCTCCCGGCGGATGTGCTGCTCGCGGGTCTGTAGCGCCAGCCGCAGCGCGTAGTTGCCGTCGGCGTCCCGGGAGACCCCGACCAGCCGGCCCGGGAGCTGGCGGGCGTGCCGCTGCCCGACGGACAGGTACGCGGCGTGCGGGCCGCCGAAGCCGAGCGGTACGCCGAACCGCTGGGTGGACCCGACCGCGGCGTCCGCGCCGAACTCACCGGGCGGGGTGAGCAGCGTCAGCGCCAGCAGGTCGGCGGCCACGGCGACCAGGGCACCGCGCTCGTGCGCGTCCGCGATCAGCGACGACGGGTCGGCGATCCGGCCCGAGGCGCCCGGGTAGGACAGCAGCACCCCGAAGAACTCGCCGTCCGGGAGCCCGCCGGAGAGGTCGGTGACCACGAGCTCGATGCCCAGCGGCTCGGCCCGGGTGCGCAGCACGTCCAGGGTCTGCGGCAGCGTGTCGGCGTCGACGACGAACCGGGGGCTCTTCGAGCGCCCGGACCGGCGCAGCAGGGTCATCGCCTCGCCGGCCGCGGTGGCCTCGTCGAGCAGCGACGCGCCGGCGACGTCCAGCCCGGTCAGGTCGGCCACCATCGTCTGGAAGGCCAGCAACGCCTCCAGCCGTCCCTGGCTGATCTCCGGCTGGTAGGGCGTGTACGCGGTGTACCAGGCCGGGTTCTCCAGCACGTTGCGCCGGATCACCGACGGCGTGCGGGTGCCGTGGTAGCCGAGTCCGATCATCGGGACGGTGACGGTGTTCCGCTCCGACAGCGACCGCAGCTCGTCGAGCATCTCGGCCTCACCGACCGGGGCCGGCAGCGTGGAGTCGACCGGCTCGGCGTCGCGGATGCTGTCCGGCAACGCGCGGGCGGCGAGCGTCTCGAGGGAGTCGATGCCGAGCGCGTCGAGCATGCTCGCCAGCTCGTCCGGGCGTGGGCCGACGTGCCGGTCGGCGAACGGCACCCCAGTCTCCAGCTCGGAGAGGGTGGGTCGGGCGTCCTGCGGGGTCGGGCTCATGGCGCCTCCAGGGCAGGGCGGGGTGGGCGGTCAGGCCCCTCCCCTCTGTCCGTGCCCGCACCCGGGCGCCTGAGAGATTCACCCGAGGCTTCAGGCTTTCCCCGTCGGCGGACGGACTCCCCGTGGTGGTCCGTCGCTTTCCAGAGGCGTCTGCGCCGCACGGTCCTGGGTGCCTGAGAGGTTCCGGGAAGGGATTTGCTCCTTCGGCGCCCGGCCGTTGTCACCGGGACTCTCCCGTGCGGAATCAACGACTACCGGGGACAGGGTACCGGTCGAGCTGCGTAGTTCCACGGCACGCGGGCCGAAATCCGCCCGCCAGACTTCCGGTCATGTCGAACAACAGCAGCACCACGACGCCGGCCACCACCGCCGCGTTCCACATGCAGGCGGTCCTGTCCTTCGGCGTGTCGCTGGCCGCCGTCGTCATCGGGACGGTCTACCTCCCGGTCGACGGGTGGGTGAAGGCGTTCCTGGCGATCGCCGTCCTGTACGCGATCACCTCGGCGTTCACCCTGGCCAAGTGCGTCCGGGACAAGCAGGAGAGCCTGACCGTGGTCAACCGGGTCGACCAGGCCAGGATGGAGAAGCTCCTCGCCGAGCACGACCCGTTCCGCGCCGCCGCGTGACGTGCGGGTCCGGGACGACGCCCGGCGGCGTCGGTCAGGAGATGGCGCGCCGGGCGCGGCGGCGGGAGAGCTCGTCCTCGGGGGCGTCCTCGACGGTGCCGCCGTCGGCGCGCTCGGCGGGGAAGTCCTTGATCACACCGCTGATCTCGCGCATCGCGCCGGAGACGGCGATCCCGAACACGCCCTGGCCGCCCTGCAGCAGGTCCACGACCTCCTCCGGGGAGGTGCACTCGTACACCGTGGTGCCGTCCGAGAACAGGGTGATACCGGCCAGGTCCCGGATCCCGCGGCGCCGCAGGTGCTCGACGGCGATCCGGATGTTCTGCAGCGACACCCCGGCGTCCAGCAGCCGCTTCACGATCTTCAGGACGAGCATGTCCTTGAAGGAGTACAGCCGCTGGCTGCCGCTCCCGGCGGCGTTCCGGATCGACGGTGCGACGAGCCCGGTCCGGGCCCAGTAGTCCAGCTGCCGGTAGGTGATCCCGACGACCTGGCAGGCGGTGGGGCCGCGGAAGCCGACCAGGGCGTCCGCCACCCCCTCCAGCCCATCACCGACGAGCGGATCCGGGAACAGCTCTCCCTGTCCCGGCCCCTCGGGTGGTGTCTGCACCGCGCGGTCTCCCTCGCCTCGGCCGAACCGCCTCGTCCCGCGCGGCATACCACGCCGGTGGAACTCCACGGCTGTCATCAGTGGAGACGACGGTATGCCTGCCCGGCGGGCCGGTCAACGCGGCTCGCCGACCCCGACGTACCGGACGGCGCCCAACCCCGCACCCGGGACACGCGTGATCGCGCCGAACGGCCTCTGACGTCGCCGGGCGGCGGGAACGCGCGCCGGGCGCGTGGGTGGCTGACGGGTCAGCCCGGCTGGGCCCCGCGGAAGTCCTCCGGCGAGACGGAGTCGAGGAACTCGCGGAACTTCTCGACCTCGTCCTCCTGCTCGTCCGGGATGACCAGGCCGGCCTCGGCCAGCACGCTCTCGTCGGCGTGCACCGGCACCCCGGTCCGCAGCGCGAGTGCGATCGAGTCGCTCGGCCGCGCGGACACCGTCACGCCGCCGTCGAAGATCAGCTCGGCGTAGAAGGTGCCCTCCTGCAGGTCGGTCACCCGCACCTGCTCGAGACGCCGGCCCAGTGCCCCGATCACGTCCTTCAGGAGGTCGTGGGTCAGCGGGCGGGCCGGCTTCACACCCTGCTGCTCCAACGCGATCGCGGTGGCCTCCACCGACCCGATCCAGATCGGGAGGTAGCGGTCGCCGCTGGTCTCGCGGAGCAACAGGATCGGCTGGTTCGCCGGGAGTTCGACCCGGACGCCCACGACGCGCATCTCGCTCATCAGCCCGCCTCCCCGGCCCTGTCGGGCCTGTCGGCCGGCACGGGCGGGGCCACTCGAGCCTCGCTCCCGGCCGTCCTGATCGCCTTGCTCGCCCTGGTCTGGGTGGTCACGCTCGCTCCCGCCACCGACACGTTCCGACGCTACACGGGAGGCGGCCCACACGCCCGCCTCCGGACGGGGAGTGACCGCGTCCGTTCGACGATCGTCACACCGCCGTCTCCGGCGGCGTGTCGGCTCGACAAGTGGGCGCGGAGCTCCCCGGCCGCCCTGGTCAGCCCGGGACGCCGGGCTCGCGCGGCCCGGTCAGGAAGACCAGCCGGAACTTGCCGATCTGCACCTCGTCGCCGTTGGCCAGCACCGCGGTGTCCACCGGCTCGCGGTTGACGTAGGTGCCGTTCAGGCTGCCCACGTCGACCACCACGAACTCGCCGGCATCCCGGCGGAACTCCGCGTGCCGCCGGGAGACGGTGACGTCGTCGAGGAAGATGTCGCTGTCCGGGTGCCGGCCCGCGCTGGTGGTCGGCACGTCCAGCAGGAAGCGCGAGCCGGCGTTCGGACCACGCCGGACGACCAGCAGGGCCGACCCGGCGGGCAGCCCGTCGACGCCGGACACCTGCGGGTCCTGGGCGGGCTGCTCGACGTCGGCGAGGAAGTCCGCCCGGAAGACCGAGGTGGTCTCCGGTGCGCGCTCCGGGGGCACGTCGCGCGGGTCGTTCGTGGTCACCTCGAGGTCTCCTCCTGTCGGACGCGGCCCCGGACGGCGTCCGGGCGGTGAGGGTTCGTGGGCCGGTGTCGCGGTACCGGGGAGATGAAACTACCCGGAGGGACGGCCCGGCGATACGGAGGGCACCGCCGGTCCCGGCGCGGTGCGACGGGCGGTCCGGGGGTCAGGAGCCGTCGGCCAACTGGCGGTAGGCCTCGGCGTCGAGCAGGCCGTCGAGGGCGGCGCCGTCGGCCAGCTTGATCCCGACGATCCAACCCTCCTCGTACGGCGCCGAATTGATCAGCTCGGGGTTGGCCTCGAGCGCCTCGTTCACCGCGACGACCTCGCCGGCGACCGGGGCGTAGATGTCCGAGACCGACTTGGTCGACTCGACCTCGCCCATCGCGTCCCCCACGCCGACGGTGTCGCCGACCGTCGGGAGTTGGACGAACACCACGTCCCCGAGCTGGGACTGGGCATGGTCGGTGATGCCGATCCGCACCACCCCGTCCCCGGTCTCGCGCACCCACTCGTGCGCTTCGGTGTAGATCAGGTCCGACGGAATCTCCGAGCTCACGCGGCGAGCCTAGTACCCCTCGCGCGGATGATCGGAAGGGGTCCACGCCGGGGCGGCCGGACCGGTCGGACGACGCATCGCGCGGCCGAACTGGGCCAGGTAGAGCAGCCCGCTCCACAGGTAGAGCGCCACCCCCCAGACGGCGAACGCGTGCGCGATCACTCGCACCACCGCCTCGCCGGTCGCGGGCCCGTCGCCGAGCAGCAGCAGCGGGAACGCGTAGAGCAGGACGAAGGTCGCGGCCTTGCCGAGGTAGGCGACCTCGAACGGGCCGTAGCCGCGGCGGCGCAGGACGAAGACGCAGATCGCCAGGACGACGTCACGGCCGACCAGAACGGCCACCACCCACCACGGCACGATCTCCCGGAACGCCAGCCCGACCAGCGCGGCCAGGATGTAGAGCCGGTCCACCGCCGGGTCGAGCATCTCGCCGAACCGGCTGTACTGGTTCAGCACCCGGGCGAGCTTGCCGTCCAGCCAGTCGGTGAACCCGCCGATCGCCAGCACCGTTACGGCCCAGGCATCGGCCTCCGGCCCGAGCATCAGCCAGAGGAACAGCGGCACTCCGAGCAGCCGCAGCATGCTCAGCGCGTTCGGCACCGTGAGCACCCGGTCGTCGCCGGTGGGCGGGCCCGCGACGTCCCGGGCGGCGTCCCGCACCGTGTCGCGCACGGTGTCCTTCGCGTCCCGGACGGTCTCCCGGGCCGCACTCCCGGTGCCGCGGACGGGCCTCGTCACGTCCTCGCCGCCGCCCACCCGGGCAGCCTAACCCGGCGCCCGGGGTGTGCTCGACGCCGTCGCGGGGTGAGGATGGGGCCGTGACCGACACGAACACAGCGACCGACACGAACACAGCCGCACTGCGGGACAAGCAGGCCCCGCTCAAGCAGCAGTACTCCGACGACCCGGAGTCGGCCGTCGTCACCTTGAAGGCGGACGGCGAGCTGGACGGTTCCGGCGTCGCGTGCAAGGTGAGCACCGGGCAGGCCATGGCAGAGGCCGGCCTGCACCCGGCCACCGGCGGCGACGGCACCCAGCTGTGCTCGGGCGACATGCTCCTCGAGGCACTCGTCGCCTGCGCCGGGGTGACCCTTCGGGCCGTCGCCACCTCGCTGGAGCTGCCGGTCTCGGGCAGCGTCCGGGCCGAGGGCGACCTCGACTTCCGCGGCACGCTCGGTGTCGCCAAGGACGCCCCGGTCGGGTTCCGCGACATCCGCCTGACCTTCGACCTGGACACCGGTGACGCCGAGCAGGACAAGATCGACACCTTGATCAAGCTGACCGAGCGCTACTGCGTCGTGCTCCAGACGATCCAGGGCAGCGCCGCGACGTCGGTGGCGGTCACCACCCGCTGAACCACCCGCACCATCCGGCACGAGACCGCGCACATTCGCACGGGGTTTCGTCGTTCACACGGGATCGGATCCCGGGTGAACGCAGGGAACCCGTGCGGATGACGCGACTTGGTCATCAGTCGTCGCCCGCCCGGCTCGCCCGTCGAGTCGGCTCCGCCGGATCTCGCTACCGACCGTCCGGCCCTGGTCACCCTGCGCCGAACGGCGTGCACCTCTCGCCCCGATAGCCCGACCCCCGCCGGTGGCGGGCCGCTCGTCGCGTGTCACGGTCGGTTCGGCGCCCGGTCGGCGTCCGGGTGTCGGGAACGATGTTGGGACGTCCGTACGGTGGTCGGCGACCAGGCAGTCGACCCAGCAGGCCCGCGCGGCCGCCGCGGCAGGTGACACGTGACCAAGCAGGCGGGCGAGATCTCGCCCGGCGACCACGTGTGCGCGATCCCGGACAGCACCGAGCACCTCGGGGAGCTCGCCTCCGACTTCGTGGCCCGCGGGCTGACCGGTGGCTCGAAGATCCTCTACTTCGACGACGACGGCGCGGCGGACCGGCTGCTCCGCCGGCTCGACGAGGACGGCGTCGACGTCGAGGAGCCGTTGCGCCGCAACCAGCTCGAGATCCGCCCGCCGGAGGCCACCCGGCAGACCTTCGCGCTCTCGCTGCGCGAGATCCACGCCGGGGTCAGCGGCGAGGTGGAGCGCTCGGTGCAGGACGGCTGGGCCGGCATGCGGCTGACCGGTCAGATGCACGGCACCCTGGCGCCGGGCGCGTCGGCCACGCTGCCCGAGTACGACGGCCTGCTCGCCCGGCTGATCCGGGAGAACCGGCAGACCCTCAGCGCACTGTGCACCTACGACCAGGCACACTTCCCGGCCGAGCAGATCGAGATCATGAAGGCCCTGCACCGGGACCACATCCGGCCCGCCCGCGCCTACGACGACGGCCTGCTGCGGATCGTGCGCCTCGACGCGGCGCACGCGCGGCTCGCAGGCGAGGTCGACCACAGCAACCGACCCAAGATCACGTCACTGCTGTACGCGGCGCTGGACGCCGCGCTGCGCTCCCCAGAGGGGTCCACCGACATCGGGCTGGACATGGCCTCGGTCCGGTTCGTCGACGTCGCCACCGCCACCGCGCTGGTGCACGCGGCCGAGGGGTTCCCGGCCACGCACCGCCTGGTGCTGCACCGCGTCCGGCCCCGGGTGCAGCGGATCCTGGACCGCTGCGGCGCCGCGTTCTCCCCCCAGCTGATCTTCGACGACCGCCCGCCCGGGTCCGGCTGAGGGCCCTCTCCCCCACCCGGTTCCCTCCCGCCCGATGGAGCCCGCCGATGCAGATCAACGCCGCGCCGCGTCGCGGGTTCGCACACGCCCTGGTGCATGCCGACGACGCCGACGAGCTCGTCACCCGGACCATGCCGTTCGTCGCGGCCGCGGCCGAGGACGCCGGCGCGCGGGTCGCGCTGGCGGTCTCCGAGCCGGCGGCGGAGCTGTTCCGGGCCGAGCAGGGCGGGATCGGCGCCGGGGCGGGCACGCTCACCACGCTCACCCGCGCGGCCCGCGGGTCCGGCCAGACGGTCGCCGCCTGGCGGGCGCGGGAGCTGCGCGCGCTGTGCTCGTCCGGGCGGCCGGTGGTCGTGGTCACCGAGCACGACCCCGAGCTCGACGGCGACGACGGCGGGTTCTGGATCGAGCTCGAAGCAGCCCTCAACATCTCGCTGGACGGGCTCCCGATCACCCAGATCTGCGCCTACCCGCGGATCCCGCTGCACGGCGCGATCGCGGACGCCGCGCTGGCCAACCACCCGCTGCGGGTGCGCGGGCAGGAGATGCTGCCCAATCCCGAGCACCGCCCGCCCGCCGAGGTGCTCGCCCGGATGGCGATCGCCCCGCCGCACCTGCTCGGCCCGCCGGATCTGCAGCTGAGCTACAACACCTTCGAGCTGTCCCGGGTCCGGGACGCCGTGGAGGAGGCCGCGCAGGCGTCCCGGCTGGACCGGGTCCGCGTCGAGGACATGGTGCAGGCGGTGAACGAGGTCGCCACCAACGCCGTCGAGCACGGTTCGCCGGAGGCCGGCCTGGCCGTGTGGACCGGGTCCGGCGAGCTGGTCTGCGAGGTGCACGACACCGGAGCGATCACGCTCCCGCTGATCGGGCTCGCGCCGCCACACCCGTCGCAGTCGCGCGGGCGCGGGACCTGGATCGCCCGGCAGCTCTGCGACAGCCTGCACGTCTGGCGGGCCGGGGACGGCACGCACGTGCGGCTGCTCGCCCACGCCTGACCCGCTTCACCGGGATCTCACACCCGTTCCGGTCCGGAACCGACCCGCATCTGACGCTGCGAGCCCGGCTCGGCTATCCTCGACCCCGGACACCGCACGGAGACGCTGCTCGCCGTCCGTGCCGGTGCGGTTTCGTCGTGCCCCACTCCGCGTCCCGCGGCCTCCCGCCCGGGTGGCGCGCCGGGTCGGCGCCGGACCGTCAGCGGGCCCGTACGCACGCCAGGACCGAACTATCGACCCGGGGAAACGGCATGTCCGACGATCACTGTCGATCCAGCGCATCCAGCTCGACCAGCGGTGAGTCGCCCACCCACCCTGCACCACCCGTCCCGCACGTCCGGGTGCTCGGTGCCTTCAGCCTGCGCACCGGCGACCAGCCGGTCCCGCTGCCGGTGGACTCCCGGCGCCTGGTCGCCTACCTGGCCGTGCACCCCCGGCCGCAGCCGACCGCGGCCCTGGCCGCCGACCTGTGGCCCGGCGTCGACCCGGCCCCGGCCGCCCGGCTGCTCGACGAGGCCGTCGCCGGCGTCGACGTGCCCGGCCTGCTCGCCGCCGACGACCTCGGCCGGCTGCACCTCGACGACGCGGTGACCGTGGACCTGGCCGAGGCGATGCTGCTGGTCCGCGGGCTCTCCGCGGGCAGCACCGACAGCGTGCTGGTCACCGTCCGCGAGATCGGCTGCCCGGAGACCCGGCTGCTCGAGGCGGACGTCCTGCCGTCCTGGACCGCACCGTGGATCGCGGTCGAGCGCGAGCGGTTCCGGCAGCTGCGGCTCTCCGCGATGGAGGGGCTCTCGGCCACCCTGACCGCCGCCGACCGGCACGACGACGCCGTCGCCGTCGCCCGCCGCGCCGTCAGCGGCGCGCCGAGCCGGGAGCGGTCCCGCCGGGCGCTGGTCGAGGCGCTGCTCGCGGGCGGGCACGTCGCGGACGCGCTGGCCGAGCACGAGGAGTTCCAGCGCCTGCTGCGCAACAGCGTCGGCGCGACCGCGGACTCCGAGCTCGACCGGCTGCTCGCCCCGCTGGACTCCGGCTGGCCGCTCGGCCCGGGCCTGCACCGCCCGGTCCAGCGCTGGGGCGTCGGGATGCCCGGGTCGCGTGCCGGGCACCGCCCCGGCCGCCGCCTCGCCGCCGGCGCCCCCGCCAGCGGCCGCTGACCCTCACCCCACCTCGCGTTGTGGAGCCCTCACGCGAGACCCGTACCCGTCCCGTCGCGTCGAGGCTCCGCAACGCGGGGTTGGGTGTGGGTCGGGGTCAGTGGAAGTGGGGGCGGCGCTTCTCGCCGAAGGCGGCCAGGCCTTCGACGCCCTCGGGACCGGCGGCGCAGGTCGCGATCGAGTCGGCCTCGGCGTCGAGCTGGGAATCCAGCTTCGACTCCCAGGTCCGGCCGAGCAGGCCGCGGATCCGGCCCAGCGCCGCGGTCGGGCCCTGGGCCAGCCGGTCCGCGAGCGCTCCGGCCGCGTCGGCGACGGCGTCGTCGTCCACCACCTCGGTCAGCAGGCCCAGCTCGGCGAGCGTGCCGGCGTCGAGCACCTCGTCGGTGAGCAGGATCCGCCTGGCCCGCGCGGCCCCGACCAGGCGCGGGAGCATCCAGGTCATGCCGCCGTCCGGGGAGAACCCGATGCCCGGGTAGGCGGGCCGCATCCGGGTCGAGCTCCCGCCGACGGCGAGGTCGCAGGCCAGCGCCACGCTCATCCCCGCGCCGGCCGCCCAGCCGCGCACCGCGGCGACGGTCGGCACCGGGCTGTTCACCAGCGGGCGCTGCAACCCGTGGAAGATCTCGGCGACCTCGTGCACGAACGCGCCACGGTCCTGTGCCGCGGCGAAGTCCCGGACGTTGCCACCGGTGCAGAAGTTCTCGCCGTCGCCGTGCACGAGCACCGCACCGACGCCGTCGGGGTCGGCCGGGTCCTGCCCGGCCAGCGCCGTGAGCGCCCCGGTGACCTCCCGCATCAGCTCGCCGTCCAGCGCGCCGTGCCGTCCGGTGGAGATCCGGCAGCGCAGGACCCGGCCGTCCCGCTCGACCGCGCTCACCGCCGTCATCCCAGCTTCCGCAGCTCGGGAAGCACGTCCTCGGAGAACTGGGTGAGGAACCGCTTCTGGTCGTTGCCGGGCCCGTGCACCACCAGGTGGTTCAGCCCGGCGTCGAGGTAGGGCCGGATCTGCTCGACCGCCTCACCCGGGTCGGACGCGACGATCCAGCGCTTCGTGATCTGCTCGATCGGCAGCTCGTCGGCCAGGCGCTCCATCTCCTGCGACGAGTCCACCGAGTTCTTCTGCTCGGCGCTGAGCGAGAGCGGCGCCCAGAACCGGCAGTTCTCCCGTGCCGCCTCCGGGTCGCGGTCGTAGCTGATCTTGATCTCGATCATCTTGTCGATCCCGCCGGCGTCCCGGTCCTCCTTGGCCGCCCCCTCCTCGACGCCTGGGAGGAGCTTGTCGGTGTAGAGCTCCATCCCCTTGCCGGAGGTGCAGATGAAGCCGTCGCCGTGGCGGCCGGCGTAGCGGGCGACCATCGGGCCGCCGGCCGCGATGTAGACCGGCACCGGACGCTCCGGCTTGTCGTAGATCGTCGCGTCGACCAGCGTGTAGTAGTCGCCCTCGACGCTCACCGAGTCCTCGGTCCACAGCGAGCGCATCAGCCGGACCGACTCGCGGAGCCGGGCGAACCGCTCCTTGAACTCCGGCCACTCCCGCCCGGAGACGGCGACCTCGTTCAGCGCCTCACCGGTGCCGGCGCCCAGGGCGATCCGATCCCCGGTGAGCAGGGCCATCGTCGCGAACGTCTGGGCCAGCACCGCCGGGTTGTAGCGGAACGTCGGCGTGAGCACCGACGTGCCGATCTGCACCCGGTTCGTCCGCTCCCCCACCGCCGCCATCCACGGCAACGCCGCGGGGGCGTGTCCCCCGGTGTGCCGCCAGGGCAGGAAGTGGTCCGAGGCCCAGACGCTGTCCAGGCCCACCTCCTCGGCGAGTACCGCGTACTCGACGAGGTCGCGCGGGCCGAACTGCTCGGCCGACGCCTTGTATCCGATCTTGAGATCCACGAGAGGTTCCTTACCGCGTGCCGGGCGCGCGTACGGGGCGGCGCGCCGAGGTCCTCCTGTGTTGCTACACCTCTACGGGCTCGCGCGCAGCCCCGCCCGCACACCGGTCCCGGTCCGCGGGATCCCGGCGGGGCCGGACGTGGGCGACTCGTACGATCGACCCCGTGGCCGACCCGGACGAGATCCCGCTCCCGCCCGAGCCGGACGACGACCACGGCGCCGAACCGCCGCCCGAGGATCTCCCCGACCCCTCCGAGGCCGCCCCGCCGCCGTCGTTCCGCAGCTCGGACCCGCCGAACCCGGATCCGCACAGCGTGCTGCGCCGGGTCTTCGGCTACGACGGGTTCCGCGGCGACCAGCAGGCGGTCGTCGAGCACGTCACCGGCGGCGGTGACGCGCTGGTGCTGATGCCGACCGGTGGCGGGAAGTCGCTGTGCTACCAGGTCCCGGCGCTCGCCCGGTCCGGCACCGGTGTCGTGATCTCCCCGCTGATCGCGCTGATGCAGGACCAGGTCGACGCGCTGCAGGCGCTCGGCGTGCGCGCCGGGTTCCTCAACTCAACCCAGGACGGCGACGAGCGGCGGCTCACCGAGCAGCGGTTCCTGGCCGGCGAGCTGGACCTGCTCTACCTGGCCCCGGAACGACTGCGGGTGGAGTCCTGCCTCCGGCTGCTCGAACGCGGCACGATCGCGCTGTTCGCGATCGACGAGGCGCACTGCGTCGCGCAGTGGGGCCACGACTTCCGGCCGGACTACCTGCTGCTCTCCGAGCTGCACCCGCGCTGGCCGGACGTGCCGCGGATCGCGCTGACCGCCACCGCCACCGACGCCACCCGCACCGAGATCGCCGAGCGGCTGCAGCTGACCGAGGCGAAGCACTTCGTCGCCAGCTTCGACCGGCCGAACATCCAGTACCGGATCGCGCCCAAGAACGAACCGCGCCGCCAGCTGCTGGATCTGCTGCGCTCCGAGCACCCCGGGGACGCCGGGATCGTCTACTGCCTGTCCCGCAAGTCGGTGGAGCAGACGGCCGAGTTCCTCAGCGGCCAGGGGATCACCGCGCTGCCCTACCACGCGGGCCTGGACGCCTCGCTGCGCCGCCGCAACCAGGCCCGCTTCCTGCGCGAGGACGGGATCGTGATGGTCGCGACGATCGCGTTCGGGATGGGCATCGACAAGCCCGACGTGCGGTTCGTCGCGCACCTGGACCTGCCGAAGTCGGTCGAGGGTTACTACCAGGAGACCGGCCGCGCCGGCCGGGACGGCGAGCCGTCGACGGCCTGGCTGGCCTACGGCCTGGCCGACGTCGTCCAGCAGCGAAAGATGATCGACGACTCGGAGGGCGACGCCGCGCACAAGCGCCGGCTCGCGATGCACCTGGACGCGATGCTCGCGCTCTGCGAGACCACCGAGTGCCGCCGGGCGCAGCTGCTGCGGTACTTCGGGCAGGAGCTCGGCAAGCCCGCCTGCGGCAACTGCGACACCTGCCTGGCGCCGGTGTCGTCCTGGGACGGGACGGTGGCCGCGCAGAAGGTGCTCTCCACCGTCTGGCGGCTCAAGAACGAGCGCCGGCAGAGCTTCGGCGCGGTGCACGTGATCGACATCCTGCTCGGCAAGCGGACCCCGAAGGTCGAGCAGTTCTCGCACGACGAGCTGTCCGTGTTCGGCGTCGGCTCCGACCTGACCGAGCCGCAGTGGCGCAGCGTGATCCGCCAGCTGGTCGCGCGCCGGCTGCTGGCCGTCGGCGGCGCGCACTCGACGCTGGTGTTCACCGACGAGTCCCCGGCCGTGATGCGCGGCGAGCAGCCGCTGACCCTGCGCACCGAGCCGGAGCGCGCCGCCCGCGGCTCCCGGTCGCGGTCCGGCTCCAAGGCGCCCGTGGCCGAGCTGTCCGCGGACGCGGCCCCGGTGTTCGAACGGCTGCGGGCCTGGCGCGCCGCCGCCGCGAAGGAACAGGGCGTGCCCGCCTACGTGATCTTCCACGACGCGACGCTGCGCGAGATCGCGGCCCGCTCGCCGGGCGACCGGGCCGCGCTGGGCACCATCTCCGGGATCGGCGAGGGCAAGCTCGCCCGCTACGGCGACGACGTGCTCGCCGTCGTGCACGAGGGCGCCGAGGGGTGACCCGGCCGCTGATCGGGTGCCCCGGCGTCGCGGACCGTGGTCGTCCGCATCGGCTCGTAGCCTGCCCGGCATGACGCGACCTGGCACCACGATGGACTGGAACCTCGAGCTCCGCGAGCAGCTCACCTTCCACTGGGAGCGCCACCTGCGCCCCCGCATGGAGGGCCTCACCGACGACGAGTACTTCTGGGAACCGGTCGAGGGCACCTGGAGCGTGCGGCCCCGGGGCTCCTCGGCCACCCCGCCCGGGGCGGGCGGCGGGGACCTGGTGATCGACTTCGCCTTTCCCGAGCCCGACCCGCCGCCGGTCACGACGATCGCCTGGCGGCTCGGGCACCTGATCGTCGGGGTGTTCCGGATGCGGGTGCACAGCCACTTCGGCGGCCCGGCGACCGACTACTTCACGCACCACTACGCCGGCACCGCCGCCGGGGCGCTGGCCCAGCTGGACGACGGCTACCGCCGCTGGGTGGACGGCGTCGCCGGGCTCGGCACGGTGGGTCTGTCCCGGCCGTGCGGCCCCGCCGAGGGCCCCTACGCCGAGGCGCCGCTGGCGACGCTGGTGCTGCACATCCACCGCGAGATCCTCCACCACGGCGCCGAGATCGCGCTGCTGCGGGACCTGTACCGTGCCGGTGCGGCCAGGGCGTGACCGCGGTCGTACCCGGTACGGCACTGGTGCAGGCCCCCGGTTGTGGCCGGGTGCTCGTCGGCTTCCCGGCCGTCCGGCGTCGGGCCAGCATCGGCACCATGACCACCTCCGTCAGCCGCAACGACTTCGCGGACCTCGCCCGGCGCGTCTCGGACGCCGGCCTGACCGATCGCCGGCCCGGCTACTACGTGCTGCGGTTCGCCCTGGTGGCCGCGGGCTACCTCGGTGCGTGGTGCGGGGTGGTCGCACTCGGCGACTCCTGGTGGCAGATCGCGGTCGCCGCGTTCCTGGCCGTCGTGTCCGGGCAGGTGGCCCTGCTCGCGCACGACGTCGCGCACCGCCAGGTGTTCCGTGGCCGCCGCGCATCCATGATCGCCGGACGGATCCTGGGCAACCTCGGCATCGGCATGTCCTACAGCTGGTGGATGGACAAGCACACCCGGCACCACGCGAACCCGAACCACGCCGAGCGGGATCCGGACGTCGAGCCGGAACTGCTGGTGTGGTCGCCCGATCAGGCCCGTGCCAGCAGCGGCCTGACGCGGTGGTTCGGCCGGTACCAGGCGTGGCTGTTCTTCCCGGCGCTGCTGCTGGAGGGCTTCTACCTGCACTACGCCGGGTTCCGCGCCTGCCTGGACCGCGACACCCGCGGGCGGGGCACCGAGGCGACACTGCTGATCGCCCACGTGCTGCTCTACGTGGCGCTGGTGTTCGGCGTGCTGCCGTTCGGCAAGGCCGTGGTGTTCGTGCTGGCCCACCAGATGCTGTGGGGCCTCTACATGGGCGCCACGTTCGCCCCGAACCACAAGGGGATGCCGATGCGCAGCGGCGACGAGCCGGAGGACTTCCTCCGCCGCCAGGTGCTGACCTCGCGCAACATCTCCGGCGGCCGGCTGGTCGACATCGCCTACGGCGGGCTGAACCACCAGATCGAGCACCACCTGTTCCCGGCCATGCCCTCGGCGAACCTGCGCCGCGCCCAACCGATCGTGGCCGCCTACTGCGCCGAGATCGACGTCCCGTACCTGCGCACCGGTCTGGTCGACTCCTACGTCCGGACGGTGCGCTCGCTGCACGAGGCCGGGGCGCCGCTGCGCGGCTGACCCACCCGTTCCGCGGCGGCCCGCCCGGCCGGGCTACTGCCGGCCGATCCGCTTCAGCACCGGCGGCAGCTCGCCCGAGTGCAGCACCCCGAGCCGCCGGGTGGCCCGGGTCAGCGCGACGTAGAGGTCGCCCTGCCCACGCGGCGACTCGTCGAGCATCTCCTGCGGCTCGACGACCAGCACGGCGTCGAACTCGAGCCCCTTCGCCGCCGTCACCGGCAGCACCACCACCCGCTCGTCGAGGTCCTCGCGGTCGGCGTCGGTGCCGACCAGGCCGGCCCCGGCGAGCGCGGCCCGCAGCTCCTCGACCCGGGCGGACGGCGTGAGCACCGCGGTCCGGCCGTCGCCGACGGCATCGCGCTCGCCGGCGACCCGCTCGGCCAGTACCCGGTCCCGGTCCCGGCCGGTGGGCAGTGCCGCCGCCCAGGGCGGCACCCCGGTCGAGCGCACCGACGACGGCGGCTGCAGCGACGGGTCGATCTCGGCGAGCACGTCGTCGGCGACGTCGGCGATCTCGGCGGGCGTCCGGTAGTTCACGGTCAGCTGCTCCAGCCGCCAGCGGCGGGCCACGAACGGCGAGAGCACCTCGTCCCAGGAACCCGCGCCACCCCGGTCACCGGTCTGCGCGATGTCCCCGACCAGGGTCATGGACCGGGCGGGCGCCCGGCGCATCACCATCCGCCAGGCCATCGCGGACAGCTCCTGCGCCTCGTCGACGATCACGTGGCCGTAGGTCCACTCCCGGTCCGCGGCGGCGCGCTCGGCCGTGGAGTCGTAGCGCTGCACCTGCATCCGCTCGGCCAGCCGGTCGGCGTCGATGATGTCGGTCGCGCGCAGCAGCTCCGGGTCGAGGTCCTCCTCCAGGTCCAGCACGTCCAGCACGCCCTGGGCGTACTCGACCTCCTCGCGCAGCGCGGCCGCCTCGGCGGCGGCCTGCGCGGCGCCGTCGTCGCCGAGCAGCTCGGCGGCCTCGTCCAGCAGGGCCACGTCGGCCGCGGTCCATCGCAGGCCGTAGGGGGTCTCGGCGTCCGGGGCGGGGCGCTCCAGCAGCACGCGCTCCGCCGCGGGGATCCGGCGGGCGACCTGGTTGAGCCGCTTGCGGTCGGCGAACAGGTCGGTGAGCAGCTGCTCCGCCGACAGCGTCGGCCAGAACTCCTCGAGGTGCTTCTGGATCTCCGGCGACGACGACAGCTCGTCCCGGATGTCGTCGACGTCGCGGCGGTCCAGCAGCTCGGCGCCGACCCGGCGCGCGACCTGCTCGGCCAGCAGCCGCAGCAACTCCTTCCGGAAGACCCGGCGGGCCTCGTTGTGCGGCTTGCGGGAGCGCCGGGCGCGGGTCCGGGCCTGGGCGACCGTGTCCCGGTCCAGCACCACGAGCTGCTGCTCGACCTCCAGCTCGATCGGCTTGCGCGGCACCTGCTGGCGGTCCCGCACCGCCGCCGTGACGACCGGAGCCATCTCCGCGCGCCCCTTGAGCTCCGCGGTCGCCGGGTCCTCCGCGCGCCGGGCGTCCAGCCCGGGGTAGAGCTGCGCGGCCGTGCCGAGCACCACCGAGGTCTCCCCCAGCGACGGCAGCACCTGCCCGATGTAGCGCAGGAACGTCGGGTTCGGCCCGACGACGAGCACGCCGCGCCGGGCGAGCCGGTCCCGGTGGGTGTAGAGCAGGTACGCGGCGCGGTGCAGGGCGACCGCGGTCTTGCCGGTACCGGGACCGCCCTGCACCACCAGCACCCCGGACGGCTTGGACCGGATGATCCGGTCCTGCTCGCCCTGGATGGTCGCGACGATGTCGCCCATCCGCCCGGTCCGTGCCTCGGACACCGCGGCCAGCAGCGCGGCCTCGCTGGTCAGCCCGGAGCCGGCGCGGGCCTTCTCGTCGTCGTCCATCTCGGCGAGGTTGAGCGGCTCGTCGTCGATCGCGACGACCTCGCGCAGCCGGGTCCGCAGGTGCCGGCGCCGGCGCATCCCCTCCGGGTTCGCCGCGGTCGCGGTGTAGAACGGGCGCGCCGCCGGGGCGCGCCAGTCCATCAGCAGCGGCTCGTACTCGTTCTGCTCGTCGAGCAGCCCGATCCGGCCGACGTAGCGGGTCTCCCCGCTGTCGGTGTCGAGGCGGCCGAACGCGAGACCGTGCTCGGCGGCGCGCAGGGCGGCCAGCCGGTCGGTGAGCAGCGCGGCGGCCGCGTCACGCTGGGTCAGCGCCTGCGGGGTACCGACCGTCTCGTCACGCAGGGTGTCGGCCAGCCGCTTCGCGGTGTCCCGGCGGCGATCCTCGAGCTGCTCGTAGAGCATGCCCACATAGGACTTCTCGCGGGCGAGCTCACGGTCGGCGGCGGAGGCGGTACCGGCCTCGGAGCCGGACGGGGCGGGTTCGGGCACGGCGCGGGCTTCCTCCACCGAGGGGGCGAACACGTACGCACCGTCTGACGGCGCGACGCTCCAACCTACCAGCGCGCGCCCCCTCGCGTTCTGGAGCCGTACGGCCGCTCAGCAGCGGGTCGCGGCAGCAGGACGGCTCCACGACGCGGGTGTGGGAGGTGGGGTGGGGCCGGGTGCAGGGTCAGCCGCGGGGGCGGGGGGCGCGGCCGGGCGGTTGCTCCACGGGCTCCACCCAGGTCGGTGTGGGCAGCGGGACCGTGACCGGCTCCTCGCCGAGCGCGACCGGCTCGTCGTGGTGCCGAAACCGCATCGGCGCGCCGTCGAGCAGCTGGTACTCGACCTCGTCGGGGGTGATCTGCACCCGGATCCGGCGGCCCTGCCACTTCAGCCCGAACGCCACCCGGGACAGCGACGCCGGCAGCGCAGGCGCGAACGACAGGCCGTCGGCCTCGCTGCGCATCCCGCCGAAGCCGAGCACGACCGCGGTCCAGGTGCCCGCCATCGAGGCGACGTGCATCCCGTGGTCGGTGTTGCCGGCCAGGTCCTGCAGGTCCACCAGCGCGGCCTCGGCCAGGTACTGGTAGGCCAGGTCCAGGTGCCCGGTGCGCGCCGCGATCACCGACTGGGTGCACGCCGACAGCGACGAGTCCCGCACGGTGATGCCCTCGTAGTAGGCGAAGTTGCGGCGCCGCTGCTCCTCGGTGAACGCGTCCGGGAAGAACTGCATCGCCAGCACCAGGTCGGCCTGCTTGATCACCTGCTTGCGGTACAGGTCGAAGTACGGGAAGTTCAGCAGCAGCGGGTACCGCTCGGCCGGGGTGCCCTCGAAGTTCCACCGCTGGTGGTCGGTGAAGCCCTCGGACTGCGGGTGCACGCCGAGCCGCTCGTCGAACGGGATCAGCGTCGCGCTCGCCGCGTCCCGCCAGGAGGCGATCTCCTCCGAGTCCACACCCAGCCGGGCCGCCGAGCGCGGGTGCTTGGCCGCGACCTCGGCCGCGTAGCGCAGGTTCCGCTGCGCCATCAGGTTGGTGTAGACGTTGTTGTCGGCGATCGCCGAGTACTCGTCCGGGCCGGTCACGCCGTCGATCCGGAAGTTGCCGGACGAGTCGTGGTGGCCCAGCGAGCGCCACAGCCGGGCCGTGGCGACCAGCAGCTCCAGGCCGACCTCCAGCTCGAACTGGGTGTCGCCGGTGGCCAGCACGTGCCGCCGCACCGCGTCGGCGATGTCGGCGTTGATGTGGAACGCCGCGGTGCCGGCCGGCCAGTAGCCCGAGCACTCGTGCCCGCCGATGGTGCGCCACGGGAACGCCGCGCCCTCCAGGCCGAGGGTCTCGGCCCGCTCGAAGGCCTGCGGCAGGATCGAGCGCCGCCAGCGCAGTGCGTCCGCGGCCGCGTCCGGCGCGATGAACGACAGCGCCTGCAGGCAGAACGTCTCGGTGTCCCAGAAGGTGTGCCCGTCGTAGCCGTCGCCGGTCAGCCCCTTCGCGCCGATGCAGCGGCGCTCGGCCCGGGCCCCGGCCTGCAGCACGTGGAAGGTGGCGAGCCGGACCGCCTGCTGGAGCTCGGCGTCGCCGTCGATCTCGACGTCGGCGGTGGCCCAGAAGTCGTCCAGGTACTCGCGCTGCTCGCGCACGAGGCCGTCCCAGCCGGTGTAGCGGGCGGCCGCGATCGCCGCCCGGACCTGGTCGTAGACCGCGGGCAGGCTGCGCCGCGACGACCAGCCGTAGGACAGGTACTTGACCACCCGCAGCGTCTCGCCCGGCTTGACCTTGGCGATGATCGTGGTGCGGGCCAGGTCCTCGTTGGCGTCGGTGCTGACCTCGATCCCCTCGGGGCCGCTGACCTCGTGCTCCATCGCCGCCCCGGCGCGCAGCCCCGACTGGCGGGTCCGGTGCACCAGGGTGGCGCCGGCGTCCCCGGCGCGGGACTGCTCGGGTTCGAGGACGTTGTCCAGCGCGGTGTCCAGCCGCGGGTCGCCGCCGTCGCGGCCGGGCAGCTGCTCGTTCGCGACGAGCTCGGACTGCAGCACCAGCAGCGCGCCCTCGCCGTTGTCGTCGTCACCGGCGTGCACGACCTCGACCTCGTAGGAGATCGCCGCGACCGCACGCTGGGTCAGCGACACCAGCCGGGTGGAGCGCACCTTCACCGCGCGCCCGGCCGGGGACTCCCACTCGACCTCGCGGTGCAGCGTGCCCGCCCGCATGTCCAGCACCCGCTCGTGCCGGGAGAGCGCGCCGTACCGCAGGTCGAACGGCTCGTCGTCGACCAGCAGCCGGAGCAGCTTCCCGTTGGTGACGTTGACGATCGTCTGCCCGGACTCGGGGTAGCCGTAACCGGCCTCGGCGTAGGGCAGCGGGCGCACCTCGTAGAACGAGTTGAGGTAGGTCCCCGGCAGCGCGTGCGGCTCCCCCTCGTCGAGGTTGCCGCGCAGGCCGACGTGCCCGTTGGACAGGGCGAACACCGACTCGGTCTGGCCCATCGCGCCGAGGTCGAGGCGCGGCTCGCGGATCACCCACGGCTCGACGGTGAAGGTGGGCAGGTGCTCGGGCTTCACGAACGCTCCAGCAGGTCGGCGAGATCGGTGACGACGACGGTCGCGCCGTGCGCGCGCAACGCGTCGGCCTGGTCCAGTCGGTCGACGCCGACGACGGCGCCGAACTCCCCGGCGTGCCCGGCCGCCACGCCGGCCAGCGCGTCCTCGAACACCACCGCGGCCGCGCGGTCCACGCCGAGGTCCGCCACGGCGGCCAGGAAGGTGTCCGGCGCGGGCTTGCCGGGCAGCCCGCGCTCCCGGGCGACGGCGCCGTCCACCCGGTGGTCGATGAAGGTCTCCAGCCCGGTGGCCCGCAGGATCTGCCCGGCGTTCGCGGACGACGAGACCACCGCGGTCCCCAGGCCGGCGTCCCGGACCGCCTGCAGGTACCGGCGGGAGCCGGGGTAGACGTCCACGCCGTCGGTGCGGATGCGCACCTGCACCAGCTCGTTCTTGCGGGTGGACAGGCCCCACAGGGTCGGGGCGTCCGCCGGGTCGTCCGGGTCGCCCTCGGGCAGCTCGATCCCGCGGGCGGCGAGGAAGCTGCGGGTACCCTCCAGCCGGGGCTTGCCGTCGACGTAGGGGCCGTAGTCGGCCTGCACGTCGAACGGGGTGAACGCGTCCCCGTCCCGGGAGCGCAGGAACTCGTCGAACATCTGCTTCCAGGCCGCGGCGTGCACGCTCGCGGTGTCGGTCAGCACACCGTCGAGGTCGAACAGGCAGGCGCGTGTGCCCTCGGGGAGCCCCAGCATGGCGCGCACGCTATCCGGATCGGTGCAGCCCCGTCGCGCCCGGGGCGGGCCCGCGACGACGGTCACCACCGGCTCCGTGGCTCAGCTCGCGTCCGGCGCGGCCAGCGGCAGCGTCAGCAGGACGAGCGGGTCGGCAGCGGTGTCCGGACGGTCACCCGGCCGGGTCTCGACGGTGCAGACCGCGCCCGGCCCGAGCCGGACCTGCACTGCTCCCCCGCCCGGGTGCGGCTCGATCCGTTCCTGCACCGCCCGGCGCACCGCCGCGAGCACCGCCAGCGGGGGGACCGGGCTCGCCGGGTCGGTACCGGTGTCGCCCGGCTCGTCGACCTCGGCGGCCAGCCGGGCGCCGAACCGGGTCCGCTCGATCTGCAGGTAGGCGCGCACCGCGGCCAGCTCCTCGTCCAGCCGGATCGCGGCTTCCTCCGCGCGGTCCGCGGCCCGGGACAGGTCGGCGAACCCGAGCAGCAGCTCGCGGGCCCGCGGCGGATCGGTCCGGACCAGGGACGCGATCGTGTTCAGCGTGTTGTAGACGAAGTGCTGCTCCAGCCGCCGGGACAGCGGCCCGTGCCAGGGTCCGGCCGGGACGTCCGGGGTGGTGGGGGCGGCCGTACCACGGGCCGGAGCGGGTGCCGGGGCCGAGCCGCCGTCGGGGCGCGCCGGGGCCGCCGCGGGCGCGCCCGGGTCGACCCCGGCCGCCAGGTCCTCGTCCTGCTCGTCCGGGGCGACCAGTCCCCGCCAGGACGGCAGCGCGAGCCGGCCCGCGGCCGTGCGGCCCCGGTACTCGACGGCGGCGACCAGGCCGGGCTCGAGCCAGCGGGCGTTCTCGGCGACCGTCTCCGGCACGTCGGACGGCGGCCGCTCGGTGCCGGGCGCTGCCAGCACGGTGCGGGCGTCGGCGTCCGCGGCACCGATCCCGACCCGGCCGACGTAGCGCGGCCCGTCCGGACCGGGCAGCGCGAGCAGCACCGCGGCGATCCGCTCCGGGCGACCGGCGGGCGCCCCCCGCGACGCCGGGACCCAGCCCGCGACCAGCACCTGCCGACGCCGGCGCAGCGGCACCCGCAACCAGTTCCGGGTCCGGCGGCCCGGCTGGTACGGCACGTCGAGCCGCTTGAGATGCAGCCCGTCCAGCCCGTACTGCTCGGCGGTGCGCACCACCAGGTCGGCCTCGTCGCGCCCGAACGAGGGCGGCACCAGGATCGCCGGCCCGCCCAGCCCGAGGCCCTCCAGGAGCTCCCGGCGGCGCCGGTAGGTCAGCTCCAACACCCGCCGGCCGTCCGCCCAGAGCAGGTCGGTGACGACGTAACCGACCGGCACCGCGGACCGCAGCGCGTCGTCCGGGGCGACCGTCGCGGTCCGGCGCAGCAGCGGCCCCTTCGACGGCCGGCCCGCCTCGTCCAGCGCGACGACGGTGCCGTCGAGCACCATCCCGCCGGGCGGCGCCTGCTCGCCCAGCACGGCCAGCTCCGGGAACGACCCGGTGATGCTGCGCGCGGTCGAGGACAGCAGCCGGACTCGGCCGGGGCGGGCGTAGGCCACGCAGCGGTGCCCCTCCCAGGCGAACTCCACGGCCCACCGGTCCGGGTCGGTCGCCTCGGCGAGCTCGCCGGCGGCGGGCAGCATGGGCGGCACGAGCTCGGGCATCCCCGACTCCGCCGACCCCCTGGCCCCCACCACGGGGACACCGTAGCCGGGCGTCCTGCGGAGGGCTCCGGGCCTCCGCAGGACCCCCGGGCACACTGGACCCATCATGACGCTCACCGACCGGCTCTCCCGCACCCCTGACGCCGACCCCGCCGACCTGGTCGAGACCTTCGCCGACTGGGCGTTCGACGAGCGGGGCCTGTCGCTCTACCCGGCACAGGAGGAGGCGCTGCTGGAGCTGGTCACCGGTGCGAACGTGATCCTCTCGACGCCGACCGGATCCGGGAAGTCGCTGGTCGCGATCGGGGCGCACGCCGCAGCGCTGTCCCGCGGCGAGCGCACCTTCTACACCGCGCCGATCAAGGCACTGGTCAGCGAGAAGTTCTTCGCGCTGTGCGAGGTGTTCGGCGCGGACAAGGTCGGGATGCTCACCGGCGACGCCGCGGTCAACGAGAAGGCCCCGATCATCTGCTGCACCGCGGAGATCCTGGCGAACCTGGCGCTGCGCACCGGCTCCGGTGCGGACGTCGGCTCGGTGGTGATGGACGAGTTCCACTTCTACGCCGACCCGGCCCGCGGCTGGGCCTGGCAGGTGCCGATCGTCGAGCTGCCGCAGGCGCAGTTCGTGCTGATGAGCGCCACGCTGGGCGACACGTCGTTCTTCGCCGAGGACCTGACCCGGCGCACCGGCCGGGAGACCGCGCAGATCACCTCGGTCCAGCGGCCGGTCCCGCTGCACTTCCGCTACGTCGTCGAGCCGCTGCACGAGACGCTGGCCGAGCTGCTGGAGACCCGCGAGGCGCCGGTCTACGTCGTGCACTTCACCCAGCAGGCCGCCGTCGAGCGGGCGCAGGCGCTGACGAGCGTCAACGTCACGTCCAAGGAGGACAAGGCCGCGATCGCCGAGACGATCGGGGCGTTCCGGTTCTCCTCCGGGTTCGGCCGGACGCTGTCCCGGCTGGTCCGGCACGGGATCGGGGTGCACCACGCCGGGATGCTGCCGCGCTACCGGCGGCTGGTGGAGACCCTGGCCCAGGCCGGGCTGCTCAAGGTCATCTGCGGGACCGACACGCTCGGCGTCGGGATCAACGTGCCGATCCGGACCGTGCTGTTCACGGCGCTCTCCAAGTACGACGGCCGCCGGGTGCGCCCGCTCAAGGCCCGCGAGTTCCACCAGATCGCCGGGCGGGCCGGCCGGGCGGGCTACGACACGGTCGGCACGGTCGTCGCGCAGGCCCCCGAGCACGACATCGAGAACGCCAAGGCGCTCGCCAAGGCCGGGGACGACCCGAAGAAGCGCCGCAAGGTTGCACGCAAGCAGCCCCCGGAGGGGTTCGTCGGCTGGTCCGAGACGTCCTACGAGAAGCTGCAGCAGGCCCGGCCCGAGGCGCTGACCAGCCATTTCGCGGTCACCCATGCGATGCTGCTGAACGTGGTCAGCCGCGGCGGCGACACCTACGCGGCGATGGAACACCTGCTCACCGACAACCACGAGCCGCGCAAGCGGCAGCGCACGCACATGCTCCGTGCGATCGCGATCTACCGGGCGCTGCGCACCGCGGGGGTCGTCGAGGAGTACGACGAGCCCGGCGCCACCCGCCGCCGGGTGCGGGTGGTCGACGAGCTGCAGCTGGACTTCGCGTTGAACCAGCCCCTGTCGCCGTTCGCGCTGGCGGCGTTCGAGCTGCTCGACAAGGAGTCCCCGGACTACGCCCTGGACGTGCTCTCGGTCGTCGAGTCCACGCTGGACGACCCCCGCCAGGTGCTGGCCGCGCAGCAGAACAAGGCGCGCGGCGAGGCGGTCGCGGCGATGAAGGCCGAGGGGCTGGAGTACGAGGAGCGGATGGCCCGGCTGGAGGACGTCACCCACCCGAAGCCGCTGGCGGAGATGCTCGAGGCCGCGCTGGAGTCCTACCGGCGCGGCGCGCCCTGGGTCGCCGACGCCGTGCTGTCGCCGAAGTCGGTGGTGCGGGACATGAGCGAGCGGGCGATGACGTTCACCGAGTACGTCTCGCACTACCAGCTCGCTCGTTCCGAGGGCCTGGTCCTGCGCTACCTGGCCGACGCCTACCGCGCACTGCGCCAGACCGTCCCCGAGCACGCCCGCACCGAGGAGCTCACCGACCTCATCGAGTGGCTGGGCGAGCTGGTCCGCCAGACCGACTCCTCGCTGCTCGACGAGTGGGAGAAGCTCGCCGCCGGGGCCGACAGCGAGGCCGCCGGGGGCGAGGTGACCCCGCCCGGGGCGGAGGTCGGCGTCGCGGCGCCGGCCGGGGTCTCCGGCAACGCCCGGGCGTTCCGGGTGCTGGTCCGCAACGCGCTGTTCCGCCGGGTCGAGCTGGCCGCGCTGGGCCGCTACGCCGAGCTCGGCGAGCTCGACGCCGACGCCGGCTGGTCCGCGCAGCGCTGGCGGGAGGCGCTGGAGCCCTACTTCGAGATCCACGACCGGATCGGGTTCGGCCCGGACGCCCGCGGCCCGGAACTGTTCGACCTCACCGAGGAGACCGACCGCTGGCTGGTCCGCCAGGTACTCGACGACCCGGCGGGCGACCGGGACTGGGCGATCACCGCCGAGATCGACCTGGCTGCCTCGGACGAGGCCGGGGAGACCGTCGTCTGGGTGACGGCGGTGACCGACCGGACCTGAACGGATCACTCGGGGAGGTGACACGCTCCCCCGGTCGGCCGCATCCGCACCCCGGGATCGGTTACGGTGTTCAGCGATCACGGGGCACTTCCCCACCGGATGAACGGGGGTCGGTGGATGCGCCACGCCGCGGACGGGGCCGCCGGAGGGGATCCCCTCGCCGGTGCCGCGCTCCCGGATCCGGACCTGCTGTGCGGACGCTGGTGCGCCGAGCTGGCCGGTCGCACCCCGCTGGCGCCCGGGGACCTGTCGCCGCTGGTCGGCCGGCTGGTCGCGGCCGTGCACGATGCCGCGGCGGCCCTCGAACACGATCCGTCGGGCCCCGCCGGGGCGGCCCGGGACCTGGTGCGATCCCGGCTCACCGACCCCGGCCTGCTGGAGGCCGTCCAGGTCCTGGTGGGCGACGCGCTGGCCCCGGCCGCGGACACCCCGGGCCGGGTCAGGCGACTGACCGCGGTGCAGGCCGCGCTCGCCGGCGGGTTCACCACCGCGCTGCGACTGCAGGTGCTGACCGAGCACGAGCAGATCACCGCCGCGGCGCTGGAGGCACGCACGGCCGCCGAGCAGGCCCGCGGCGAGTCCGAGTCCCGGTTCGCGGCGATCTTCGACTCGGCCGCGGTCGGGGTGGTCGTGTTCGACCCGCTCGGCCACTCGCCGGTGGCCAACGAGGCCGCCGCCGGCATCGTCGGCTACAGCCGCGAGCAGCTGACCCGGATGGCCGTGCACGACTTCATCTCCCCGGAGGACGCACCGGAGGTGTGGGCCGAACGGCCCCGGCTGCTGGACGGGTCGCTGGACCGGCTGCAGGTGGTCCTGCCGTTGCGGCGCGGGGACGACACCCGGATCTGGGTCGACGCCGTGGTCACCCCGCTGCGCGAGCCGGGCCGGCCGGCCACCCACCTGATGGCGGTGTTGCAAGACGTCACCGACCAGGTGGAGCTGAAGCAGCGGCTGGAGCACCAGGCCTCGCACGATCCGCTGACCGGGCTGCCCAACCGCTCGCTGTTCTTCGACCGGCTGGCCGCGGCGATCTCCGGGGTGCGGTCGGAACGGGACCGGCCCGGGGTCTGCTACCTGGACCTGGACGGGTTCAAGGTCGTCAACGACACCCTCGGGCACCAGGCCGGCGACCGGTTGTTGCAGGTGCTCGCGGAGCGGCTGCGCCGCACCCTGGAACCGGACGGGCACCTGGTGGCCCGGATGGGTGGCGACGAGTTCGTGGTGCTGCTCGAGTGCCCGGACCGGGCCGTGCTCGAGCAGGTCGCCGGCACCGCGCTGGACACCGTGCGGCGCCCGGTCCGGATCGACGGGCGCGACATCGTCATCTCGGCCAGCGTCGGCGTCGTCCGGCACGACGGTGAGCTGGGTCCGGACGAGATCATGCAGGCAGCCGACACCACCCTCTACTCCGCCAAGCGGGCCGGCCGCGGCCGCTACGTGGTCTACGACCAGGAGCGGCACCGCTCCGACGTCCGCCGGTTCGAGCTGTCGTCGCAGATGCCGGAGGCGTTGCGCCGCGACGACTTCGTGGTCGTCTACCAGCCGCTGGTGCGGCTGGCCGACGAGCGGACGATCGGGGTCGAGGCGCTGGTGCGCTGGCAGCGCCCGGACGGCGAGCTGCTCGGCCCGGACCGGTTCATCCCGCTGGCCGAGGAGACCGGCCTGGTCGTCCCGCTGGGCCGGCGGGTGCTCGACGAGGCCTGCCGGCAGGGCCGGGTGTGGGCCGACGCGCACCCCGAGCAGCCGCTGCTGATCAGCGTGAACGTGGCGGCCCGCCAGATCGGCGAGTCCGACCTGGTCGCCGACGTCGCCGCGACCCTGGAGCGACACGACTGGCCCGCCGAGCGGCTGCAGATCGAGCTGACCGAGAGCGACCTGATGGGAGGCTCCGGGCGACCGTCGGCCACGCTGCGCGAGCTGGACCGGATGGGCGTGCGGATCGCGATCGACGACTTCGGCACCGGCTACTCGAACCTGGCCTACCTGCGCCACCTTCCGGTGCGCGTGCTCAAGCTGGCCGGGCACTTCCTGGCCGGGTCGGCCGAGCGCGACGACGTCATCCTGCGCACCCTGATCCAGCTCTCCTCGGCACTGGACCTGGAGGTCACCGCGGAGGCGGTGGAGACCGCCGAGCAGGCGAAGCTGCTGCGCGACTACGGCTGCGCGAACGCGCAGGGCTGGTACTACGCCCCCGCCGTGACGCCGGACCGGGTCCCGGACCTGATCCGGGACCCGTTCCTGGGCTCCTGACCGTTCAGCCGTTGCGCTCGTCGCGCCAGGCGATCCACTCCTTGAGCAGGCCCAGGTCGTAGCCGGGCCCGTCGCCGTCCTGGCCGACGGTGAACAGCCGGACGCCGGCGTCGTGCAGCCCGGGGCCGACCTCCTCCGGGGCGCCCTCGACGGCGGCCGAGCGCTCGATCTCCGCGGGGTCGCGCCCGATGTCACGGCAGTGCCCGTCGAGCACGGCGCACTTGTGCGTGACGGTCTCCGCGTCGCCGAAGCCGTGCCAGATGGTGGCGTGCTCGGCGGCGTAGCGCAGCGTCTTCTTCTCGCCCCCGCCGCCGATCAGGACCGGGATGTCCCGGGTCGGGGCCGGATTGAGCCTCTGCCAGCGGGAGCGGATCCGGGGCAGCGCCGCGCCCAGGTCGTTCAGCCGGCCGCCGGCGGTGCCGAACTCGTAGCCGTACTCGTCGTAGTCGCGGCGGAACCAGCCCGACCCGATGCCCAGGATCAACCGGCCGCCGGAGATGTGGTCGACGGTGCGGGCCATGTCGGCCAGCAGATCGGGGTTGCGGTAGCTGTTGCACGTCACCAGGGCGCCGATCTGCACCCGCGAGGTGGCTTCCGCCCAGGCGCCGAGCATGGTCCAGCACTCGAAGTGCTTGCCGTCGGGCTCGCCGTAGAGCGGGAAGAAGTGGTCCCAGTTGAACACCACGTCGGCGCCGGCCTCCTCGGCGGCGGCGACGGTGCGGCGGATGTCGGCGTAGTCGGCGTGCTGGGGCTGCAGCTGCAGCCCGATCCGGACGGGACGGGAGTCGTTCATGAGCCCATCCTCGCCCCGGCCCCTGCGGCCCGCAGGTCCGGAGCCGTCACCCGGAGATCGCCGGGATCGTGCCCGGAGCATCGGTGTGCGGCCGCCCCGTCACGACCCCGGCGATCACGGCGCGGGCGGCGACAGCAGGGCGGCGACAGCGTCCAGGGACTTCTCGGCAGCCGTCTCGGCGGCCTCGACCGCGCCGAGGAACGCGACGTAGCCGTGGATCAGCCCGGGCCCCTCGACCCGGGTGACCGGCACGCCCGCGGCCGCCAGCGCGTCGGCCCAGTCCCGGCCCTCGTCGTGCAGCGGGTCGAACTCCGCGGTCGCCACCACCGCGGGCGCGACGCCGGACGGATCGGCCGAGGTGTCGGAGCCCAGCGGCGCCACCTCCGGGTCGGCCACGGCGTCGCCGGAGAGGTACAGCTCCCAGAACCAGCGCATCGCGTCCGCGGTGAGGAAGTAGCCCTCGGCGTTGTCCTGCATGGACGGTGTCGCGCAGGCCGGGTCGAGTGCCGGGTAGAACAGCAGCTGCGCGGCCAGGTCCGGGCCTCCGCGGTCCCGGGCGCGCAGCGCCAGCCCGGCGGCGAGAGACGCGCCTGCACTGTCCCCGGCCACCCCGAGCGGCCGGTCCGGATACCGGCCGGCGACGGCCAGCAGGGCGGCCCAGGCGTCGTCGATCGGGGCGGGGTGCGGGTGCTCGGGCGCCAGCCGGTAGTCCACCGCGACGACCACGGCGCCGGTCGTGTTGGCCACCCGCCGGCACACCGGATCGTGAGTGACCAGGTCGCCCAGCACCCAGCCGCCGCCGTGCAGGTAGAGCAGCACTCCGCCACGGTCGTCGGTCGGGACGTAGGTGCGCACCGGAACCGGCCCCGCGGGCCCCTCGACGGTCCCGTCGGTCACCGCGGCGACCTGCTCGGGCACGAAGTCCGGGCCACGCCGCGCGGTGGCCAGCGCCCGGTAGTGCTTCCGGGTGGTGACCGCGTCCTCGCGGACCAGCGGCAGCGCGCCGGCGCTCTGCAGGGTGTCCAGCACGGTCCGGAACTCGGGATCCAGCGGCATGATCCGCACGCTATCCCGCGACCGGCGGCCGCGGAAGTTCGTTTGTTCTAGTACATTGCAAACAAGTCAGCACTGCGTACCGGAACTCAGCACTGCGCACCGGAACGAGGACCTGCGATGGCCGACCCGGAAGTCCGCACCACCCGCCGTCGCACGCTGGTGGCGATCGTCGGCGCAGGGGCAGGCATCATCGCCGGGCTCGGCACCGCCGCGGCCGCCGGCGACCGGGGGCAGACCGGCCCCGCCTCCACGGTGGCGCTGCTGATGGTCGTCCTGTTCGGCACCGGGCTGGTCTTGGCCGTCGCTCTCGGTGCGGCCCATCAGCGCGAGCAGGCGGCGTCGACGTGGGGCCTGGTGCCGCTCGGCGTCTGGTGGCCCGGTGCGGAGCTGGTCGACCTACCGGTGGCGTGGTGGGTGGTCCTCGTCCCGGTCGCCTCCGGCGTGGCGTACCTGCTCGGACGGTTCCTGGCCGGCCCCGACCCCGTTCGGCCGGCGTCCGGACGGCCGCCCGCGGACGCCGTGCGGGTACCGGTGTCGTCCGGGGAACGGTTGGTCTGGGCCCGCTCGCTCACCTCCCGGCCCGCCCTGCTGCTCGCCGCGTTCGTGGCGGCCGCGGCCGCGGTGCAGTTCTGGTCAGCCGCGTACGGCACCCCGCAGAGCGCCGTCGCGGGCGCGTTCATGACAGCCGCGGCGTGCTGGGCCCTGCTCACGTCGTACGCCCGGGTCCGGGTCGGCGCCGACGGAGTGCGGGTGGAGCAGCCGCTGCTGCGCCGCGACCTCGCCACGGCCCCGATCGGCGAGGTCGTGCAGGCACGGGCGGTGCAGCTCGACCCGTACCGGCTGCGCTGGAACGAGTACGGGGTGCTCCGGTCCCGCGGCGTCTCCGGGTTCCGCGCCACGCGCCGCGGCCGGGCGCTGGCTCTCGATCTGACCGGCGGCCGGGAGTTCCTGGTCACCGTGCCGGACGCGGACACGGCCGCCGGCCTGATCAACGCCGAGCTGGACCGCCAGCGGTCCGGGGAGGGGGATCTCCGGTGCTGATCCGGGTGGACCCGTCGTCCCCGGTCCCGCTCGGCGACCAGGTCGCGGCCTCGGTGCGGCGTGCCGTCGCCGACGGGCACGCCGCACCCGGCGACCGGCTCCCGCCGGCCCGCGAGGTGGCCGCGTCACTGGAGATCAACGTGCACACAGTGCTGCGCGGCTACCAGCAGCTGCGCGACGAGGGGTTGGTCGACCTGCGCCGCGGCCGGGGTGCGGTGCTGACCGCCCGGGCGACCGGCGAGCGCGCGGAGCTGGACCGCAAGGCTGCCGAGCTCGCCGCGCTGGCCCGCCGGCTCGGGCTCGGCGAGTCCGATGTGCTCGGTGCGGTCCGGGCCGCGCTCCGCTGACCGGTCTCATCCCAGCGGGCTGCGCGGCAGCAGCCGGTCCGCGATGATCTTGCGCTGGATCTCGCTGGTGCCCTCGAAGATCGTGGTGAGCCGGGCGTCCCGCCAATGCCGCTCGACCTGGTGCTCGGTGGTGTACCCGTTCCCGCCGTGCAGCTGGATGCCGTCCGCGGTGACCTCCGCGGCCATCTCGGTAGCCATCAGCTTCACCATCGCGGCCTCCCGAGCGCCCGCCTCGGCTGCCTCGGTGCTCGCTCCGCCTGCGCTCCGCTCGGTATCCAGCCGGTGCGCCACGTGCTGGTAGAAAGAGCGCGCCTGCTCGACCCGGGCCGCCATCGTGGCGAGAGTGAACCGGACCGCCTGGAAGTCGCTGATCGGGTGCTCGAACTGACGGCGCTGCTGCAGGTAGACGACGCAGTCCTCGACCGCGGCGCGGGCCAGTCCGACCGCGCGGGCCGCGGTGTGCACCCGCGCGATGTTCAGCCACGCCTGCGCGTCGGCGAAGCCCTCCCCACCACTGCCGAGCTGGTTGGCCACCGGGACCCGCAGGCCGTCGAACTCGAGGTCCCAGGTGACGAACCCGTGGTAGCCGATCTTGTCGATCGTGGTGCCGGTGAGGCCGTCCGGGAAGCTGTCCCGCTCCTTCTCGACGACGACCGTGGCCAGTCCCGCCGAGCGCTTCTCCCCCGGCTCCGGGTCGTCGGTGCGCACCAGGACCTGGATGAAATCGGCAGCCCGGGCGTTGCCGGTCCAGCGCTTCCGGCCGGTGATCACGAAGTCGTCGCCGTCCCGGACGGCGCGGGTCTCCACCGCGGCCAGGTCCGAACCGGCGTCCGGCTCGGAGAGCGCGATCGCGCCGATCCACTGCCCGCGGGCGCTGCGCCGCAGCAGCTCGGCGCGGCGGTCGGGATCCGCGACACCGGTGCCGGCGCCCTGCGCGCGGGCGATGATCGACCCGACGCTCATCCAGGCCCTGGCCAGCTCCTCGGCGACCATGCAGTACTCGAACGCGCCCAGGCCCAGCCCGCCGTGCCCGGTCGGCACGGTGATCCCGAAGAATCCGAGCTCGCCCATCTCGTCGAGCAGCGAGCGTGGGATCTCGCCCTTGCGCGGGTCCAGCTCGTCGGCGACCGGGAGCACCCGGGACATCGCGAACTCCCGGGCTCGCTGCTGCAGTGCCTCCCGCTCGGGGGTGTGGTGCGGCGTGGCCAGGACCGGGATCGGCGGTTCGATGAACTCGTCGGTCATCCGGGCAGTATCGGGCCCCGGGCTCCCCTCTGCCGACCCGGAGCGCGGAGCGGCCGGTCCTCGCCACGAAGGTGTGGTCTGTGCCACGGTCGGACATCGGCGGTGCGGCCGGAGGGCAGGCGGGCCCCGGCGCGACGCCGGCCGGTCCGTGCCCGCGGCCCGGCGCCCGCAGCGAAGGGATCGGACATGTCCGACAACCGTGTCGTCGTCTACAAGGGACCGGGCGAGGTCGCCGTCGAGTCGATCGACTATCCCCGGCTCGAGCTCCCGACCGACGTCGTCGACGGCCTGAAGATCAAGCGAAAGGCCCCGCACGCCGCCATTCTGAAGATCGTCACCACGAACATCTGCGGCTCCGACCAGCACATGGTCCGCGGCCGCACCACCGCCCCGGTCGGGCAGACGCTCGGCCACGAGATCACCGGTGAGGTCGTCGAGGTCGGTGACGACGTGCTGTTCGCGAACGTCGGCGACATCTGCTCGGTGCCGTTCAACATCGCCTGCGGGCGCTGCCGGATGTGCGACGAGGGCAAGACCGGGGTCTGCCTGAACGTCAACCCGGCCCGGCCGGGCGCCGCCTACGGCTACGTCGACATGGGCGGCTGGGTCGGCGGCCAGGCCGAGTACGTGATGGTGCCGTTCGCGGACTTCAACCTGCTGCGGTTCCCGGACCGGGACCAGGCGCTGGACAAGATCCTCGACCTGACGATGCTGTCCGACATCTTCCCCACCGGCTACCACGGCGCGGTCACCGCCGGCGTCACCACCGGGTCGACCGTCTACGTGGCCGGAGCGGGCCCGGTCGGGCTGGCCGCGGCACACGCCGCGCAGCTGCTCGGCGCGTCCGCCGTGGTCGTCGGCGACATGATCGGCTCGCGGCTGCAGCAGGCCCGCAGCTTCGGCTGCGAGACCGTCGACCTCTCCGCCGGCGGCACCCTGCCCGAGCAGCTGGAGCAGCTGCTCGGTGAGCCGGTGGTGGACGCCGCGATCGACGCCGTCGGGTTCGAGGCCCGCGGGCACGGCAGGGACGCCGGCGAGGCCCCGGCCACCGTGCTGAACTCGATCATGGAAGCCACCCGGGTCGGCGGCGGGCTGGGCATCCCCGGCCTGTACGTCACCGGGGATCCGGGCGCGGTCGACGACCACGCCAAGGAGGGCACCCTCGGCGTCCGGATCGGACTCGGCTGGGCCAAGTCGCACACGTTCGCGACCGGCCAGTGCCCGGTGAAGCAGTACAACCGGCAGCTGATGAACGCGATCCTCTCCGGCCGGGCCCGGATCGCCGAGGCCGTCAACGCCACGACGATCTCGCTGGACGACGCCCCGCGCGGCTACCGGGAGTTCGACGGCGGCGCCTCGCAGAAGTTCGTGATCGACCCGCACGGCTCGGTCGCGGCCTGATCCGTCCGCGCCTGCCCGGCGCCCCGGATGTCCCGAGGGGCACCCTCGCCTCCACCAGGCTCCGAGGGGCCTCTCGGGACCGGGGTCAGCCGCCGGCGCGCCGGTACAGCTCGGCGGCGGCGCGGGAGAAGCCGTCCGGGACGTCGACGGCGGCCAGCGCGTCGGCGGCCTCCTCCATCTCGCCCGCCCAGCGCCACCCCTTGGCCGCGGCCTTCGCCCGGACGTCGGCCAGCGCCGCCGCATGGCCGCCGGTGCGCTCCAGCTCGCCGTGCAGGGCCTCGGTGACGCCGAACCGGGCCGCGGCCTCCTCCATCGCCAGCCACACCGTGGGCAGGGCCTTGCTCTGCAGCGCGAAGCAGACCTTGAGCCCGCTCGCGGTGCCGACGTCGGCGGCGCCGGTGCCCAGCACCCGGGCCTCGAACGCGGAGCCCTCGAGCAGGTCCGCGACGGCGTCGGCACCCGGGCCGGACAGCCACAGCACGGTGGTGCCGCGTTCCCAGGCCGGCGGGCCGATCACCGCGGCGTCGCACACCCGGTCCGGGCCGAGCAGCGCGGCGATCTCCCGGACGGTGTCCGGCGCGACCGCGTTCGCGTCGACGTACAGCGGCGGGTCGGGGCGCCCGGCGGCGCCGGCCGCCACCTGCTCCGCGACCTCGCGTGCGGCGTGCGGCGGGCAGATCGAGACGATCACGTGCGCCCGCCGGGCCAGCTCCGCGACGTCCGGCACGGCGATCAGGTCCGCGAGCTCGGCCCGCTTGGCCGTCGCGTGCGAGCGGCCGGCGTCGGCCCAGATCACCGCTCCTGCGCGGGTCTTCAGCGCGGAGCCCAGTGCGGCACCCATCGCGCCCGGGTGCAGGATCCCGATCACCGGGCGGGACGGCAGCGTCGGCATGGGAACCGATGATGCCGTCCGGACCGCGGGCGGCGGGCGCCGGCCCTGGTCCCGCACTGGCGCGCCGCGGCCGTACGCGGCACGGTCGGTCCATGAGCGACGCGCGCACCCCGGGACCCGATACCACGTTCACCGGCGACGCCGTCGGCGGCTGGCTGCAGCTCCCCTCCCCCGCCGTTGCCGAGGTGATCGGCTCGGTCGGGTTCGACCTGGTCTGTGTCGACACACAGCACGGCCTGATCGGCGACGACACCGTCCTCGGCATGCTGCAGGCGCTGACCGCGACCGGCACCCGCTCCCTGGTGCGGGTACCCGGGCACGGCCCGGAACCGGTCGGGCGGGCGCTCGACCGGGGCGCCGACGGCGTGATCGTCCCGCTGGTGAACACCGCCGAGCAGGCCTCCGCCGCGGTCGCAGCCTGCCGGTTCCCGCCGGACGGCGGTGTGCGCAGCTTCGGCCCGGTGCGCCCGTCCTGGCGGGGTGGCGACCCGCTCGCCCCGGGACGCTGCGTGGTGATGGTGGAGACGACCGAGGCCGTCAGGAACCTGGACGCGATCCTCGGCGTCGAGGGGGTGGACGCGGTCTTCGTCGGCCCGTCCGACCTCGCCCTGGCACACGGGATGCCGATCGCCGCGCAGCACGACGGCGGGCCGGGCTCGGCCGAGTACACCGACCTGCTCCGGGGGATCTTCGACCGGTGCGCCGCGGCGGGCGTCCCGGCCGGGATCTACTGCGACACCCCGGAGCACGTGCACCGGTTCCGCCGCCTCGGCGCCACCTTCGCCTTCCTCGGCGCCGAGCAGGCGATGCTGCGCGCCGCCGCCCTCGACGCCCTGTCAGCGAGCCGCGCCTGAACGATCCGCTGCGTCACACCCGTTCGCCGCACCACACACCCGCTGCATCAGGCGAGTCGAGTAGCGATCGGGGGTGAGGCCTACAAGACGAGCCGGGTGACCGGCTGCCCCCGATCACGCCGCCCGGTTCAGGGGAGGGGCAGCCCGAGCGATCGCCCCCACAGCCGGGTCAGCACGGCGACCGATTCCTCCTCATCGTGCTCCTGTCCGAGCACCAGCCAGAAGTACACGTACTGGGTGACCATCGAGTTGAGCGCGTGCGAGGCCAGCACCGGGTCGAGATCTACATCGGCGAGCCCCCACTCCTGCAGCCGCCGGATCCCCGTCTCGGCCCGGGACACCGAGCGTGCCCGCAGCTCGAGCCGGTAGCGACGCATCTCCTCGTCGAACGAGGCGACCTGCTCGAACAGCGCCAGAAGCTTCCGGTCCCGGCGGAACAGGCCCAAGTAGCGGCGGTTCCCGCGTTCGATCCGGTCCCATGCCTCATCGACCGTCGGTACCCGGCCGTCGTGTGGGTGCGCCGGCCGTTCCGGCGCGTAGAGGCCGGTTTCCATCACCTCGTTGACAAGGGTGCGGAACACGTCGGATTTGGAGTCGAAGTAGGTGTAGAAGCTGCCGTGGCCGGTTCCCGCGGTCGCGGCGACGTCGGCCACTCGAGCGTCGAGGAACCCGTCCCGTTCGAAGACCGTCCGTGCCCCGTCGAGCAGCAGCGATCGGGTCCGGCGACCGCGTGCGGTGCTCGGCATCGCCCCGACGTGCGCCCTGCGGCGGCTGCCCACCCCGCTACCGGTGGGGCTCGACGCCTGCTCGGTCACCTGTTACTCCCCTCGGCCGCGCCGAGGATGGCACAGGGATCCGTCATCCGAAAGACTTGTAGTCGATATCGACGTCAACTTACGGTGAGACCGGGGTCACTGGTCCGAACGACCGCATCGGTGCCCCACCGGCACGCACGTCGATCCACCCGTCCGGACGACGGGCGTGCGGCGGTGCCCTGCGACGAGGAGGTCCAGGAAGTGACGGAGTCCGTCGACGCCACCCGGCCGGATGCGACCGGTGACCCCATCGTGTGGGACCGCGTGTTCCGGCCCCGATCGGTGGCCGTGCTGGGGGCCACCGGGCGTCCGGACAGCCCGATGGGACGGCCGTTGCGCTGGCTCGCCGAGCGGGGGTTCGACGGGGCGATCTGGCCGGTCAACCCGAAGTACGACGAGCTGGCCGGCCTGCCGTGCTACCCGTCGCTGTCCGCGCTTCCCGGTCCCGTCGACCTGGTGCTGGCCATGGCCCCGGCGACGCAGGCACCGGGGGCCGTACGGGACGCGGGTGCCGCGGGTGCGGCCGCAGTGATCGTCTTCGCCTCCGGCTTCGCCGAGGTCGGGCCGGACGGTGCGGCGCTGCAGCGTGAGCTGGTCCGGGCCGGACGTGAGTCAGGGGTGCGCGTGCTCGGCCCGAACTGTCAGGGGGTGCTCTACACGCCCGGTCGCCTGTTCGCGACGTTTACCGCCGCGGCCGAGCGCCCGCTGGAGGGCAGCTCGGGTATCGCCTACGTCGGTCAGAGCGGCGCCGTCGGGGGCTCGGTGCTCGACATCGCCGCCGCGCAGGGACTCGACCTGACGGCCTGGGTGAGCACCGGCAACCAGGCCGATGTCGACATCACCGAGATCGGCCGGTACCTGGTCCGCGAGTCCGAGGTGTCGGTGCTCGCGGTCTACCTGGAGTCGATCCAGGACGGCGCCGCGTACGAGCGGCTCGCCGTGGAGGCGGCGCGGGCCGGTACGGCGCTGGTCGTGCTGCGTTCCGGACGCTCGGACGCCGGCCGGCGCGCCGCCGTCTCGCACACCGGGGCGATGCTCGGCGACGGCACCGCGTTCCGGCTGGTCTCGGTGCGGAACGGCGTCGTCCTGGTGGATGACGTGGAAGAGTTGCTCGCCGCCGCGACCGCGCTGCGCGGGCAGCCCCGCCCGGCCGGGCGCCGGGTCGCCGCGGTGACCACGTCCGGCGGGGCCGGGATCCTCGCCGCCGACCGATGCGCGGGCCATGACCTGACGCTGCCCGAGCTGGCGCCGGAGACCCGGGAGAAGCTCGCCCGGATCGTTCCCGCGTTCGGGGCGCTGGCCAATCCGGTCGACGTCACCGCCCAGCTGTTCATCCAGGAGGGCCGCGCGTTCGGCGACGTCTGCTCGATCGTCTGCGCCGACCCGTCCGTGGACGCGCTGATGGTGCTGCTGACGATGGTCGTCGGCGACGAGGGCGTCGAGCTCGCCGAGGACCTCGCGGGGGCGATGGCCGGGAGCGACGTGCCCTGTTCGGTGGTGTGGCTGGCGGGCCCGGACCGGACCACGGCCGCCCGTGACGTGCTGCGCGCCGCCGGGATCCCGGTGTTCTCCTCGATCGCGGTCGCTGCGAAGGTCGCGGCGGAGCTCGTCCCGGAGCCGGTCGCACCCGGGCCGACGACGGTGTCCCCGCCCGCCTCACCGCCCGTGTCCTCCGCCGCAAGCTCGGTCCCGGACGGCTGGGGCCTGCTCGAGGAGATCGGCGTCCGGACACCTCGTGCGATGCCGGTGCAGACCAGCGACGAGGCTGTCCACGCCGCGCGCGAGCTGGCCGGACAGGACGGGAGTGTCGTCCTGAAGGCGGTGGCGCCCGGGGTCGAGCACAAGACCGAGGCCGGCGGCGTGCGGCTCGGCGTGCCGGTCGACCGGGCCGCGGAGGTGGTCGACCAGCTCGCCGCCGGAGTTCCCGGACTGGAGTCGGTACTCGTGCAGGAGGCCGTCCGGCCCGGGCTGGAACTGCTGGTCGGCGTCGCCGGCGGCCACGACGGGTGGCCGCCGGTGCTCACCGTCGGGCTCGGCGGCACCGCGACCGAGGTGCACCGCGACGTCGCCACCGCGCTCGCGCCGATCTCCCCCGACGACGCCCGTGCGCTGCTGTACCGGCTGCGCTCCTGGCCGCTGCTCGCCGGGCACCGCGGCACCCCGCCCCGCGACGTCGACGGCGTCGTCGACGTGCTGGTGCGGCTCGGCGCCGCGGTCGCAGAACGGACGGACATCGCCGAATTGGAGATCAACCCGCTGATCGTCGGCCCGGCCGGGGACGGCGCCGTCGCCGTCGACGTGCTGGTCACCCTCACCGCCTGACCCACCCACAACCACCCTGGAGGACCACACGATGGGCTCGATCGTCCTGGACAAGACCGACGGGGTCGCGACCCTGACCGTCGACTCTCCGGAGGTGCGTAACGGCCTGACCCCGCAGATGGGACGCGAGCTGGTCGCCGCCTGCGAGGACATCGACGCCGACCCGCAGATCGGCGCCGCCGTCGTGCGCGGGGCGGAGGGCACGTTCTGTTCCGGGGCGGACCGACGCACCTGGAAACCCGGCGCCGACCAAACCGAGGACTCCACGTTCCGGGACACCGGGGCGGTGTACAGGTCCTTCGTGCGGGTCGGGAACCTCGAGGTGCCGACGATCGCCGCGGTCCGCGGGGCCGCCGTCGGGGCCGGGATCAACCTGATGCTCGCCACCGACCTGCGGATCGTCGCCGAGGACGCCCGCTTACTGGCCGGGTTCCTGCGGATCGGGCTGCACCCCGGCGGAGGGTTCTTCACGATCGCCGGGCGCACCGCGGGCCGGGAGGCGACCGCGGCGATGGGCCTGTTCAGCCAGGAGGTCGACGGCCTGCGCGCCGCCGAGATCGGCCTGGCCTGGGCTGCGGTCCCGGACGCCGACGTCGAGGACACCGCACACCGGCTCGCCGCCGAGCCGGCCAAGGACCCGGCACTGGCCCGCGAGGCCGTCCGCTCGTTCCGTACCGAGCTGGGCCCTCCGGGACTCGGCTGGGATGCGGCCGTCGAGTTCGAGCGGGCGACCCAGATGTGGTCACAGCGCCGCCGCAACGCCCGCTGACCCTCGAGCGCGGCAGCCGATGCCGCGCCCGGGTGTGCCACGCAGGACTCGTGTGCCGCGCAAGGACAGGGAGGTCCCCGTGCGCAGTCCCCTCATCCACCGGCCGGCCCGTCGCCGGGTCGCGCTGCCGGCCGCCCTGCTGGCCCTGCTCCTGCTGAGCACCGCCTGCGGCGCCGGTACCGGCGCGCTCCCCCAGGCCGACCCCGGCCCGGTCCCGTGCCCGCCGGTCGCCCAGGGCTACGACCGCGACGCGGAGCTGACCTGGATCTACTCGGTCGACAACACCAGCTTCGACCCGGACACAATCACCTCGAACAACAGCCAGATGTACCTCTACCCGGTCTACGACAGCCTCGTGCACCTGAACGAGCAGGGCCGGGTGGAGCCGATGCTCGCCGAGTCCTGGACGCTGTCCCCGGACGGGCGCAGCGTGACCATGCGGCTGATCGACGACTGGACCTATCACGACGGCGCCCCGTTCGACGCCGAGTCGGTGCGCGCGAACCTGCTGCGCCACCGCGACATGGAAGGCTCGTTCAACGCCAACCGGCTGGAGTCGCTGGTCGACGTGCAGGTGCTCGACGAGCGCACCGTCCGGCTGGTCACCGATTCCTCGGCCGGCCCGCTGGTCTCGGTGCTCGGCGGCTCGGCCGGGATGATGATGAGCCCGGCCGTGTTCGACCAGCCGGGCCAGGACATCGCGCCCACCGGCGGCTCGGGGCCGTACCGGATGACCGGCTACGTCCCCGGCGACCGCGTCGAGTACACCCGGGTGCCGGGCTACTGGGACCCCGAGGCCGCGAAGGTCGCGAAGATGACCTACCTGATCTCCGGTGACGACAACGCCCGACTGAACGCGGTCACCACCGGCGCCGCCGACGTGACGTTCCTGCGTGCCAGCATGCTGCGCGCAGCCCAGGAGTCCGGCATGGTCATCTGCCAGCAACCCAGCCTGTCGCTGTACACGATGAACCTGAACACCAGCAGGTCCGAGTTCGGCAACCAGAAGGTGCGCCAGGCGATGACCACGGCCATCGACCGCCGCTCGATCAGCCTGCTGGTCAGCGGGCTGTGCCAGCCCACAGGGCAGATGTTCCCGGACTTCTACTACGCGGCGTCGCCGAACGTGAAGCCGCCCGCGTACGACCCGGAACGGGCGCGGGCGCTGCTGGCCGAGGCGGGCCTGCCGGACGGGTTCTCGTTCGAGCTCGAGGTGGTCAACCTGGACGTCTACCAGCAGATCGCCCAGGTCATCCAGGCGAACTTCGCCGAGGTCGGCATCGAGATGTCGATCACGCCCGTGGACCTCAGCACGCTGGCCGAGAACTTCTCGGTAGCCAAGAGCGCGGACGCGATCCTGTTCGAGCAGAAGGCCGAGTCCGATCCGAGCGTGGCCACCGCCGAGTACTACCGGCCGGACGGCTTCAACAACCCGGGCGGGTTCCGCGACCCGGAGATCCTGGCCGCCGAGGACGCGGCGTCCCGCGGCGCCACCCCGGACGAGCGGGCTCCCGCCTACACGCGGCTGTTCGACGCCGTCGCGCAGGCCCAGGCGCCGCACATCCCGCTGTGCAACCTGACCACGCCGTTCGTGCAGCGCCCGGACGTGGGCGGGGTGGAGATCTACGCCGACGCCGCCCGGCAACTGCGCGGCGTCGCCGTCAACGGTCCCCGTCCCTGACGACCGGCACACCTCGGAGAGGAGGTACCCGTGTTCGCGTTCCTGCTGCGGCGGCTGGCGGTCGCCGTCCCGATGCTCGTGGTCGTCAGCTTCTGCGTGTTCAGCCTGATCGTGCTCGTGCCGGGCGACCCGGCCGTGTCACTGGCCGGGGAGAACCCCGACCCGGAGCAGATCCAGGCCGTCCGGGAGCGGCTCGGCCTGGACGACCCGTTCCTGGTGCAGTTCTGGAACTGGTTCACCGGTGTCCGCCAGGGTGACCTCGGCGAGTCGCTGTTCTCCAGCCAGTCCGTGGCCGGCGCGGTGCTCGCCCGCCTGCCCACCACGCTGTCGCTGGCCGGGCTGAGCCTCGCGGTGGCGCTGCTGCTCGGGGTCTCGGTCGGGGTACTGGCCGCGATGCGCCCGGGCACGTGGGTGGACCGGCTGGCCACGTTCGGGGCCAGCCTCGGCATCGCCGTTCCCTACTTCTGGGTGGCGATGCTGCTGGTGCTGCTGCTGGCCATCAACGTCTCGATCTTCCCGGCCGTCGGCTACATACCGCTCTCGGAGAACCCGTGGCAGTGGTTCCTGCACCTGGTGCTGCCGGCGAGCGCGCTCGGGCTGGCCCCGGCAGCGGTCATCGCCCGCCAGACCCGGGCGGCCATGACCGGCGTGCTGGGCGAGGACTACGTCCGCACCGGGGTCGCCAAGGGGCTGCCGCCGTCGCGGGTGGTCGGCAAGCACGCGCTGAAGAACGCGGCGGTCCCGGTGGTCACCGCGTTCGGCCTGGAGGCCAGCAGGCTGATCGGCGGCACGGTCGTGATCGAGCAGCTGTTCGCGCTGCCCGGGCTGGGCAACCTGGCCTACAGCTCGGTGTTCGCCCGGGACGTCCCGATGGTGCAGGGGGTGCTGCTGACCGTCGCGGCGCTGGTGCTGCTGATCAACCTGCTGATCGACCTGTCCTACGGCTACTTCAACCCGAGGATCCGGCAGTCATGACCACCTCCGAGAACGCCACGGCCACCGCCCCGCCCGCCGCGGACACCGCGCCGCCACGGTCACTGGCCCGGGCCGGGTTCTGGCGACGCTTCCGGGCCAACCGGACGGCGTTCGTCGCGCTGATCGTCCTGGCCGTGATCGTGCTGGCCTCGCTGGCCGCGCCGCTCATCGCGCCGTACTCGCCGGAGGCGATCGACGTGCCGCGACGGCTGTCGCTGTCCACCCCGGCGCACTGGCTGGGCACCGACGGGCTGGGCCGGGACACGTTCAGCCGGCTCCTGCACGCCGGGCGGGTCTCGCTGTTCGCCGCCGCGTTCGCGGTCGCCATCGCTACCGCGATCGGGGTGCCGCTGGGGCTGCTCGCCGGTTACGTCGGCGGGAAGGTCGACTGGCTGCTCGGGCGTGCCGGTGACGTCCTGATGACGTTCCCGGCCATCGTGCTCGCGATCGCGATCATCGCGGCGACCGGGCCCGGGCTGCAGAACGCCATGATCGCCCTCGGGTTCGTCTACGCGCCGCGGCTGTTCCGGGTCACCCGGGCGGCGACGCTGTCGGTGCGGGCGGAGACCTACGTCGAGGCGTCGATCAGCATCGGGACCCCGGCGCGGCGGATCATCCCGCGCCGGGTGCTGCCCAACGTCGCGTCCCCGGTGCTGGTCCAGGTCTCGGTGATGCTGGCCGCGGCGCTGCTGGCCGAGGCGGCGCTGAGCCTGCTCGGCCTCGGAGTCACCCCGCCCACGGCCAGCTGGGGCGTGATGCTCGGCAGCGGTTTCAAGGAGATCCGCAACGCGCCGCTGCTGGTGTTCTGGCCGGGTGTGGCGATCGCGCTGGCCACGCTGGCGTTCAACCTGATCGGGGACGGCCTGCGCGACGCGCTCGGCAGGCAGAGCAGGAAGGCGAGCTGATGGAGGAGCAGGCGTCCACGACCACGACCGCCGACGCCGGCACGGCCGTACCGCTGCTGGAGGTGGACGGGCTGCGGGTCGAGTTCGCTACCGACCACGGCTGGGCCACCGTCGTCGACGGCACGTCGTTCCGGCTGGGTGCACGGGAGATCGTCGGGCTGGTCGGCGAGTCCGGCTCGGGGAAGACCGTGACCGGGCTGTCGGTGCTCGGTCTGCTGCCGCGCGGGGTGGGCCGGGTGGGCGGTGGCCGCATCGAGCTGGCGGGCCGGAACCTGCTGGGGCTCTCCGAGCGGGAGCTGCGCTCGATCCGCGGCAACGACGTTGCGATGATCTTCCAGGAGCCGATGACCAGCCTCAACCCGGCGTTCCGGGTCGGTGACCAGATCGCCGAGACGGTCCGGCTGCACCGCGGCGGGAGCCGGCGCGCCGCCCGCGAGCGGGCGATCGAGGTGCTGGGCCTGGTCGGCATCCCGCAACCCCGCAGGCGGGTCGACGACTACCCGCACGAGTTCTCCGGCGGGATGCGCCAGCGCGCCATGATCGCGATGGCGGTGAGCTGCGAGCCCCGGCTCCTGATCGCGGACGAGCCGACGACGGCGCTGGACGTGACCATCCAGGCCCAGGTCCTCGAGCTGCTCGCCGACATGCAGTCCGAGCTCGGGATGTCCGTGCTGCTGGTGACCCACGACCTGGGCGTGGTCGCCGAGGTCTGCGAGCGGGTGATCGTGATGTACGCCGGGCAGGTGGTCGAGCAGGCCGGGGTCACCGAGCTGTTCGACCACCCCCGCCACCCCTACACCGAGGGCCTGCTGGCCGCGATGCCCCAGCTCGGGACGCGCGAGCGGCGACCGTCCTCGATATCCGGGCGGACGCCGGAGCCGTGGGCGATGCCGCCGGGCTGCCGGTTCGCGCCGCGCTGCTCCTACGCGCTGGCCGGCTGCGAGGTGCCACCACCGCTGGTGCGAACCCGGCCCGACCACCTGACCCGCTGCATCCGCCACGACGAGCTGACCCTGGAGGCCGCGCGATGAGTGCACCGACCGGGATGACCGCCGACACCGGCACCGGGACCGGCGCGCTGCTCGAGCTCGAGGACCTGCACGTCAGGTTCGGCTCGCCGGGCCTGCGCGGGCGCGGACGGGTGCTGCGCGCGGTGAACGGGGTGACCCTGTCGATCGGACGCGGTCGCACCCTCGGGCTGGTCGGCGAGTCCGGGTCGGGCAAGTCCACGCTCGGGCGGGCGGTGCTGCGCCTGGTCCCGGTGCACGCCGGGCGGGTGCGCCTCGGCGGGCGCGAGCTGACCGGGCTACGCGGGCGGGAGCTGCGCGCGGCACGGCGGGACATGCAGATGGTGTTCCAGGACCCGTACTCGTCGCTGGACCCGAGCTCGCTGGTCGGCGACAGCATCGCCGAACCGGTGCGCGAGCACGAGGGGCTGTCCCGCCGGGACGCCGAGGTACGCGTGCGCGAGCTGCTCGAGGTCGTCGGGCTGCCCGGTGGGCACGCCGACCGCTACCCGCACGAGTTCTCCGGTGGCCAGCGCCAGCGGGTCGCGATCGCCCGCGCCGTCGCGCTGAACCCGAGCCTGGTGGTCTGCGACGAGGCGGTGTCCGCGCTGGACGTGTCCACTCAGAACCAGGTGATCAACCTCCTGGAGGAGCTGCGCAGCCGGTTCGGGCTGTCGTACCTGTTCATCGCGCACGACCTGGCCGTGGTGCGGCACATCGCGCACGAGGTGGCGGTGATGTACCTCGGGAACGTGGTGGAGACCGGGCCGACCGACCGCGTCTACGACTCCCCCGCGCACCCCTACACGCAGGCTCTGCTCTCGGCGATCCCGGCCTCGCACCCGCGCCGCGCCGGAACGGGGACGCGGATGCTGCTCTCCGGTGACCTGCCGGACCCGGCGAACCCGCCCGCGGGCTGCGCGTTCGTGACCCGGTGCCCGTTCGCCATGGACGTCTGCCGGGAGGTACCACCGGCCATGACGCCGGTGGACGGCGGTGGCGAGGTGGCCTGCCACCTGCAGACCACGGGGCCGGTCCTGGCCGGGCGCCCGCTGGACGCCGGCGGTGTCCGGGTCGGCCGCAGCGGCGGGCCGGACGTCGTGCCGGCTTCGGTGGAGGCTCCGTGACCGGCGCGCTGGACGGGATCACCGTCGTCGAGTTCGGGCAGTTCGTCTCCGTGCCGTTCTGCGGCCAGCTGATGGCCGACGCCGGTGCCCGGGTGATCAAGGTCGAGCCGCCGGGCGGGGACTCCTACCGCCGGTCGCTGCAGCTCGCCCCCGGGGAGAGCCGCCAGTTCGCGATCAAGAACCGGGGTAAGGAGTCCGTCGCGCTGGACCTCGGGCACCCGGACGCGGCGGCACTGGTGGACCGGCTCGCCGGGGTGGCGGACGTGGTGCTGGTGAACATGAGCCCGGCCGCGGTCGCCCGCCGCGGGCTGGACTTCGCCACGCTGTCGGCACGCCACCCGCGGCTGGTGCACGGGATGGTCACCGGCTACGGCACGGTCGGGCCGGACGCCGGGCTGCCCGGCATGGACGTGGTGATGCAGGCGCACTCCGGGCTGGTGGCCGCGCTCGGCGCGGAGTCCGACGGCGTCCCCCGGCACAGCGAGGTGCAGGTCGCCGACTACGCGTCGTCGTTGCTGCTGCTTGCCGGGGTGTCGATGGCCCTGGTGGCCCGGGACCGCACCGGGCGCGGCCAGCAGGTCGACGTGTCGCTGCTCGGCGCCGCGCTGACCGTGCAGAACAACCAGTTCTCGCACGTCGAGTCCGTCGACGGGTGGCGGGAGGGGTTCGTCGCCGACGAGCTGCCGCGGCTGCGCCGCGAGGGCGCGGACCGGGACCGGATCAACGCGGCCCGGGCCGCGCACCAGAGCGACAAGCTCACCCTGATCGGGCACTACCGGGTGTTCGGCACCGCGGACGGCGCCGTCTCCGTCGGTGCCGGCAGCCCGCCCACCCAGGAACGGCTGGCCGCGATCGCCGGGCTGCCGGTCGAGGTGCTGCGTACCGACCCGGACACCACCCGGGCACGACTGACCGAGCTGTTCGCCACCCGCACCAGCGCCGAGTGGGTCGCCGAGCTGCGCGCCGCGGAGATCCCGTGCGGCGAAGTCCGGGCCCTGGACGAGGTGCTGTCCGACCCGCACGTGGAGGCCGAGGGCCTGGTCGCCGACGTCGAGCACCCGGCGATCGGGCGTTACCGCGGGCTGGGCACCCCGATCCGGTTCGGCGACACCCCGTCCGACCCCACCCGGCCCTCGCCCGCGTTCGCCGCGCACACCACCGCCGTGCTCGACGAGCTCGGCGTCAGCCCCGACGAGATCGTCCGCCTGGTGCGCTCCGGTACCGCCGTGGCCGCGCCGGCACCGGACTCGACCGACCGGAGGAGCACCGCATGATCTTCACCCCGACCGTGCTGAGTCCGGAGGAGGAGCGCCTCCGGCGCGAGGTACGGGAGTTCCTGGTCGCCGAGCTCCCACCGGACTTCCGGCCGGCCTGGGCCTGGGTGGCGGGCACGACCCGGAGTTCTCCCGCACCCTCGCCGCCCGGGGTTGGGTCGGGATGACCGTCCCCCGCGAGTACGGCGGCCGGGGTGCGACCCCGGTCGAGCGGTTCGTGGTGGTCGAGGAGCTGCTCGCCGCGGGCGCACCGATCGTCGCGCACTGGGTGGCCGAGCGGCAGACCGCGCCGACGCTGCTCGCGTTCGGCACCGAGGAGCAGCGCCGCTGGTTCCTGCCGCGGATCGCCGCCGGCGAGTGCTGGTTCTCGCTGGGCATGAGCGAACCGGACGCGGGCTCGGACCTGGCGTCCGTGCGCACCGCAGCCACGAAGGTCGACGGCGGCTGGGTCCTGAACGGCACCAAGATCTGGACCAGTGCGGCGCACCTGAACCACTTCTTCGTCGTGCTCTGCCGCACCTCGCCGTCGGAGGACCGGCACGGCGGGCTGTCCCAGCTGATCGTCGACCTGCAGGCGCCAGGGCTCACCGTGTCCCCGATCCGCTTCCTGGACGGCGGCCACCACTTCAACGAGGTGGTGTTCTCCGACGTGTTCGTGCCCGACGACATGGTGCTCGGCGATGTCGGCTCGGGCTGGCACCAGGTCACCTCCGAGCTGGCCTACGAGCGGTCCGGGCCGGACCGCTACCTGTCGGCGTTCGGGCTGCTCAGCGCGTTCGTGCGGGAGTTCGCGGACGGGTTCGACGACGCGCGGCGCGCAGCGGTCGGGCGGGCGTCGGCAAAGCTCTGGACGATCCGGCAGCTCTCCCTCGCCGTCGCCCGGTCGCTGGAGCGGGGCGCGGCACCCGCGGTGGAGGCCGCGCTGGTCAAGGACATCGGGACGGTCTACGAGCAGGAGGTGGTGGAGATGCTGCGGCACGTCGCCGGTCAGGAGATCGACCCGGACGCGTCCGGGCTGTTCGAACGGCTGCTGGCCGAGGCGGTGCGCACCGCGCCGTCGTTCACGCTGCGGGGCGGCACGACCGAGGTGCTGCGCGGCATCGCGGCCAAGGGGCTGTCCGCCGGGTATGCGGGGGCCCGGCGGTGAGCGCCGGGGCGAACTCCCCGGGACGCTCAGCGGGAAGCGATCTGGATCTGGTCGGCGAGGCCGTCGGCGAGGTGCTGCGGGACCGCTGCACGCCGGAGGTCGTCGACGGCGCCGAGGAGACCGGGTGGGCAGCCGGGCTGTGGGACGCCGTGGCCGCCGGCGGCTTCCCGTGGGTCTCGGTCCCGGAGCGGGCCGGTGGGCCCGCGGTCGGCGGCTCGGTGGCCGAGGCGTGCGCGGTGCTGGAGCAGGTCGGCCGGTTCGCGGCGCCCCTGCCGGTGGCCGAGACCGGCCTGCTCGGCGGGTGGCTGCTGGACGCGGCCGGGCTGGCGGTCCCCGACGGCCCGGTGACGACGGCCGCAGGGCCGGTGACGCTGCGCCGCGCGGCGAACGGGTGGGTGGCCGACGGCCGGGTCGCCCGGGTCCCGTGGGCCCGGGTCGCCGCGCGGGTGGTGTTGCTCGCCGAGGGCCCCGACGGGGTCGCGGTGGTCGCCGTCGATCCCGCGCGGGCGGGCATCGAACCCGGGGTGAACCTCGCCGGCGAGCCGCGCGACACCGTGCACCTGGACGGGGTTGCCGTCGACGAGATCGCGGCGGCCCCCGACGGCCCCGACGCGCTGCGGCGGCGCGGTGCGCTCTCCCGGGTCGCGCTGATCGCCGGGGCGTGCGGCCGGATCCTGGAACTGACCGTGGCCTACACCAACGACCGGCACCAGTTCGGCCGCCCGGTCGCGCGCTTCCAGGCCGTCGCCGCGCATCTGGTTCGCCTGGCCGAGCAGACCGAGGCGGTGCGGGTGGCCGCGCGGGTCTGCGCGGCCAACGCCGGGGCCGGGGACGACCGCACGCCCTCGGCGTTCGACGTCGCGGCCGCGAAGTCGGTCGCCTCCGAGGCGGCCGGGACGGTCGCCGCCCTCGCGCACCAGGCCACAGGGGCGATGGGCATGACCCGCGAGTACGAGCTGGGCAGGCTCACCCGCCGTCTGTGGTCCTGGCGCGAGGAGTACGGCGGGGAGCGGGAATGGAGCACCCGGCTCGGAGCGTCGCTGGCCGCCGACGGGGCGGACGCGCTGTGGCCGACGATCGCCCGGGGGGCCGTGGCATGACCGACCGCACCGGGAACGGGCTCGTCGTGCAGGTGCGCGACCGCGTCGCCACCGTCACCCTGGACCGCCCGGAGCGGCTCAACGCCCTGTCCAGCGGCCTGCAGGCGGATCTGGTGCGCGCCTTCGACGGCTTCGACACCGACGACGACGTCTGGGCGGTCGTGCTCACCGGCGCCGGCTCGAAGGCGTTCAGCGCGGGCATCGACCTCAAGGAGGTCCGCGAGCACGACAGCGGGGCGTCGAGCGGGCTGCGACCGATGGCCGGGCTGTCCCGCAACGTGTTCGAGACCGTCCTGGAGTGCGGCAAACCGACGGTCGCCGCACTCAACGGATGGGCGTTGGGCGGGGGCTGCGAGCTGGCGCTGGCCTGCGACGTCCGCCTCGCCGCCGACCACGCCCGGATCGGGCTGCCGGAGGCCAAGCGCGGAATGGGAGCGAACTTCGGGACGCACCTGCTCGCCCGGATCGTGCCCCGCGGGATCGCCTACGAGCTCCTCTACACCGGTGACGACATCGACGCCGCCGAAGCACACCGCTGGGGGCTGGTCAACCGCGTCGTGCCCGGTGAGGAGCTGGCCGCGCATGCCGGCGCGCTGGCCCGGCGGATCGCCGGGAACGCGCCGCTGACCGTGCGCCGGTACAAGGCGGCGATCGGACGAGGCGGTGAGCTGCCGCTGGCGTCGGCTCTCCGGCTGTCTGTGGGGCCCGACCCCTACACCAGTGAGGACCGGGCCGAGGGAGTGGCCGCGTTCGTCGAGAAGCGGGCGCCCGTGTGGCGGGCGCGGTGACCTGGGCTCATCCCTGCTGCACGCCGGCGGTCACGCGCGAGGCGCAAGCCGACATCGCCATCGAGCGCGCGGCGGCGCGCGGCCCACCCCGTGTCTGCGGCGGGCTCGATGTCAGGAGCCGCCGTCGTCACGGAAACTGTCGGGGGTCGACGGTATGTTCGAATCATGGAGGCAGCGGAGGTACCCGAGGAGCTGGCGGCGATGCCCGCCGGCGCCGAGCTGGCCGCCGCGCTGCACGCCGTGCCCCTGGCCGCGGTCCCGAACGACCGGATGCTCGACGTCCTGCGGGCGCACTACCGCCAGCTCTGTCACGAGCAGGCTCGGTTCGCCGCGGCGATGGTCGAGGTGGCCCGCTGCGACGGCATCCCGGGCCCGGGCGCGGTCGCGCGGACCGCCGGCCCGGACCGGTACGCCGAGCACGAGTCCCGGGCCGCCCTGCGCTGGACGCGTTCGGCCGCAGAGGCCGAGCACGCCATGGCCGAGTTCGTGCACGGCGAGCTGCCCGTCGTGTTCGCCGCCTGGCTGGCCGGGGACCTCGACCGCCCCCGGGTCCGGATCTTCGAGCAGTACCTCTTCGGGCTCAGCGCCGACCAGATCGACGCCGTCTGTGCCACGGCCGTCCCCCGGGCACCGGGCCTGACGACCGGGCAGCTGGCGGCGCTGCTGCGACGCATGGTCATCGCGGTCGATCCCGACGCCGCCGCCCGCTGGTACCGCAAGGGGGTCCGCGAGCGCACCGTCACCGCCTACCTGGCCCCGGACGGCACGGCGACGATCTCCGCGAGGGGCTTGCCGCCGGACGAGGCCGAGGCCGCGTGCCGGCGCATCGAGGACCTCGCCGAGGCGGCCCGCCGCGCCGGCCACCCCGGCCGGATCGGCCAGATCCGCAGCGAGGTGTACCTGCGGCTGCTCGACGGCCGGTTCCACCACCTGACCCGCGACGAGATGATCGCCGCGCTACTCGCCGACCCACGGCCTGAGGACCGGAACCCCGCCGGTACCGACGGCAACACACCTGACGACACCGGGCCCGACGACACCGGGCCCGACGACAGGCCCGACGGCAATCCACCCGACAGCGGCCCCGGAGGCGGTCCGTCCGACGACCCGCCGGACAACCGTCCGCGGGGCAGCTCCCCGGCCGGCGATCCCGACAACGGCTCGCCCGACACCGACACGACCGAACGCAGCTCGCCCGGCGGCGACTCACCCGACGGCGATACCTCCACCGCCGCGCCCGACAGCGCGCCTGATACCGCGCCCCCGGCTCCTGCCGCCGGTGCCCGCCGGGACCAGCGCCAGGGAATCGAGATCCGGGTCGGGTTGTCGACCCTGCTCGGTCTCGACGACCACCCGGGCGAGATACCCGGGCTCGGCCCCGTCCTCGCATCCGTCGCACGGTCCCAGGTCGCTACGCAGCCCCGCGCCCGGTGGCGCTTCGCCGTCATCGGTTCGGCCGGTCAGCTGCTCAGCGAAGGACTGATCCGCCGCCGCCCGCACGGCACCTCGCGCTCCGGCCCGGTCGGCGGGATCGTCGAACTCCAGCTCCCCGAGGCCCTGCTCCGCGACCTCGCCGCCGACCCGGCCCGGGGCGGACGCTGGAGCGCCGTCGTCGCCGACATCGCGGCCCAGCACGCCCGCCGCGACCGCCACCTCCACGATCTCGACGCACGACCGGGCGACCGATTCCCCGGCGCCGGGTTGCGCCGGCACACCGAGATCCGCGACCGCACCTGCACGTTCGCCGGCGTCTGCCGTCGCCCCGCCCGCGCCTCCGCGCAGGACCACGCCCGCGACAAGGCCAGCCGTGGGCCGACGACACGATCGAACCTCGGGCCCGTCTGCCACTACGACCACGCCGTCAAGCACCGGGCGGGCTGGACGGTCACCCGCGACGACGACGCCGCGATCTGGCACAGTCCTCTCGGCGGCCACTATCCGGCCCGCGGGGAGTTCCTCCACCCCGACCTTCCCGTTCCCACTCCCGAACCCGACGCCCTCTGGACTCGGGACGCGCGGAACGATCCGGTCCCCCCGACCGGGGTCGACGAACAGCCCATCCTCTGTCGGCCACCGCCCAGCGGGACCGACGAGCCACCACCCGCCCCACCGGCGCCGCCGCAGGGGCCGCTCGACGACGACCCGCCACCGTTCTGACCCCAGGAACCGCCTGGCGGCGCCGTCTCCGGCCGGCCCGGCCGGACACCCGGCTATCCCAGCGCGTCCAGGATCGTCTGCGCCGCCAGGGTGGGCGTCAGCTCGCCCTGGCGGACATCGGCGGTGAGCCCGGGCAGCTTCTCCTTCAGGTCCGGGTCCTGGCGCACCCGGTCCATCAAGCGGTCGCGGACCATCTGCCACATCCACTCGACCTGCTGGTCGGCGCGGCGGGTGGCCAGCTCGCCTGCCTCCTCCAGCGCCACCCGGTGCGCGGTGACCTGGTCCCAGACCTCGTCCAGCCCCTTGCCGGTGTGCGCGGAGCAGGACAGCACGGGGGTCCGCCAGTTCTCCGACGTCGGCGTCATCATGTGCAGCGCCCCGGCGAGCTCGCGGGCCGCGGCCCGGGCGTCGCGCTCGTGGTTGCCGTCCGCCTTGTTGACCGCGACGACGTCCGCGAGCTCCAGGATCCCCTTCTTGATCCCCTGCAGCGAGTCGCCGGTGCGGGCGATCGTGAGGAACAGGAAGGTGTCCACCATCCCGGCGACGGTGATCTCGGACTGGCCGACGCCGACGGTCTCGACCAGCACGACGTCGTAGCCGGCGGCCTCCATCACGACCATCGTCTCCCGGGTGCGCCGGGCGACCCCGCCCAGCGTCCCGGCGGTCGGCGAGGGCCGCACGAAGGCGTCCGGGTCGTTGGACAGCTGCGGCATCCGGGTCTTGTCGCCCAGGATCGAGCCCCGGGTGCGGGTGGACGACGGGTCGACGGCGAGCACCGCCACCCGGTGCCCGGCGCCGGTGAGCCGGCCGCCCATCGCCTCGATGAACGACGACTTGCCGACGCCCGGCACCCCGGAGATTCCGACCCGGACGGCGCTGCCCGCCTTCGGGGTCAGCTCCAGCAGCAGCTCCTGGGCGGCCTTCTGGTGGTCGGGCCGGGTGGACTCGACGAGCGTGATCGCCCGGGCGAGCAGGGTGCGGTCACCGTCGAGCACACCCCGGGCGAGCGCGGCCGGGTCGGGGATGCGCGACACCATCAGTCGGCGTACACGCTCCCTCCCGGCTCCCCGGACCCGGACCCGGCTCCGGGCTCGGAGTGCCCGAGCACCGCGGACAGCTTCCCGAGCAGATCCACGGCGGCCTCGGCGATCACCGTGCCGGGCGGGAACACCGAGGCGGCGCCCATGTCCAGCAGGGCCGGGACGTCGGCAGGCGGGATCACGCCGCCGACCACGACCATGATGTCCTCGCGGCCGGCCTTCGCCAGCTCTGAGCGCAGCTCCGGGACCAGCGAGAGGTGGCCGGCGGCCAGCGAGCTCGCCCCGACGACGTGCACGTCGGACTCCACGGCCTGGCGCGCGACCTCCTCCGGGGTCTGGAACAGCGGGCCCACGTCGACGTCGAAACCGATGTCGGCGAACGCCGTGGCGATCACCTTCTGGCCGCGGTCGTGGCCGTCCTGGCCCATCTTGGCGACCAGGATCCGGGGCTGGCGTCCCTCGTGCTCGGCGAACTCGCCCACCAGCTCGCGGGCGCGCTCGATCGCCGGGCTCTGCCCTGCTTCGTCGGAGTACACACCGGAGATGATGCGCACCTGACCGGAGTGCCGCCCGAAGACCTTCTCCAGCGCGTCCGAGATCTCCCCGACCGAGGCCATGTTGCGGGCCGCGTCCACGGCCAGGCCCAGCAGGTTCTCGTCGTCGCCGCGCTTCGAGCCCTCGGCGATCTTCTCGGCCGCCCCGGTCAGCGCACGCAGCGAGGAGTCGACGGCCCGGTCGTCCCGCTCGGCGCGCAGCTTCTGCAGCTTCTCCAGCTGCTCGCGGCGCACCTGGGCGTTGTCGACCTTGAGGACCTCGATCTGCTCGTCGGCCTCGACGACGTACTTGTTGAGGCCGAACACCGGCTGGCGGCCGGAGTCGATCCGCGCCTGTGTGCGGGCCGCGGCCTCCTCGACGCGCATCTTCGGGATGCCGGCGTCGATCGCCTCGGCCATGCCGCCGGCCTTCTCCACCTCGTCGATGTGCGCCCAGGCCCGGCGGGCGAGGTCGTAGGTGAGCTTCTCGACGTAGTAGGACCCGCCCCACGGGTCGACCACGTTGGTGGTGCCGGACTCCTGCTGCAGCAACAGCTGGGTGTTGCGGGCGATCCGCGCGGAGAAGTCGGTCGGCAGCGCGAGCGCCTCGTCGAGCGCGTTGGTGTGCAGCGACTGGGTGTGCCCCTGGGTCGCGGCCATCGCCTCGACGCAGGTGCGGACCACGTTGTTGTAGACGTCCTGGGCGGTCAGCGACCAGCCCGAGGTCTGCGAGTGCGTCCGCAGCGACAGCGACTTCGCGTTCTTCGGATCGAACCGGTGCACCAGCTTCGACCAGAGCAGGCGCGCGGCCCGCATCTTGGCGACCTCCATGAAGAAGTTCATGCCGATCGCCCAGAAGAAGCTCAGCCGGGGCGCGAACGTGTCGATGTCCAGCCCGGCGTCCACCCCGGCCCGCAGGTACTCCACGCCGTCGGCGAGGGTGTAGGCGAGCTCGAGGTCGTTGGTCGCCCCGGCCTCCTGGATGTGGTAGCCGGAGATCGAGATCGAGTTGAACTTCGGCATCTTCGCGCTGGTGAAGCCGAAGATGTCGGAGATGATCTGCATCGAGGGCTGCGGCGGGTAGATGTAGGTGTTGCGGACCATGAACTCCTTCAGAATGTCGTTCTGAATGGTTCCGGTCAGCTTCTCGGGGCTCACCCCCTGTTCCTCGGCCGCGACGATGTAGAGGGCGAGCACCGGGAGCACGGCGCCGTTCATCGTCATCGACACCGACATCTTGTCCAGCGGGATGCCGTCGAACAGCTGGCGCATGTCCAGGATCGAGTCGATCGCGACGCCGGCCATGCCGACGTCACCGGCGACCCGCGGGTGGTCGGAGTCGTAGCCGCGGTGGGTGGCCAGGTCGAAGGCGATCGACAGGCCCTTCTGCCCGGCGGCCAGGTTGCGCCGGTAGAACGCGTTCGACTCGGCCGCGGTGGAGAACCCGGCGTACTGCCGGACCGTCCACGGCTGGTTGGTGTACATCGTCGCGTACGGCCCGCGCAGGTACGGCGTGATGCCCGGGTAGGTGCCCAGGAAGTCCAGCCCGTCCCGGTCGGCCGCCGTGTAGAGCGGCTTGACGCCGATCCCCTCGGGCGCCTCCCAGGTGGGCGCGGACCCGGTCCACTCGGCGGACGGGGTGGTGCCCGAGCGCAGCGGGACACCGGTGAAGTCGGGAATCTGAGTCACTTCGACCCCTCCAACGAGGCGTAGACGTCGTCGATGACGGCCAGGGCGTCGCACCCGGAATAGAGGTACCCGTCCACCCCGGGCACCTGCTCCTTGGGCCTGCCCGCCAGCAGGATCCGGGTCGCCCCCGCCGCCCGCAGCGCGGCCGCGGTCTCCGCGGCCCGCTCGTCGTAGAGCGCGTCCGACGAGCACAGCACGGCGACCGGCGTCCCGGAACCGCCGAAGGCGTCGACCACCTCCTGCACGGTCTTGGTGGGGCCGGCCTCGACGGCGTCGATCCCGCCGGCCCCGAGCAGGTTGCGGGTGAACCCGACGCGCGCGGTGTAGGTCGCGAGCGATCCCAGCGTGGCCAGGAACACCTGCGGCCGGTGACCGGTGCTCGCGAGCATCCGGTCGGCGGTGTCCCGGCGCTCCTCGTAGGCGGCGGCCGGGCGGTAGAGCGGCAGTCCCTCCCGCTCGAGCGGCTCCGGCAGCGGGATCCGTTCGACCGGCTTCTCCTCCAGGTCTGCGAACTCGGAGACCCCGGTCAGGGGGGCCTTGCGGCGGGCCACGTCGGACTCCCGCTCGGCCCGGACCTCCGCCACCTTCCCGGCGACGAGCCCGGAGTCCAGGGCCGCGAGGACGCCGCCGGCGCCCTCGACCTCCTGGAAGAACGCCCAGGCGGCCTCGGCGAGGTCCTCGGTGAGGTGCTCGACGTACCAGGACCCGCCCGCCGGGTCGATCACCTGGGCCAAGTGCGACTCCTCGATCAGCAGGCCCTGGGTGTTGCGGGCGATCCGGCGGGAGAACGGCTCGGCGATGCCGAGCGCCGCGTCGAACGGCGGCACGGTGACCGCGTCCGCCCCGCCGACGCCGGCCGCGAACCCGGCCACGGTGCCGCGCAGCATGTTCACCCACGGGTCGCGGCGGGAGAACAACGCCTCGCTGACGACGGCGTGCTGGCGCTGCGGGACCTCGGTCGTCCCGCTGGCCTCCAGCACCCGGGCCCACAGCCGGCGGGCCGCGCGGAGCTTCGCGATCGTCGGGAACTGGTCGGGGGTGGCGGCATAGCGGAACTCCAGCAGCCGGGCGGTGGTGTCGATGTCCAGCCCGGCGCCGGTCAGCGTCCGCAGGTAGGCGACCCCGGAGGCGAGCGAGAAGCCCAGCTCCTGGGCGTCCGAGCCACCGGCCTCGCGGATCGCGGTGCCGTCCACCGTGATCGCGGTGACCTTGCCGAACGAGCCGGCCACCCGCCGCGCGGTCGCCACCACGGAGTCCACCTCCGGTCCGGACCCGGCACGGGCGCGCAGCCCGACCGGGTCGAGGCCGAGGCTGCCGAGCAGCTCGGCGTCCTCGACGCCGAACCGCTGTGCCAGGTCCAGGTAGGCACCGGCGGCCTCGACGGCGTCGGCGCCGGCGTCCAGGGCGACCCCGGCGAGGTCGAGGTGCATGCCTTCCAGCGCGCGGGCCAGGTCCGCGACCGGGACGCCGCCCGCGCCGACCCGCAACCAGATCGAGTTGACCCCGGACTCCAGGTCGGCGAGCAGCGCCTCGCGGACCGCGGCGGGGTCGGTGCCGGCGTGCCGCTGCCGGACGTCCCAGCCCTCGGTCACGTGCCCGGCCGGGTTCGCCCCGCGGGTGAACGGCCAGGACCCGGGCACACCGGTCTCCGGCAGGTCGGTGACGTCCTCGGCGGCGTAGAGCGGGGCCACCCGGATCCCGTCCGCGCTGGTGCGGGTGAGCGTCTCGACGCCCGCGCCCAGCCCGGCGTCCTCGGAGATCCGGCCGGATCTGCGCGCCACACCGTCCGCGGCCTCGAGCCACTGCTCCCGGGTCACCGGGTCGAACCCACCGGCGAGCACCAGCTCGTCCGGCTCCACCGGGCCGTCGGAGTCGTCCGTCATGCGCTCTCGTCTCCTCACCGGCCTGCAGGCGGGCTCCGTCGCCCCGCCCGGCACGCCGTCCTGCATCGCCGAAGTGCAGCGGAGTCTAGTGAGAGGGTGCCCGGGCGGGCAGCGCCTGTGGCGAGGCGCGCACGGCGTGTGACACACCCGACGGACCCGACCGGCGGCGCGGGCGTACCCGGACCGGCGCCCTGCGCTCCCCGGACGGCGGTGTGCACGTGACCCGCGCGGCGGCACGCGGTCACCGGCACCGGTTGCCTAGGCTGACCGGGTGTCCGCCATCCCGTCCACGTTGTACCTGGTCAAGCAGCTGGAGCTGGCCGTGCGGTCGGTCCTCGACGACCTGCTGCGCCCGCACGGCCTGAGCGCGCCGCAGTACACCGCGCTCACCGCGCTGGCCGCGCGCGACGGGCTGACCTCGGCCCAGCTCGCCCGGCGCTCGTTCGTGACGCCCCAGACGATGCACGAGCAGGTGCAGGCGATGGAGCGGGCGGGACTGCTGCGCCGGGAGCGGGACACCGTGGACCGGCGGGTGATGCTGGTCCAGCTCACCGAGGAGGGACGGAACCTGATGCGAGCCTGCGCCCCGGAGGTCGCCCGGCTGGAGAAGCTGGTCGAACAGACGATGGACGGCCCGGAGCTGGCCGAGTTCCGGGACCGGCTCGGTACCGCACACGGCGCGGTGCTGCGCGTCGTGCGGGACGGGGCGGATCTCCCCGACCCTCCCGAGGCCGACGCCCCCGACACCGACACTCCCGAGGCCGCCGGCCCGGGCACCGCCGGGCGGGTCTGACCGGTGCGGGCGCTGCGTGACGACGGCCTGGGGTCCTGGCTGCACCGGCGGTCCCGCACCCGCGGCGGGCACCCGGCCTGGTCCGGCGACGACGGCGTCGCGGTCACCTACGCCGAGGCCGCCGCCCGTGCCGACCGGGTCGCGGCCGGGCTGCGCGGGCTCGGGGTGCGGCGCGGGGACCGGGTGGCGTACCTGGGCCCGAACGAACCGGCGTTCCTGGAGACGCTGTTCGCGGTCGCGTCGCTGGGGGCGGTGTTCGTGCCGCTCAACACCCGGCTCGCGACGCCGGAGCTGCAGTTCCTGCTCGACGACTCGGGCGCGGTCGTCCTGGTCACCGACGCCACCGCCACCGCTGGCAGCACGGCCCTGACCGGTCCGCGGACGGTGCGCCCGGCCGAGCTGTCCGCCGACCCGGGCCCGGCGGGGCCGCCGGACGTGCCGGTGACCCTGGACGACCCGGCGGTCCTGCTCTACACCTCCGGCACCACCGGGCGCCCGAAGGGCGCGGTGCTCGAGCACGGGCACCTGACCTGGAACGCGGTCGACGTGCTGCTCGACGTCGACCTGCGGGCCGACGAGCGGGCGTTGGTCTACACCCCGCTGTTCCACTCGGCCGCGCTCGGGATGGTGTCGCTGCCGGTGCTGCTGCGCGGCGGGGCGCTGCACCTGTGCTCGGCGTTCGACCCGGACACCGTGCTGCGCCGGGTCACCGAGGAGCGGATCACGGTCATGTTCGGCGTGCCCGCCACCTACGACGCCGTCGCCGCGCGCCCCGGGTTCGCCGGGGCCGACCTGACCTCGCTGCGCACCCTGCTGTGCGGTGGCGCGCCGGTCCCGGACGCGACGATCCGCACCTGGCTGGAGCGCGGGCTGGTGTTCCTGCAGGGCTACGGCATGACCGAGGCCTCCCCCGGCGTCCTGCTGCTCGACGCCGAGCACGCCCGGTCCAAGGCCGGCTCGGCCGGGGTCCCGCACTTCTTCACCGACGTCGTCGTGGCCGGCCCGGACGGCGAGCCGGTCCCGCCGGGCGGGCGCGGTGAGGTCCTGGTCCGGTCCCCGCACGTGATGCGCGGCTACTGGAACCGCCCGGACGCGACCGCGGAGGTGCTCGACGACGGCTGGTTCCGGTCCGGCGACGTCGCCACCGTGGACGACGACGGCTACGTCCGGATCGTCGACCGGATCAAGGACATGTTCATCTCCGGCGGCGAGAACGTCTACCCGGCCGAGGTGGAGAGCGCCGTCCACGACTTCCCGGGCGTGGCCGAGTGCGCCGTGATCGGGATGCCGGACGAGCGCTGGGGCGAGGTCGGGCGGGCGGTGGTCGTCCCCGCCGACGGTGTCCTGGTCGACCCGGAGGAGCTGCGGGAGTTCCTGCGCGGGCGGCTGGCCTCGTACAAGGTCCCGAAGTCGGTGGTGTTCACCGGGGCGCTACCGCGCACGCCGTCCGGCAAGATCCGCCGCAACGAGGTCGCCGGGGCCCAGCGCGGCTGCGGGTGAGCGCGGCCGGGGAACAGACCGGCGGCGTGCGGCGCTGATCGAGACATGTCCCCCGTGACCCGTGGCTTCGTCGGTCGCCGCCGTCGCGACCCGCGCCTGCCTCCCGGCCAGTACGACGTCGGCGACCAGTGGCCGGTGCTCACCGCCGAGCGCGCACCGAACCTGGACATCGCCCGCTGGACGTTCCTGATCGAGGGCCTGGTCGAGCACGAGGCCGAGTGGACCTGGGACGAGATCACCGCCCTGCCCCGGGAGCGGTGGGACGGTGACATCCACTGCGTCACCACCTGGACCAAGTTCGGAATGCGCTGGAGCGGGGTCTCGCTGGACACGCTGCTGGCGGCGGCCGGGCCGCTCCCGCAGGCCCGTTACGTCGTCGCGCACTCGCACTCCGGCTACACCACCGACCTGCCGCTGGCCGACGTCACCGGCGGGAATGCCTGGCTGGCGTTCGAGGCGCAGAACGCGCCGCTGACCCGCGAGCACGGCGGCCCGGCCCGGCTGCTGGTGCCGCACCTCTACTTCTGGAAGAGCGTGAAGTGGGTGGCGGGCCTGCGGCTGACCGCCGAGGACGAACCCGGGTTCTGGGAGCGCAACGGCTACCACGACCGCGGCGACCCGTGGGCCGAGCAGCGGTTCCAGGGCGACTGAGGCGTGCCGACGACCACCTCCCGCCGGACGCTGCGCTGGCAGGCCGCGAGCGTCCTGGAGATCCGCGACGAGGCACCGCGGGTGAAGACGTTCCGGTTGCGGTGCGAGCAGGTCTCGGAGCACCTGCCCGGCCAGTACTACGTGCTGAGGCTGACCGCCGAGGACGGCTACACCGCCCAGCGGTCCTACTCGGTGGCCTCGGCGCCGGACGGCACCGCGGAGATCGACCTGACCGTCGAGCGGCTGGACGACGCCGAGGTCTCGGAGTTCCTGCACGACGTCGTGGTTCCCGGGGACGTGCTGGAGCTGCGCGGCCCGGTCGGTGGCTGGTTCGCCTGGGACGGTTCCGGGCCCGCGCTGCTGGTCGGCGGCGGGTCCGGGCAGGTCCCGCTGGCCGCGATGCTCCGGCACGCCCGCGCGCTCGGCCGGCCGGACCTGGTCCGGATGCTGGTGTCGGTGCGCACCCCGGACGACCTGTTCTTCGGCGACGAGCTGTGCGGTCCCGAGGTCCGGCCCGCCTTCACCCGGCGGGCCCCGGACGGTGCGCGGCGACCGGCAGGCCGGCTGACCCCCGACGACGTCGCCCCGCTGGTGCGCGACGGGCAGACGGCGTACGTGTGCGGCTCCGCCGCCTTCGCCGGCGCCGCCGCGGACCTGCTGGCCGCGGCCGGCGTCCCGGACAGCCGGATCCGGATCGAGCAGTTCGGCCCGACCGGCACCTGAGATCACCGGTGGCCGGGATCACTGGGCCGCGTAGCCCCCGTCGACGAGGTGATAGCTGCCGGTGACGAACGACGCGGCGTCCGAGGCCAGGAACGCTACCAGGTGGGCCACCTCGTCCGGCCGGCCGAGCCGCCCGCTCGGGTGCAGCCCGGCCAGGCCGGCCCGCGCCTCGTCGTCGAGGTTCGCGGCCAGCAGCGGGGTCTCGATGAATCCCGGCCCGACGGCGTTGACCCGCACACCGGACGCCGAGTGCTCCAGGGCCGCGGTCCGGGTCAGCCCGACGACGCCGTGCTTGGCCGCGACGTACCCCGCCGAGCCGGCGAAGCCGACCGAGCCCAGCACCGACGCCATGTTCACGACCGCTCCCCCACCGTGCCCGGTGATCGCCGGGATCTGCGCCTGCATCCCGTGGAACACCCCGGACAGGTTCACCTCGATCACCGCGCGCCAGGCCTCCTCGGCGTGCTCGCCGACCGGCTCGCGGTCCCCGCCGCCGATGCCGGCGTTGTTCACCGCGACCCGCAGCGGCCCCAGCCGTTCCGCGGCGGCGACGGCGACGCGCGCGTCGCCGGGGTCGGCGGCATCCCCGACGAAGGCCTCGGCCGTCCCGCCCGCGTCGCGGATCCCGTGCGTCACCTGCCGGGCCGCTTCCTCCTGCAGGTCGTGGACCAGCACCGCGGCCCCGTTCGCGGCGAGCAGCCGGGCGATCGCGGCACCGATGCCGGACCCGGCCCCGGTGACGATCGCCGCACGGTCCCCGACGTCATAGGTTGCCATCGTCGACTCCCCCCTTCCGGGTGGCCGCGTCGCCGACCCGCCGCGTCACCGTCCCATCGCCGGCGCCGCCCGCGCACCCACCACCGCACCCCGTGTCTGGCCCGGGTGCCCGTGCGCCAGGATGGCGCTCCACCCGACCCGCACCGTGATCAGCGATTACCCCGGGAGCGCCGATGCCCGCCACCCCCGCCGAGACGTCGTTCACCAGCCACGGGACGCGCTGCGCGGCCTGGCACCTGCCGGCGGCCTCGGACACGCTGACCGGGGAGCGCGGCCGGCCGTGCGTGGTGATGGGCCACGGGTTCGGCGCCACCCGCGACTCCGGGCTGCTGCCGTTCGCCGGCCGGTTCGCCGACGCCGGCGTGGACGTGCTGGTGCTCGACTACCGCGGCTACGGCGCGAGTGAGGGCACCGAGGACCCCGCGCTGGCCCAGGACGTGCACCACCGCCGGCACCGGGCCGACTACCACGCGGCGATCGCGCACGCCCGCACGCTGCCCGGCGTCGACCGGGACCGGATCGTGCTCTGGGGCAGCTCCTACTCCGGCGGGCACGTGGTCCCGGTCGCGGCCGCCGACGGCCAGGTCGCGGCGGTGATCGCGCAGGGCGCGGCGATGGACGGGTTCGCGGCGTTGCGGGAGATCGCCCGCTACGCCGGTGCCGGGCGGCTGCTCAGGCTGACCGGGCACGCGCTGCGCGACCTCGCCGGGTCGGTCGCCGGCCGGGCGCCGCACCGGATCCCGGTCGTCGGGCCGCCCGGCAGCGTCGCGGCGATCACCAGCCCGGACGCCGTGGACGGCTACGCCGCGATCGCGGGCCCGTCGTTCCGCAACGAGATGCGGGCCCGCGGCGTGCTGCGGATCCCGCGCAACCGCCCGGTCGCCGCGGCGCCCCGGCTGCGCGCACCGATCCTGGTCGTCGTCGCGGCCCGGGACGCGATCGCGCCGCCGGCCTCGGTCCGGGCGGTCGCCGCGCGGGCCGGCGCCGGGTCGGAGGTGCTGGAGCTGGAGTGCGGGCACTTCGACCTCTACAGCGGCGACGCCTATGAACGCTCCGTCACCACCCAGGTCGACTTCCTGCAGCGGACGCTGCGGACGGTTCCGCCGACCGGCTGAGCGCGCGCCCGCCCCGACCTCCCTCCGACGCTGCCGACTCGGCTGCGCCGTCCGGCGTACGCCCTTGCCCGAGCCGGCTGCCCGGTCGGTGGCTTCGGCCACACTGCGTGATAACGATACCCTATCGCATGCATCTGCTCGTAACACGATCGGGCACCCGGTTCGAACCACCGGGCGCACCACGGCGTCGTGACCGGAACCGCTCCCCGCAGCTCCCACCTCCGGTCGGCCCGGCGCCGTTACGAGGAGAGTGACAGCACGTGACGATGTCCCCGCCCCGTGCGGGCGCCGCCGGCGTGCGCCGGTCCCCGCCCGGCGCGCCGCCCCCGCGGCACCCGGACCGGTTGCACCGGTTCTTCGAGGCGACCGTGGCCCGCCGGCCGGACGCGGTCGCGCTGCAGGACGGTGCCCTCGAGCTGACCTACGCCGAGCTGGACGCCCGGGCCACCCAGCTGGCCCGGTACCTGCAGGACCGCGGGTCCGGCCCGGGCCGGCGGGTCGGCATCCTGCTGCACCGCACCTGGCGCACCTACGCCGCGCTGCTCGCGGTGCTCAAGACCGGCGCCGCGTTCGTGCCGATCGACCCGGCCGCGCCGCCGGAGCGGATCACCTACATCCGTGACGACGCCGGGCTGGACCTGCTGGTCACCACCTCGGATCTGGCCGAGGGCCTGGCGCCGGCCGGGCTGGTGCAGCTGGACCGGTGCGTCGACGAGGTCGTCGCGCTGCCCCGGCATCCGCTGCCGCCGCTGCCTCCCGGGCCCGGCCCGGACGGCCGCCCTGCTACGGATGGCCCTGACCCGCTCGCCTACATCATCTACACCTCGGGCTCCAGCGGCCGGCCGAAGGGCGTCGCGGTCGCGCACCCGAGCATCTGCAACTTCGTGGACGTGATCACCCGGGTGTACGACGTCCGCCCGACCGACCGCGTCTACCAGGGCATGACGATCTCGTTCGACTTCTCGATCGAGGAGATCTGGCCGACCTTCGCGGCCGGCGCCACGCTGGTCGTCGGCCCGACCGACTCGCGGCGGATCGGCGCCGAGCTGGGTGACTTCCTCGCCGACACCGGCGTCACGGTGTTCTGCTGCGTGCCGACCCTGCTCGCCACGATCCCGCGCGAGCTGCCCGCACTGCGCACCCTGCTGGTCGGCGGCGAGGCCTGCCCGGCCGGGCTGGTGGAGCGCTGGGCGCGGCCGGGCAGGCGGATGCTCAACACCTACGGCCCGACCGAGGCCACGGTGACCGCCACCTGGGGCGAGCTGCACCCGGGCCGCCCGGTAACCATCGGCGTCCCGGTGCCGACCTACTCGGTCACGATCCTGGACGACGCGCTGCGCGAGGTCCCGCGCGGCGAGGTCGGCGAGATCTGCATCGGCGGCCCGGGCGTCGCCGTCGGCTACGTCAACCTGCCGGAGAAGACCGCCGACCGGTTCGTCCGGCACCCCGCGGCCCCGCCGAACGGCGACGGGCGGCTCTACCGCACCGGCGACCTCGGCCGGATCGACGAGCGCGGGGAGATCGTCTACCTGGGCCGCGCCGACGACGAGGTCAAGATCCGCGGCCACCGGGTCGACCTGGGAGAGATCGAGACCGTCGCGCTGGAGCTCCCCGACGTGGAGAGCGCGGTCGTCGCGCTGTCGAAGCCGGACGACGGCACCGGCGAGGAGCTGGCCATCTTCGTCGTGCCCGCGGGCACGGCGGGTGCCGCCGGGCCCGCGGGCGCGGTGGACAGCGCCGGGCTGCACGAGCTGCTGCGCACCCGGCTGCCCGAGTACATGGTTCCCGGTTACCTCGAGGTGCTCGACCGGCTGCCGATGATGCCCAGCGGCAAGGTGGACCGGCCGAAGCTGCCCGCCCCGTCCGGGCCGCGGATCGTGGTGGCGGCGGGACCGCTGGTGGAGCCCGGCACCGAGCTGGAGACCCGGGTGCGCGCGGTGCTGGCGGAGGCGCTGTCGCTGGGCCCCGGGCAGGTCTCGGTCGAGGCCGACTTCTTCGACGAACTCGGCGGGCACTCGCTGCTCGCGGCCCGGGTGGTCACCCTGCTGCGCGAGCGCGGCGTGGGCCGCTCCCCGGCGGTCCGCGACCTCTACGACAACCCGACCGTGCGCGGGCTGGCCGGCGCGCTGGACCCGGATGCGGGCACCGGCGACGGCTCGGTCCCGCCGCCCCCGCGGCCCGAGCCGCTGCGGCACTCCCGGCGCCGCTACTCGGCGGCCGGGTCCGCGCAGGCGGCGGCGCTGTTCGTGCTGATGCTGGTCATGACGCTGCCGGTGGCCGGGGTGTACGCCTGGCACGGCGGCCGGGTCGCCCCGGACGTGCTGGCCGAGCTCGCGGCCGGCGCGACGGCGATCTTCCTGCTGCAGCGCTGGCTGCTCGCCCCGCTCGCGGTGCGGGCGCTGACCGCGCGGGTCAGGCCGGGCCGGTACCCGATGTGGGGGCGGGTGCACCTGCGGCTGTGGGCGGCGGACCTGCTGCTGTCCATGTCGCCGCTGCCGGTGCTCTCCGGCGGCCCGCTCGCCGCCGGCTACCTGCGGATGCTCGGCGCCCGGGTCGGCCGCGGCACCCACGTCGGCACCTCGGTGCTCACGCTGCCCGCCCTGCTGCAGATCGGCGACGGCGCGACCGTCGGCTACGGCGCCGCGCTCCGGCCGTGGACCGCGGCGGACGGGTGGGTCACCGTCGCGCCGATCGCGGTCGGCGAGGGCGCGCACGTCGGCGCCAGCTCGGTGGTCGAGCCGGGCGCGGTGATCGGCGCCGACGCCGGGCTCGGCGAGCAGTCCGCGGTGGCCGCCGACCAGGTGATCCCACCCCGCGAGCACTGGGCCGGCTCGCCCGCGGTGCCGGACGCCGTCGACGCGGCGATCGCCGAGCTGGCCGAGCGCGGTCCGGCACCGTCCTGGACCCGCCCGCAGCTGGCGGCCGCGGCCGCCGGGGTGGTCGGGCTGGAGCTGGTCTCGCTGCTCTCGCTGGTCCCCGCGGTCCTGCTGGTGTGGGTCTCGTTGCTGGTGTTCGGCCCGAGGCCGGCACTGGCCGTCGCGGTCGCGGTCGGGCCGGTGTTCGTGCTGACGGTGTGCGTGCTGGTCGCGCTCGGCCGGTGGGCGGTGCGGCCGCGCACCGGACCGGGCGTGTTCCCCGCCCGCTCCGCGCTGGGCCTGCGCAAGTGGTTCGGCGACAAGCTGCTCGAGATGAGCCTGGCCCACACCAACTCGCTGTACTCCACGCTCTACACGGTCGGCTGGCTGCGGCTGCTCGGCGCCCGGATCGGCCGCGGCGCGGAGGTGTCCACCGCCTCGCACCTCGACCCGGAGATGCTGACGATCTCGCAGGGCAGCTTCGTCGCGGACATGGCCAGCGTCGGCAGCGCGACCTTCCACAACGGCTGGATGGTGCGCCGCCCGACGCTGGTCGGGCGCCGCGCGTTCGTCGGGAACGCCGCCGTCGTCCCGGCCGGGTCGTCGCTGGGTGACGAGTCGCTGATCGGGGTCGCGACCGTGCCGCCGCCGTCCGGGGTGCCGAACGAGACGACCTGGCTGGGGTCGCCCGCGATGCACCTGCCGATCCGGCAGGACTCCGGCGACCACCCGGAGTCGATGACGTTCCGGCCGTCCCGGGCCCGGGTCGCCGAGCGGCTGGGCATCGAGTTCCTGCGCGCCACGCTGCCCGCGTCGGCGATCTCGGTGTCGCTCTACCTGTTCCTGCAGGGCCTGTCCGACGTCGCGCGGGCCGCACCGGCCGGGGCGGTGGTGCTCGCCGCACCGGCGCTCGCTCTGGGCACCGCGCTGCTGCTGGTGCTGCTGGTCGCGGCGGTGAAGTGGCTGGTCGTGGGCACCTACCGGACGCGCACCGAGCCGTTGTGGAGCCGTTTCGTGCGGCGCTCGGAGTTCGTCACCGGGCTGTTCGAGGCCGCCGCGGTGCCCGGGCTGCTGAGCATGCTGTCCGGGACGCCGCTGCTGCCGCCGCTGCTGCGGCTGCTCGGTGCCCGGATCGGCCGCCGCACCTGCGTGTCGACCACCTACCTGACCGAGTTCGACCTGGTCGAGATCGGGGACGACGCCGTCGTCGGGCGGGACGTGTCGCTGCAGACCCACCTGTTCGAGGACCGGGTCATGAAGATGTCGACGGTGACCGTCGCCGAGGGCGCGAGCGTCGGTGATCGGTCGATCGTGCTCTACGACGCCGTGGTCGGCGCCGGTACCCGGCTGGATCCGCTGTCGCTGGTGATGAAGGGCGAGCGGCTGCCGGCCGGCACCCGCTGGCGGGGCATCACCGCCCGGTCGGTGCTCGAGCCGGCGGCGGTGCCGGCACACCCTCCGGCGCTGCCGGTTCCCGGCCCGCGCGTCCCGGACCGGGCCGCGGACGAGACCGTCGCGGTGCCCGCGGTACCCGCCCCGGTGCCCGCTCCGCGGGCTGGGTCCGCCGCGGGGACGACCGAGCGGCTGGCCGCGGTCGACCCGGAGCGCACCGTCGTCCTCAACCGGGTCGGCCCGGCCGACGACCCCGGCCACACCCTGCGGATGCGCTCGGTGTTGGCCGGCCGCTCGACGCCGCGGCGGTCCGGGGCCGGCCGGCACCGCATCGCCGGCCCGCGGGTGCTCGACCGCGCGGAGCCCGTCCTCACCGAGACGGCCCGGATCCGGACCGACCGGGGACGGGCCCAGCACCGGCTCGCCGACCGGGCCCCGGAGCACGCCGGGACCGCGGCCCCGCACGGGAGCGATCAGCGGCCCGGGCCGGGCGCCCGGTGATGCTGCGCGGACGGATGGGACTGGGCGGACGGATGGGACTGGGCAGGCCGATGGGACTGGTCCGCTCCCGCACCCCGGACGCCCGGCCGACCCGTGCGGCCGGTGGCCGCCCGGTGGCGCTGGTCTACCGGGGGCCGGCGTCCCGGCCGACCGGGTGCGCCGAGTCGGTGGCCGCGCTGCTGGCGTCCGGGCGGCACGGTTTCGACGTGCGCTACGTCGGGCCGCGCGAGGAGCTGCCGCTCACCGCGGCGACGCTCGCCGGGGTCGCGCTCTACGCCCAGCCCGGCGGCGGGACCCTGGCGTCGGCGTGGCGGGTGATGCGCACGGCGCGCGACCCGCTCCGCGCGCACGTCGCCGCCGGCGGCCGCTACCTGGGGTTCTGCCTCGGTGGCTACCTGGCCGGGGCGACGCCGGGCTTCGGGCTGCTCCCCGGCGACACCGACCGGTGGATCGACTCGGCCGGCGCGACCGTCGGCCACGACGGCGACGCGCTGCTCCGGCTCGACTGGCGCGGCCGCGAGCGTGAGCTGTTCTTCCAGGACGGCCCGCACTTCCTGCTCGACCCGGACGCCGGCGGCACCGTCCTCGCCCGGTACCCGAACCGGGAGGTCGCCGCCGCGGTGACCCCGTTCGGGGCCGGCCGGGTCGGTGTCGTCGGGCCCCATCCGGAGGCGGGTCCGGACTGGTTCTCCGACGCCGGGCTCCCCGGGGCCGACGCCCGCGACCTGGGCCTCCAGCTGATCGACGAGGTGATGGCGTGACCCGACCGACTCCCGGCCCCGACCGGACGACGCCGACGGCGGCCCACCCGTCGGGCCCGGAGTACCGGGGCCAGGACACCGCGGCCCGGCCGTCAGCCGTGCCGCGCCAGGCCGCTGCGGCCCGACCGTCACCCGTGCCGCGCCAGAACACCGCGGCCCGGCCGTCACCCGTGCCGCGCCCACGCCCGGCGCGACCGGTGCCGGAGCGTCCCCGCCCGGAGCCCCGGCCGGCCGTGGCGCACCCGTCGATCCCGACTCCGCGCGCGCAGGAGGTGCCGACCGTGAGCCGGCCGGCCCGGTCACCGGCTCCCGGTACGACACGAGCGACGGCCCCCGCCCCCGATCGGCAGTACGGATCCGCCGCGCGGCCGCGCCCGGACTCCGAGGCCACCCGCACCGACCGGTTCGCCGCGCCGGCGGCCACCGGCTGCCACCCGGCACCACCACCGGCCGCGACCGACACCACGGCCGGATCGGCAGGTCCCCGGCCCGGGGGACGGCTGCTCGGCGTGGACGCCACCCGCGGGCTCGCACTGTTCGGGATCATCGCCGTGCACGCGCTGGTCGAGACCACCGAGGAGGGTGTCCCCACCGCCAGCTACCTGGTCTTCGGCGGACGCTCGGCCGCGCTCTTCGCGCTGCTGGCCGGCGTCTCGTTCGCGTTCATGACCGGGCGGGCCCGGGTGCGTCCCGGACCGGAGCTGTCCGCCACGGCGGCGATGCTGGCGACCCGGGCCGGCGTCCTGCTGCTGCTCGGCCTGGCGCTGAGCTGGACCGACCCGACGATCGCCACGCTGATCCTGCCCTACTACGCGATCGCGTTCCTGCTGGCGATCCCGCTGGTCGCGCTGCCCACCCGGGTGCTGGCGCCGCTGGCGGTGGCGCTGTGTGTCGGGGTGCCGGTGCTCTCGCACCTGCTCCGCCCGTTCCTACCGCAACCCGACCTGACGAACCCGTCCGTGACGGAGCTGTTCACCGACCCGCTCGGCCTGCTGTCCGAGCTGGCGGTCACCGGGGCGTATCCGGCGGTGATCTGGCTGGCCTACATGGCGGTCGGGCTCGTCGTCGGGCGGCTGCGGCTGTCGTCGGTGCGCACGGCGGCCGCCCTGGTGGCCGGCGGGACGGCGACCGCGCTCGCCGCGACCGGCGTCTCGATGGGGCTGCTCGGCCCGGCCGGCGGCTACGCCGCGATCGCGGCGGCGAGCCCGCCGCAGCTGCTGGACACCGCCCCGACGATCGCCGACGTCGTCACCGGTTCCCCGGGCGGCGTCGCCCCGACCACCACCTGGTGGTGGCTGGCGACCGTCGCGCCGCACTCGGGCACCCCACTGGACGTCCTGCAGACGACCGGCTCGGCGCTGGCCGTCCTCGGCGCGATCCTGCTGGCCGCCGGGATCACCGCCGGCGGCCCGGCCCGGGCGCTCGGGCCGCTGCTGCGCCCGCTCGCCGCGGCCGGCTCGATGACCCTGACCTGCTACGTCGGGTCGGTCCTGTTCATGAACTCGCCGCTGGACGTGTTCGGACCGGTGGAGGGCTACCTCTGGCAGATCGGCGTGGCGACGGCGGCCGCCGTCGCCTGGCGCCGGGCCGTCGGCCGGGGGCCGCTGGAGACACTGGTGTCGGCACCGGCGCACGCGGTGCGGACCCGGATCCGCGATCGGGTGGCGTCGGCGGAGCACCCCGGCACGCCGGTCGCAGCGGGGCACCGACGTCGCTAGCCTCGCCTCCATGATCGATCCGACCCGGCGGTGCCGCGCTCTGGCCGGGGTCGCGGTCGTGCTGGCCGTACTCGCCGGCTGCTCCGCCGGGGTCCCGGGTACCGAGCGCGCCGCGCCCCGGCCGGAGCGCCCGGTCGTCGACGCCACGCTGGACATGGCACCGGACCTGTCGTCGGCGAACGGCACCCAGACGGTCCGCTTCACCCCGGACACCCGGGTCTGCGAGCTGGTGTTCCGGCTCTGGACGAACCGGCCGAGCGCCGTCCGCGCCGGGAACTCGGCGGAGATCACCAGCGCCGCGGTGGACGGTAACCCGGTCCGGCCACGGACCGAGCCCGCCGGGGCCCCGGACGGCGCCCCCGGCACGCTGGTCGAGCTCCCGCTGCCGGCCTGCGCCGAGGCCGGGTCCCCGGTGACCGCCGAGCTCGGCTTCCGGATCACCCTGGGCGCCGACTCGCGCGAACGGATCGGCCACTCCCCCGACGCCGGGACCGCCTGGCTCGGCACCGCGCTGCCGGTGCTGGACCGGGTCCGCGACCGCGGCTGGGTCCGGACGCCGGCGGTCGGGATGTCCGGCGAGACCGTCGTCGCCGAGGACTTTCGGCTGAACTCGCTCGCGGTCACCGCGGACGACGACCAGCAGGTGGTGGGCGTCGGCACCCCGACCGGCAGCACGACGCCGTCCCCCGGGCGCAGCACCCGCACGTTCACCGCCGACGCGATCCGGGACGTCGCGGTCGCGGTCGGCGACTACCGGATCACCGAGACCACCGTCGGCTCGACCCGGGTGCACGTCGCGCTGCCGACCGCAGGCCGGGCCGGCGCGGACGAGGACGGGGCGAGCGAGGACGGGGCGAGCGAGGACGGCGCGCTGCGCGGGACCGCCCGGGAGTGGTCGGACGAGGTCGCCGCGTCGCTGCCCGCCCTGGAACGGCTGCTCGGCCCCTACCCCTACCCCGACCTGTGGCTGACGGTCGTCCCGACCCTGAGCGACGGCGTCGAGTTCCCGACCCACCTGCAGTTCGGCGACGTCCGGGACGGCACCCGGGGATCGCTGGTCGCCCACGAGCTCGCACACATGTGGTTCTACGGGCTGGTGGGCAACGATCAGGGCCGCGACCCGTGGCTGGACGAGGCGTTCGCGACCTACGCCCAGGCCGTCGTCGCCGGGCAGCGCGACCAGTACCGGATCGAGGACTTCGGCCCGGGTGAGGTCGCCGGCCCGATCGGCGCGCCGATGTCCTACTGGGACTCGCGTGGCGGGTTCAGCGCGCTCGTCGACGGCGTGTACGACCAGGGCGCGGCCGCCCTGCTGGAGGGCCGCGACGCCGCCGGTGAGCAGCGGTTCGACGAGGCGATGCGCGGCTACATCGCCGAGAACGCGCACCGGGTCGCGGCGCCCGCGGACGTCGAGGAGGCGTTCGCCGACTCCCCCGAGGTGCTGCAGGTACTGCGCGAGCACGGCGCCTTCGCCTTCTCCCGGTAGCCCGGCGCGCGCACGTGTCCGTCGTTACCCGGCCACACTTCGCGTCGATCTTCTACTTCCGGTAGAACTACTACTGGGAGTAGAAGTTCGCGGAGGGCGGGACCGGAATGGACGCGCTGGACCTGGCACGCTGGCAGTTCGGGATCACGACCGTCTACCACTTCCTCTTCGTGCCGCTGACGATCGGCTTGTCGGTGATCGTCGCCGCGCTGCAGACGGCGTGGTACCGCACCGGACGCACCGAGTACCTGCGGGCCACGAAGTTCTTCGGCAAGCTGTTCCTGATCAACTTCGCGATGGGCGTGGTCACCGGGATCGTCCAGGAGTTCCAGTTCGGGATGAACTGGAGCACCTACTCCACCTTCGTCGGCGACGTCTTCGGCGCCCCGCTGGCGATGGAGGCGCTGGTCGCGTTCTTCCTGGAGTCCACCTTCATCGGGCTCTGGATCTTCGGCTGGGACCGGCTGCGCCGGGGCGTGCACCTGGCCTGCATCTGGGCCGCCGCGATCGGCTCGAACCTCTCGGCGTACTTCATCCTGGCCGCGAACGCCTGGATGCGGAACCCGGTGGGTCACCAGGTCGACCAGGCCACCGGCCGCGCCCGGCTCACCGACATCGGCGCGGTGCTGGCCAACCCGCAGGCCTGGTCGACCTACTTCCACGTCGTCGCGGCGGCGTTCGTCATCGCCGGGCTGTTCGTGGCCGCCGTCAGCGCCTGGAAGATCGCCCGCGAGAAGTGGCCCCGCAACCACGACACGGCACCGCACACCTCCGAGCGGGAGCTGTTCCGCACGAGCCTGCGCGCCGGGTTCCTGGTCACCGCGATCGCCGGCGTGCTGCTGGTCGCCTCCGGTGACCACCAGGCGAAGCTGGCCACCGAGCACGAGCCGATGAAGATCGCCGCCGCCGAGGCGTTGTGGCAGACCGAGGAGTCCGCCGGGTTCTCGCTGTTCGCGGTGGGTGACATCCACGGCAGCCGCAACCACATCAACGTGCAGATCCCCGCCGTGCTCAGCGTCCTGGCCACCGGCGACCCGTGGGGCACCGTGCAGGGCATCGAGAACGTCCAGGCCCAGTACGAGGCGTTCTACGGCCCCGGCGACTACCGGCCCAACATCGCCGTCCTGTACTGGTCGTTCCGGCTGATGATGGGCCTCGGCCTGAGCGGGGTCGCGGTCGCGGTCGCCGGGTTGTGGCTGACCCGCCGCGGGCGGCTACCGGGCCGCCGGTGGATGTACCGGGTCGTCGTCGCGGCGTTGCCCGCCGCGCTGGCCGGCAACATCTTCGGCTGGATCCTCACCGAGATGGGCCGCCAGCCCTGGACGGTGCACGGCGAGCTGCTGACCGCGGCGAGCGTCTCCCCCGGCGTCAGCCTGGGCCAGGTGGCGTTCTCGCTGACCGCGTTCACGCTGCTCTACGGCGTGCTGGCGGTCGTCGAGGTGGCGCTGCTGTTCCGCTACGTCAAGGCCGGTCCGGCGGCCGCCGTGCCCTACACCGACGAGCCCTACACCGACGAGCCCTACACCGACGAGCCCTACACCGACGAGCCCGACACCGAGGCACCCGACGGCTCCGGCTCCGGCTCCGACCGCCACGATCCGGCCTTCAGCTACTAGGAGCACACGATGGACCTGCCCACGATCTGGTTCCTGGCCGTGACCGTGCTCTGGACCGGCTACCTGGTCCTGGAGGGCTTCGACTTCGGCGTCGGGATGCTGGTGCGCGGTCTCGGCCGCACCGAGGAGGACCGGGAGGTCGCGCTCGGCGCGATCGGCCCGGTCTGGGACGGCAACGAGGTCTGGCTGATCACCGCGGTCGGCGCCATGTTCGCCGCGTTCCCGGCCTGGTACGCGGCCACCTTCTCCGGCTTCTACCTGCCGGTGCTGTTCGTACTGCTGGCGCTGATCGTGCGCGGGGTCGGGCTGGAGTACCGGCACAAGCGCGAGGACGCCGCGTGGAAGGCCCGCTGGGACGCCGCCATCGGGATCGGCTCGCTGGTCCCGGCGTTCGTCTGGGGCCTGGTGCTGGCCAACCTGGTCCGCGGGCTGCCCACCGTGGCGGGCCCGGCCGGGAACGGCGCGAACACCGTGGTCACCGCCGGGCTCGGGGACCTGTTCAACGGCTACGCCGTGCTCGGCGGCGTGGTCACCACGGCGCTGTTCCTGCTGCACGGCGCCGTGTTCCTGGCGCTGAAGACCGACGGCCCGGTCCGGTACCGGGCCCGGCGGCTGGCGGTGCGCGCGGTCGTCCCCGTGCTGCTGCTGACGGTCGCCTTCCTGACCGCCACGCTGGTCCTGCGCGATCCGTCCTGGACCACTCCGGTGGCCTGGGCGTCCGGACTGGCGCTGGCGCTCGCCGGGTTCGCCCTGCTCCTCGGCCGTGAGGGCTGGGCGTTCACCGCCACCGCGACGGCGGTCGGCGGGCTGTCGGTGGTGCTCTTCGGTCAGCTGCACCCGGAGCTGCTGGTGAGCACCACCGACCCGGCGCAGACCCTCACGGTGGCCGGGGCGGCGTCCGCGCCGTACACGCTGACCGTGATGAGCTGGGTGGCCGGGGTGTTCCTGCCGCTGGTGCTCGTCTACCAGTCCTGGAGCTACTGGGTGTTCCGCAAGCGGCTCGGCGGCCCGCGGGTCGACCCGGCGGCGGTCCCGGCACCGTGATGAGCACCCCCGCCGCACCGGTCACCGGGGGGCCACCGGTCGACCCCCGGCTGCTGCGCACGGCGAGCGCGGTCCGGGTCCAGCTGCTGGTCGCCGTGGTCTGCGGGACGGCGCTGACCGGGCTGATCCTGGCCCAGGCGTGGCTGCTGTCCCGGGCGGTCGCCGGGGCGACCGCCGGCGCACCGGCGGCCACCCTGGTCCCGCTCGCGCTGGCCGTCGCCGGGGTGGCACTGGCCCGCGCGGTACTGGCCTACGGCGCCGAGGCCGCCGCGCTGCGCGGCGCCGCGCGCGCCAAGTCCCAGCTGCGGATGCGGCTGGTCCGCCGGCTGGCCGCGGGCCCGCCGGACCCGAACCGCTCGACCGGGGAGACCGTCACCCTGGCCACCCGCGGCCTGGACGCCCTGGACGACTACTTCGCCCGCTACCTGCCCCAGCTGGTGCTGGCGGTGCTGGTCCCGGTGGCCGTGCTGGTCGTCGTCGCCGGGGCGGACTGGCTCTCGGCGCTGGTCGTCGCGGTCACGCTGCCGCTGATCCCGCTGTTCATGGCGCTGGTCGGGATGCACACCCGGGCCCGCACGGAGCGGCAGTGGCGGCTGCTGTCCCGCCTCGGCGGGCACTTCCTCGACGTCGTGCAGGGGCTGCCGACGCTGGCGCTGTTCCGGCGGGCCACCGTCGTCGCGGGGAAGGTCCGGGAGACCACCGACGAGCACCGCCGGGCCACCATGGGCACCCTGCGGGTCGCGTTCCTGTCCGCGTTCGTGCTGGAGCTGGTGGCCACCCTCGCCGTCGCGCTGGTCGCCGTCGAGGTCGGCCTGCGCCTGCTCTACGGGAACCTGGACTACGCGACCGCGCTGTTCGTGCTGGTCCTGGCCCCGGAGGCGTACCTGCCGCTGCGCGAGGTCGGCTCCCGGTTCCACGCCAGCATGGAGGGCGTCGCCGCCGCACGGCAGGTCTTCGACGAGATGGACCGCCCGGTCACCGGGGCCGCGGGCGGCCGCACCGCTCCTCCGGCCGCACCGGCGGCAGGCCGTGGGCTGACGGTCGACGGGCTGCGGGTCCGCTACCCCGGGGCACCCGCCGACGCGCTGGCCGGGCTGTCGCTGACCGTGCGCCCCGGCGAGTCGGTGCTGCTGGCGGGGGCGTCCGGATCGGGCAAGTCCACCCTGCTCGGCGTGCTGCTCGGGTTCGTCGCCCCGACCGGCGGCTCGGTCACGGTCGACGGCACGGTCGACGGCACGGAGCGGAGCTCCGGCGGAACGAGCATCGGTACCGACCTGGGCGAGCTCGACCTCGACGCGTGGCGGCGCACCGTCGCCTGGGTCCCGCAGCGACCGCACCTGTTCGCCGGGTCGGTCGCGGACAACGTCCGGCTCGGGGCGGGCGGGTACGGCGCCACGGTCTCCGACGCCGACGTCCGGGAGGCGGCGCGCCGGTCCGGGCTGGACGCGGTGGTCGCGCGGCTGCCGCAGGGCTGGGACACCCCGCTCGGGGAGGGCGGCAGCCGGCTGTCGTCCGGGGAGCGGCAGCGGGTCGCGTTGGCCCGGGCGTTCCTGCGGGGCGCGCCGCTGGTGCTGCTCGACGAGCCGACCGCGCACCTGGACCCGGACTCGGCCGAGGCGGTCCGGTCGGCGGCCGCGGAGCTGCTGCGCGGCCGGACCGCGCTGGTCGTCGCGCACGACGCCGGCTGGGACCGGCACACCGACCGCGTGGTGCGGCTGCACGAGGGCCGGGTCGCCGAGCAGGACGGCCCCGGATCCGCAGCTCCCGGCACGGGGACAGCCGCGACCGGCCCGGCCGCGACCCGGTACGCGGAGGCCCGCCGATGAACACCCGGACCGCCCCGTCCGGCCCCTGGGCGCTCGCCCGGGAGGCGCTGCGCCCGCGGGCCCGCGGCGTCCTCGGTGGAGCGCTGCTCGGCGCGCTGGCCACCGCCTGCGGCGCCGGGCTGCTCAGCCTGGCCGCCTGGCTGCTCGCCACCGCCGCCCAGCACCCGTCGGTGACGGCGCTGAGCGTGGCCGTGGTGCTGACCCGCGCGCTCGGCGTCGGCCGCGGGGTCGCCCGCTACCTCGAGCGGCTGGTCGGGCACGACGCCGCGCTGCGCGCGCTGGCCGACATGCGCGACCGCGTCTACGCCCGGCTGGCCGCGACCGAGCCGGTCCGCCGGTTCCGGTCCGGCGACCTGGTCTCCCGGCTGGTCAGCGACACCGACTCGGTGCAGGACCTGGTGGTGCGGGCCACGGTGCCCGCGGTGTCCGCGGCCGTGGCCGGCACCGGCGCGGTGCTGCTCGCGACCGCGCTGGCCGTCCCCGGCGGGCTGCTGCTCGCCGCCGGGCTGGTGCTGGCCGGTCTCGCCGTCCCGGCCATGGCCGCGGCGCTGTCCCGCGGACCCGCCGCCCGCGCCGCGACGGCCCGGACCCGGCTGGCCACCGACCTGGTCGACCTGCTCGACGGCGCCCCGGACCTGATCGCGAACGGCGCGATGGACCGGGCGGTCGCCCGGGTCGCCGACGCCGACGCGGAGCTCACCCGCACCGCCCGCCGGGACGCCGCGACGCTCGGCCTCGGCGCCGGTGCCGGAGCCCTGGTCGCCGGGCTCACCCTGGCCGGGACGCTGCTGCTCGGCGTGGCCGCGGTGGACGCCGGCACGCTGGCCGCGGTGCCGATGGCGGTGCTGGTGCTGACCGCGCTGGCCGCGTTCGAGATCGTCGCTCCGCTGCCGGCAGCCGCGGCCCGGCTGGCCGCGGTGCGGACCGCGCTGGCCCGGCTGGTGCCGGTGCTCGGCGCGGAACCGTCCGTACGTCACCGCGCACCAGGGGCCCGCCCGCTGGCCCGGCGCGGCGACCTGCGCATCCGCGGCCTGACCGTCGACCACCCCGGCCACCGGGTACTGGAGGGCGTCGACCTCGACGTCCCCGCCGGCGAGGTGGTCGCGCTCGTCGGGGCCAGCGGCTCGGGCAAGTCGACGCTGGCGTCGGTGCTGTTCCGCTTCCTCGACCCGGTCGCCGGGTCGGTCACGCTGGGCTCGGGTGCTTGCGACGGCGAGGAACTGCTGACCCGCCCGCCGGACGAGGTCCGCGCGGTGATCTCCGGCGTCCCGGCCGACCCGCACGTGTTCGACTCCACGGTCCGGGAGAACCTGCGGCTGGCCGCGCCGCAGGCCGACGACACCGCCCTGGCCGCGGCGCTGCACCGGGTCGGCCTGACCGGGCTCGGCCTCGACGACCGGGTCGGCGCGCACGGCGGCCGCCTCTCCGGGGGCATGCGACGCCGGCTGGCCCTGGCCCGCGCCCTGCTCGCCGACCCGGCGGTGCTGGTGCTCGACGAGCCCACCGCACACCTGGACCCGGACACCCGCGACGCCGTGCTGGACGACCTGCTGGCCGCCGCGCGGGGCCGCTCGGTGCTGCTGATCACCCACGACCCGGTGGTGCTGGACCGGGCCTCGGCGGTGTACACGCTGCGCGACCGGCGGCTGACCAGGGGTACCGGGGCTGCCCGCGAGGCACCCGAACCTCCCGCCTACCCTGCTCCGAACGCCTGAACGCACCGCCCGCGGACGCTCTCAGGTCGATCTCAGGGGGCCGCTGCCACCCTGGGATCCGGTCAGCTCGCAACACGGTCTCGCGGGCGGGCCGACCACCGTGTCCCGACCGTGTCAGAACGTGAGGTCCCCCGTGCGAGCGTCACGCCGTCCCCACCCGACGTCGTCGCCGGAGTCACCGGCGACCCGGCCCGGCCGGTCCCGCCGTGTCACCGGCGTGGCCGCCGGCGTCGTCGCGCTGCTGGCCCTGGCCTCGTGTTCCACCGGCACCGGCGGCTCCGGGCCGGACGGCGCACCGGCCTCGGCGCTGGAGGCCTCGGCGGGCGCGCTGGACCTGGACAACGGGTGGAACTGGTCGCCCCAGCCGAACCCGATGGAGATCGGCGTCACGCACACCCAACGGAGCCTGGACGACACCGAGAACCCGGAGGCCCGCCAGCGCGGCACCGAGATCCTCTCCAGCCTCGGGCAGGAGTACCAGAACCACCACCTCATGGGCTTCGGGACGCTCAACCCGGAGCCGGCGCCCGACCAGTACGAGTGGGACTCGCTGGACCGCCGGATGCAGCTGACCGAAGAGACCGGTGGCAAGGCCATGCTCACGCTGTGCTGCGCCCCGGACTGGATGAAGGGCGGCCCGCCCGGCGTCACCAACTGGGACAAGCTCGAGGACGACGTCCGGCCGGAGTACTTCCGTGACTACGCCGAGCTGTCCGCCGAGGCGGTCAAGCGCTACCCGCAGGTGGACCGGGTCCTGGTCTGGAACGAGCTCAAGGGCTTCTACAAGCAGGACGAGAACCGCTGGGACTACGAGGGCTACACCGCCCTCTACAACGAGGTCTACCGGGCGGTGAAGGAGGTCCGCCCGGACGTCCAGGTCGGCGGCCCGTACCCGGTGATGTCCAGCGTGCCCCCGGACTCGCCGGACGCCTCGGACATCCGCGGCCCGTGGGGGGCCCTGGACCAGCGCCCGCTCGACGTCCTGGAGTACTGGCTGGCCAACAACGTCGGTGCCGACTTCATCGCCGTCGACGGATCGACCACGAACCGCGGCGAGCAGGACGCGATCTCGCCGGTGGACGTCGGCGCGCAGAAGTTCGCGGTGATCGACGACTGGATCAAGCAGCGGACCCAGCTGCCGATCTGGTGGGCCGAGTTCTACGCCAACGTCCCGGCCGACGCCCAGGCCGGCTACGACAGCCCGGCCAGCACGGTCTCCACGCTCGCGGTGCTGCAGGCGATGGCCCGCTCCGGCAGCTCCGGGGCCCTGCTCTGGGGCCCGGAGGGCAGCGACGACCTGGAGTACTCGTCGCTGTGGACCCCGGCCGTCGAGGCCTCCGGCGGGCAGCCGACGCCGCTGACCGACGCCTGGCGCTGGCTGATCCCGCGGCTGCGCGACGGCGACGTCGAGCTGGGCCGGATGCAGGGCACCACGCTCGGCGCGTTCCGGGCCCCGGACGGCTCCGCGTTGATCATGAACCTGAGCGCGGACCCGGTTCCGGTGCCCGGCCAGGAGGACCTCCCCGGGTGGGCCGTCGTCCCGCTGGAGAGTGCGGCGTGAACGCCCCGTGAGCGGATATCGCGGTCGTGACCGCGATATCCGCTCACGAGGCGTTGCGGGTCACCGTGGCGGTGGCGGCCGGTTTGCCGTCCGGGCGGACGACGGCGGCCCGCAGCACGCCGAACGACCGCCCGCCGTGCACCACCTCGACCGGCACCGTGTTGAGCTCGGTGGTGTCGGCCGGACGCAGGTAGGTGACGTGCAGCGACCCGGTCCGGTGCGGGTTCCCCGCCGGGCCGGGCAGTGCGGCCACCGCCGCGATCTCGCAGGCCGCGGCCAGCACCCCGCCGTGCACCGTGCCGCGCTCGTTGCCGAGGGCGGGCGAAGGCGCCATCGCCAGTACCCCGTCCGGACCGGGGGTCAGGCCGAGCACAGCGGCCGCGTCGCCGTCCGGGCCGGGACCGGGCGGCGGGCCGTCGTCGAGTTCCGGGACCTCGGGGATGAACCGGCCCCACTCGGTACCGATGCCGAGCAGGTCGCCGCCGGGCCCCCGGATCTCCCCGCGGGCCAGCACGGTCGCGCCGGCCGCGTGCACCGGCCAGGCCAGCACGGTCAGCGTGCCCTCGCCGGGCAGCGGGCCGAACAGGTCGATCGTCATCTCGGTGGTGACCGCCCAGTGCCCGTCCGGCCGGGCGTTGATCGTCGCCTGGCCGAGCGCGGCATCCAACAGCACGCCGAGCGAGCCGAGCCCGGGCCGTCCGTCCGGGCCTGTGCACCACGGGCCGGCTGCCATCGTCTGTTCCACGGCGGGGCCCAGGTGCCCGGCCCGCTCCGGGTCGGGCAGGTCCGCGCGGGCCAGCACCGGGCCGACCCGGAACAGCCGGTCCGGACCGCTCGGCGGGCACAGCAGCAGCGGCGGCCGGTCCGGACCGGCTGTTC